>JAFKGG010000413.1 GCA_017307915.1 Burkholderiales bacterium | reverse complement strand
GTCATCGGCCTCGAGACGCACGCGCAGTTGGCCACGCGCTCGAAGATCTTTTCCGGCGCATCGACCGCCTTCGGCGCCGAGCCGAACACGCAGGCCAGTGCAGTCGATCTGGCGCTGCCGGGCGTGCTGCCGGTCGCCAATCGTGCCGCCGTCGAATGCGCGATCCGCTTCGGCCTGGCGGTAGGCGCGAGCATCGCGCCGCGTTCGGTATTCGCGCGCAAGAACTACTTCTATCCCGACCTGCCCAAGGGCTACCAGATCAGCCAGTACGAGATTCCGGTGGTGGCCGGCGGCGGGCTGGCGATCGCCTGGCGCAGCGACGACAAGACGCCGCCGCAGGAACGCTATATTCGGCTCACTCGGGCTCATTTGGAAGAAGATGCCGGCAAATCGCTGCATGAAGACTTCCATGGAATGTCCGGTATCGACCTGAACCGGGCCGGAACGCCGCTGCTGGAAATCGTCACCGAGCCCGATATGCGTTCGGCCAAGGAAGCGGTGGCGTATGCACGGGCGCTGCACGGCCTGGTGACGTGGCTGGGCATTTGCGACGGCAACATGCAGGAAGGCTCATTCCGCTGCGACGCCAACGTATCGGTGCGGCCGCTGGGGCAGGCCGAGTTCGGCACGCGCTGCGAAATCAAGAATCTGAACTCGTTCAGGTTCCTTGAGCGCGCAATCGACTTCGAGGTACGCCGCCAGATCGAGTTGATCGAAGATGGCGGCAAAGTCGTGCAGGAAACGCGGCTTTACGATCCGGATCGCGACGAAACCCGGTCGATGCGCAGCAAGGAAGATGCTCATGACTACCGCTATTTCCCCGATCCCGATCTGCCGCCGCTGACCATTGCCGATGATTGGATCGAGCGCGTGCGCAGCTCGCTGCCCGAGCTGCCGGCGGCGCGGCGCGAGCGCTTCACCGCCGATTTCGGCCTGCCGGCCTATGACGCGCTGACACTGACCGCCAGCCGCGACACCGCCGACTACTTCGAGGCGGTGGTGGCGGCGCTGGCTGGCGCTGGCGCAGCGGAGGCCCGCGCGGCGCTCGCCAAACTGACGTCAAATTGGGTAATGACCGACGTTGCTGCGTCTTTGAACCGTGATGGGCTATCGATGGCCGACGCTCGGGTCACTGCGGGCCAGCTTGCGGGCCTATTGCGGCGCATTCACGACGGCACGATCTCGGGCAAGATCGCCAAGGACGTCTTCGCCGCCATGTGGGCCGAGCCGGCGGCCGGCGACGATCTGGCCGATCGCATCATCGACGCGCGCGGGCTGCGTCAGATCAGCGACACGGGTGCGCTCGAAGGCATCATCGACGAGGTGCTGGCGGCCAACCCGAAGTCGGTCGAAGAATTCCGCGCCGGCAAGGACAAGGCTTTCAACTCGCTGGTCGGCCAAGTGATGAAGGCCTCGCGCGGCAAGGCCAACCCGCAACAGGTCAACGAGCTACTGCGCCGGAAACTGGGGTGAGCAGCGAGCGCTCGCCGAGCAACTGGCGCAGCCGCATCGCATCTTCGTCGAATTGCGCGGCAGATTGCTGACGCTCGGCGCCGCGGCGCGCGATGAAAGCGTTCTCGGCGATGATCGCGTTGGTAATGTCGGAAAGCCGCTGGCGCTGCGGCGGCGGCAGCGATTCGGGCCGGCCGGCGGATTGCGCCTGCAGCGGCTTGCGCGCCTCGTGCAGGTCGGCCAGACGCTTTTGCGCGGCCGTGATTTCATCGTCGATCGCCGCCAGCCGGCGCTGCCGAGCCGCGTTCAGCGTGTCCATGTCGGCATAGGCCTGCAATAGCGCGTGGTCGCGCGCCTTGGCCTGGCGCAGCTCGCGCGCGGCGATCTGCCGGGCGCGCTCTTCGATCTCGCGGCGGCGGATTTCCTCGGCGCTGGGCGGCGGCGGCACTTCGCGTTGCAGGATGCCGTCGGAGCGCAGCTCACGCACCGTACGCGCGGCGCATTCGGGAATCGGCCGGTCGCTGGCCAGCGTGCGGCCGTTGGCGTCCTGGCACGAATACAGCGCACGCGGGGCGCGCTGCTCGCCGGTGGCCCAGGCGGCCGGCGCGAAGGCCGATACGGGCAGTCCAATGGCGAGCGCTGCCGCGGCCAGCCGGCGCGGCATCATCCACGGCAATCGGACCATTGTCTTCATACCGTCGATGCTAGGTCAGCTGCCGGCAGTCACTCCATACTGGCCGCGATAGGCGGCGACGCGCTCGCGATGGGCGGCAAGTTCGCTGTTGCCTTCGGCGCTTTCCAGGAATCCCAACAAATCGGTCAGGTTGGCGATCGATAGCACCGGAATGCCGTACAGATGTGTGACGTCCTGCGCCGCCGAGCGTTCGCCGATGCGCTCGGCGTCGCCGCTGCGTTCCTGCCGGTCGAGTGCGATCAGCACCGCCGCGGGTTCGGCGCCGTGAGCGCGGATCAGCTCGACCGATTCGCGCACCGAGGTGCCGGCGCTGATCACGTCGTCGACGATCACCACGCGTCCGGCCAGCGGCGCGCCGATCACCGTGCCGCCCTCGCCGTGGTCTTTCGCCTCTTTGCGGTTGAAGGCGAACGGCACGTTCAGGCCCTGCTGCGCCAGCGCTACCGCCGTGCTCGAGGCCAGCGCGATGCCCTTGTAGGCCGGGCCGAACAGCATGTCGAAGTGCAGGCCCTGCGCGTCGCGCGCCGCCAGCAGCGTGCGGGCGTAGAAGCCCGCCAGTTGACCCAGCGAAGCGCCGTCGTTGAACAGGCCGGCGTTGAAGAAATAGGGCGACAGGCGCCCGGCCTTGGTGCGGAACTCGCCGAAGCGCAGCACGCCGGCTTGTAGTGAGAACCGGATGAACTGCGCGCGCAAATCGTCTGTCAAAGTTGCCTCGCCGAGCGAATGGGATGCCGCAATGATACGGGTCGTCTCATCGAATCAGCCTGTGGTGCCGCAGCCGTATGGGTACGCCAGGTCATCGTGCTTGCGCCATAGGGTCATCCGGCTCCATCAGGATCCGCGTCAGCGCCAGGTTCATGTAGTAGTTGCTGCGGCCGACTTTCTGTTTCTGAACGAAGCCTGTATCTGCCAGCGTGTCCAGGTAGCGGGTAGCGGTGAGGCGAGATACCTGTAAATCCTGTTGCACGAACTCGATCTTGGTATATGGGTGCATGAACAGATTGTTGATGAGATCCTGGCTGTAGAACTTGTGCTGATTGCGAATGCGGTGTTTGTAGTCCATCAGCGCTGCGCGGATCGCTATGACCGTGTGCACGGCCTGGCCGGCCGTCTGCTCGACGGCGTCCAGCATGTAAAGCACCCAATCCTCCCAGCGGTCAGCATCGCGCACTGCTTGCAGCAAGTGGTAGTAGGTCGCCTTCGTGCGCATGATGTGGCGGCTGAGGTAAAGGACCGGAATGTCCAGCAATCCTTCCTTGACCAGATAAAGAACGTTCACGATTCGCCCGGTACGCCCATTGCCGTCGTAAAAGGGGTGGATGCTTTCGAACTGATGGTGGATGAGCGCCATTTTTATCAAGGGGTCGACGGCGAACATGTCCGGCATATTGATCACCTGCTCGAGCTGTCGCATCAGTTTCAAAATGACGTCGGGATCCTGTGGCGGGGTATATACGGTCCGGCCCGCACCGTCCTTGAGGGCCGTGCCGGGTAGTTTGCGAAAGCCGGCGGAGTTCCGCTCCAGTTCGCTCTGAATTTCGATGATGTGATTGACTGTCAGCAGACCCGTGTCCTTTACCAGCCGAAAGCCCGTGTGCAACGCTTGGCGATAGCGCAGCACCTCTTTGGCGGCCGGAGCGGCCTGCGTTTCGGAGCCGCGGTCTTCCTTGAACAGCTCGTCATGGGTAGTGACGATGTTCTCGATTTCCGAGCTGTCCTTTGCTTCCTGCAAGCCCAGCGTGTTGATCAGAATGCCCTGGTTGGGAATGGATGCCACTACGCCCTTGAGTTCCGCCAGTTTGCGGCTACTGCTGGCCAGCTTTCTCAGGATCGGGGCGGTGTCGAAGCGTTCCGGATGTAGCTGGTCGAGAGGGCGGATAGGCATGGTGGTTAATGTGTATAAAAAACACGGATTTCTATGCATATTATCCGGTATGTGTTCAAAAAAGCGGATTTTTGTGCTCGTCGGCTGGGCGTCCATCCCCGCACAGTCCAGGCATCAAATGGAACAAACGCGCGAGTCCGCCACGCCGCCGGACTTGGAATGCATAAAGCGTCAGAGCAAGGGGAACCAAGCTAAACTGCGCGCCCGAATCGCCCGTTGAAGCTATCGGCCCCAGCCGCCACATGGAATGCTGTAATGATGAGAATCGTCACGCTGAATCTGAACGGCATCCGCTCCGCGGCGCGCAAGGGCTGGGTGCAATGGGCCGCCGACCACGGCGCCGACGTGCTGTGCGTACAGGAAGTGAAGGCGCAGGACGCCGATCTGGACGACGTGCTGCGCGGCGTCGGCGGTATGAAGGCGTTCTTTCACCTGGCGCAGAAGAAGGGCTACAGCGGCGTAGGCCTGTATGCGCGCCGCGAGCCCGATTCGGTGCGCGCCGGCTTCGGCAGCACCGAGTTCGACGCCGAGGGGCGTTACGTCGAGGCCGATTTCGGCGCACTCACCGTCATCTCGGTCTACGTGCCGTCAGGTTCTTCTTCTGAAGAGCGGCTGGCCGCCAAGTTCCGCTTCCTGGCCGAGTTTCTTCCGCACCTGCAGGCGCTGATCGCCAGCGGCCGCGAGATCATCCTGTGCGGCGACTGGAACATCGCGCACAAGGAAATCGACCTGAGGAACTGGCGTAGCAACCAGAAGAACTCAGGTTTCCTGCCCGAAGAACGCGCGTGGCTGACGCGCGTGTTCGACGAACTGGGTTTCGTCGACGTGTTCCGCCTGCTCGACCAGCGGCCCGACCAGTACACCTGGTGGAGCAATCGCGGCCAGGCCTGGGCCAAGAACGTGGGCTGGCGGCTGGATTATCAGATCGCTACGCCGGGCATCGCGGCCAGGGCGGTGCGTGCCGAGATCTATCTGACGCAGCGGTTTTCGGATCATGCGCCGCTGACGATCGATTACGACGTCGATCCTTGATTTGCCCCTAGGCGGGGCTGCCAACCCAATGCCGGCACAGTGGGGCGCAACCCGAAAGCGCTTATACAGCTTATATTGTGTTAAATGAAATAACAGCCTATGATTTGTTAAATCAAAGAACAGCTTTTGATCTGTAATGAATGATTTCCCCGTTCGCAGCCCTGAACAACTGCCAGCGATTCTGCAGGGTTTTCGCAAAGCCGCAGGAATGACCCAGGCTGAAGTGGCCGATCGCATGGGTATCACGCAACAGACGCTGTCGGCGCTGGAACGCAATGCCGACAGCGTCAGTACGGCTCGTCTGATGAAGTTGCTGGCCATTCTCGGCGTCGAGTTAGTGCTGCGAAAACGCGGCGCCCAGCCGGTATCCAAGGCTGGCAAGCGCGCCGACAGGCCGCAGTGGTAAGCCATGGCACGCCGTTCGCGGTCACGTTGGCTAACGCTATGGATGAATGGCGACCTGGTCGGCACTTGGCGAACGTCGCCGCAAGGCGATGAGCTGCACTACGATCCTGTGTGGACGAGCGCACCGCAGGGCCGGCCGTTGTCCCTGTCGCTACCCTTCACGCCGGGCAATCGGCCGCATCGTGGCGCCGTCGTGCGCGCGTATTTCGACAATCTGCTGCCCGATAGCCAACTGATCCGCCAGCGGCTCGCACGCCGCTTTCGTTCCGCCGGCGATGACGCCTTCGATCTGCTCGAACAGATCGGTCGTGACTGTGTCGGCGCGCTGCAAATCGTTCCCGATGGCGCTGATCCTGGCGACGTCCGCATCATCGATGCCGAGCCGCTGAATGAAGCTGCCGTGGCGCGACTGCTGCGCGCCAGTCTGACACCGACGCCGTTGGCCGGTGCGCAAGATGACGGCGATCTGCGCATTTCGATCGCTGGCGCGCAGGAAAAGACCGCCTTGCTGTGGCATGCCGGCCAGTGGTGGCGGCCGCGCGGTGCCACGCCGACTACGCACATTCTGAAGCTGCCGCTGGGCCTGGTCGGCAACATGCGGCTCGACTTGCGCGATTCAGTCGAAAATGAGTGGCTGTGCGCGCAGATCCTGCAAGCCTACGGGCTGCCGATGGCGCGCTGCCATCCGCTGTTGTTCGAAGACCAGAAGGTGCTGGGTATCGAGCGCTTCGATCGCCGCTGGGCCGACGATGGCCGTTGGCTGGTTCGTTTGCCGCAGGAAGATCTGTGCCAGGCTACCGGCACGCCGCCGCACCTGAAGTATGAATCCAATGGCGGCCCGGGCATCGATCGCATTCTGGACGTGCTCAGAGGCTCGCTGCGGTGTGATCGCGATCGCGAAACCTTCTTTCGAGCGCAATTGCTGTTCTGGATGTTGTGCGCCCCCGATGGCCATGCCAAGAATTTCAGCCTGTCACTGCATGCGGGCGGCGCATTCTCGCTGGCGCCGCTGTACGACGTGATGTCGGCCTATCCGCTGCTGGGCAACGGACCGAGTCAGGTATCGCCGTATCGAGTCAGGTTGGCGATGGCGCTGCGTGCCGGCAATGTGCACTGGAAGATGCGCGAGATCAGGCAGCGTCACTGGCTCGGCATAGGCCGGCGACACGGCATCATGACTGAAGACGGGCAGGGCGCCGCGGCCATCATCGGCGATCTCGTGCAGCGCACGCCCGGTGTCATCGAGACGGTATCGGCGGCGCTGCCGGCCGGTTTTCCGGCCCGGCTGGCCGATAGGGTTCTGGCCGGTTTGCAGGAGGCGGCCCGCAGGCTGGCGCAAGACTGAATGCAAGTCGGGGTGCAGGCTGCTGCGGGTGGATGCCTCCATCGTTGATTGCGGTCAGTGCGACGGCTTGGCCTGCTTCAATGCGCGCACCGCCGCCAGCGTATTGGGAACATGATCGTCAGGACTGCCCGAGGCGAACGCATAGCTGATCCGCCGATCCGGCCCGATCACGTACGAGATGCGCCGCGCGTAGGTGACTACGTTCGGCATCGTCGCCTTGTACGCCTGCATGACCTTGCCGCCGGCGTCGGCAGCCACGGCGAACTTGTCGCGGCACTCGCTGACCGAGAAGCGGCGCAGCGTCTCGATGTCGTCGCCCGACATGCCGATGACGGTGGCGCCGAGCGAGGCGTATTCGTCGTGCGCTTCGGCGAAGCGGTTGGCTTCGATGGTGCAGCCTTGTGTGAAAGCCTTGGGAAAGAAGTAGAGCACGACCGGCCCGCTCTTGAGCGCTTCGGTCAGCGAAAAGCGGAACGGCTTGCCGCCGAGCGCGGCCTGAGCGGTGAAATCGGGAGCCACGTCGCCCACATTGAGCTGGGCATGTGCCTGGGGGGCTGTCAGCGACAGCAGGCACGCGGCCAGAGCCGCAAGCATCGATCGGATCATCGCGTTCTCCGTTGAAACGGCTTGCGCGTGGGGTGGCGCGCAATGGATCGATGTTAGCCTGAAATTGGTTGCGCGAGGGCCTCCTCCGGGCCGCTCAAGGGTGTCGCACAAGGGTCGCTCTAGGGTGGCTCTAGGGGGTGTGCGATGGTTCGCGGCCATAGACGGCGCCGGGCGCGGTGGGCGCCGGCTGCGGCCGTTTGCGTGCTCATCGCACCGGCTTGGCCGGTGCCCTCGACTGATACGGCGGCAACTGCGCCACCGTGGTGCCGCGGGCGGCCGCATACAAGGGCAGCGTCGCCTCCAACTGCCGCTTGATCTCGGCGATGCGCGTGTCGTGCGACGGATGCGTCGACAGCCATTGCGGCGGCTGGCCCTTCGAGGCGGCGGCCATCTTCTGCCACAGCACGATACCGGCGCGCGGGTCGTAACCGGCGCGCGCGGCCAGATCCATGCCGACCACGTCGGCTTCGGTTTCATCGTCGCGGCCGTATTTCAGCATCGTGAGCTGCGCGGCGCCCGAGGCGACGGCGCCGCCGAGATCACCGAAGCCGAACAGCTGCGACAGCACCGAGGCGCCCAGCGTCAGGCCCTGCGCCAGCCGCGCCTTGCCGACGCGCGCGCGGCCGTGCTCGCGCAAGGCGTGCGCGATCTCATGGCCCATCACGACGGCCACTTCGTCATCGCTCAGTTGCAGTTGATCGAGGATGCCGGTGAAGAACGCGATCTTGCCGCCGGGCAGGCAGAAGGCATTGATCTGCTTGGAGCCGATCAGGTTGACTTCCCATTGCCACTGCTTGGCGCGCTCATTGAAGCGCGACGCCTGCGGAATCAACTGCGCGGCGATGCGGCGCAGTCGCCGCAATTGCGCGTTGTCGGCGGGGGCCAGCGCGCGCTGGCTGGCGGCGCTGCGCTTCATCTGTTCGTATTGCGCGAGGGCCTCGCGCTCGACCTCTTCGGCCGAGGCCAGCGCCAGCGCGCGGCTGGTGCGGCCGACGGTGACGCCGTCCGGCGCGGAAGCAGCCGGGGCGTCAGCAGCGGCTGAGACGCCGGCGGCTACGGCCGTAGCCGGATGCGCCGTCGTTGGGTGCGCCGCCGCCGGTGCCGGCAGCACGAGGGCCAGTGCCAGCACGGCAGCGAAGCAGAGATCGATCGGGCGGGAACGGTTGAACATCATGTGCAATACGGTAGCGAAGCCTGAATTCCCAGACGAAGATAGGGGCATTCCGCGTACAGGCAAGCGTCCATTGCAACGTAAAGTCAGGCCGCGCCGCGCGTGATGTAGCCGAGTACGCTCTCCATGAGGGCGTTGATGCCTGCGTAACGGCTTGGTGGAACGGCACGCAACTCCTGCTCGGTCTGTATGTACCTGGCCGGTACGAGTTCGTCGCGACAGTTGGAGATGATGGCGTCAGCGCTCGCTGCCGTTGTTTCCAGGTGAAACTGAAGGCCAATGGCCCGCTCGCCAACTTGGAATGCTTGGTGAAGGCAGCCTTCACTTTTCGCCAAGTGCGTAGCCCCGTTCGGCAGATCGAAGGTCTCCCCGTGCCAGTGGAAGACATCCGTTGCTGTGGGGAAGACGAAAGCGTCCGAATGATGCTCACAAGCGTAGATGGGGAACCAACCGATCTCCTTGTTGCTTCCCGGATAGACGCGAGCACCAAGGGATGACGCCATGAGTTGGGCGCCAAGGCAGATGCCGAGTACCGCCTTTCCGGACAGAATTGCTTCTCTGACAAGGCGTTTCTCATCCCGAAGCCAGGGCAGGTCGTCTTCGTCATTGACGCTCATGGGGCCACCTAGAGCAACCAGTACATCGAACTCGCTCAAGGCAGGAAAGGATGCTGCCTCGAAGAGCCGCGTCGTGGTGACAATGGCGTTCCGAGCCTGAAGCCAAGTGAATACGCTTCCCAGGCCTTCAAATGGCACGTGCTGCAGAACATGGACTCGCATCTGTACTCCGTGTGGGGTGCGGCAAACGGGGGTTGTGCAGCCTAAGGCCTGCATGAACTGTTAGGCCTCGCTCCCATCTGCGATGACCTGCCCAAAACTCAGCCCATTGCCACTTGGGTCGGATATGCGGAAATCGCGCATGCCATACGGACGATCACCGATAGGGACAACAACTGTGACACCGGAATCTATAAGGGCCGAGTAGAAATCATCTATGCCAGACACGACAAGACTTATGTGTGATGCGCCGGCAGGCTTTGCATCCGCACGTTGTATGAGCATGATCTCAACGCTGTCGCGGCAAACTGCCGCGATGTTGGGCGGCTCGCCCCACGACCACGCGAGATCGAATCCGAGCACATGCCGGTAGAAGTCTATTGACTGTGCTAGATCCGTTACCGAAAGAATTGGAGAGACTGACTTGATCTTCATGGGCTCCGTATCCTGTCTGCGAGGCCTGACGTTGGTCGAGCCCGCCAAGATCAATCATTGAGGCAGGGTTGCCGCCTGTTCCGCGCCATTTCTGTGCGGCCCTCAGGATTGCGGGTCGAACCCGAAGACGCGCAGTTCTTGATCACAGCGGCAAGCTTTTGCGATGCGTGCGGCCCACGCGATGGCCTCCTCGCGTGAGGGCAGTTCGAGCACGGTGAAACCGCCGTTAAGCGGAGGTGCCCACGGATAGCCGCCCTCGGCGAACGTGCCGTCGGCTGAAACAAGCACCGGGGGCACATCTTCGTCGATGCCGCCTCCGAAGACGTAGACGCCGGCGGCCTTCGCCTGGTCGATCACGGCATGCGCGTCGCGGCCCACCGCCTCCCACTCGGCATCGGGCACGACCATCGCTGCGCTGGGGAAGGAGATCAGGTATTTGGCCATGGTGTTGAATGCTCTGGATGATTGACGATGAGCACGATGTGTGTGCGGCCTAACTATCTGTTGCAGCGATCTGTTGAGCCATATGCTACCGACATCACGTACGCAAGTGGGCGAAGCCCGCTGTCGCACGTCGGGTGCAACGATAGGGCGAGGCTGACGCTGGCGCACGGACCCGGCTTGCAGCGCTTTCGATCGATACGGGGGTGGCTGCGCCACTGTTATCGAAGCCGGGATCTACGCTTTGACGGCCGCTTCGGTAGCCGGACCGGCGAAACGGCCGCAAGTTCGGCGCGGGCAGCCGTTTGTCGGCGTGTTGGCCCGGCGGCCCCCTAGGCTAGGCATCATCCGAGGCGACGGACCGGGCGGGGGGCGGACGCTCGCTCGGTGGTCAATTTTCGCCGAACTCGCTACGCCGCATTCGCACGAGGTCTATGGACCAGATCAGCGCCACCATTGTCCTCGCTGTCAACCTGCTCTCAATGGGCGCGCTCTTCCATCTGCTCGGACGGCGCATGCCCGCCGATAGCGGGCTTCGCTCTATCGCGGCCGGCTCCGCCTTGTTCGGCTCGGCCTACGTCAGCCGTCTCGTATCGAAGTTGGACATGTCGGCGCTGATCGTGCTGCCGAGCGATATCGCGATGGTCACGGCGGCGCTGCTGTTCCTGCAGGGCGTCTGCCAGTTCGCCGGCCGCTCGAGCCTCGGCGCCCGCCGCATCCTCGGGCTCGCGGCTGGCTACGCTGTCGTCGCTACGCTGACGATGCAATTCTTCGGCGGGCGCGGCCGTCTCGTGCTGCTGACTCTGACCCTGGGCTCCATCTATGGGGTGCTGGCGTGGACGGCTGCCGCGACCTCCTGGCGAATCGGCAGATCGTTGCGCGCGCCGTTGTGGGCGCTGACGGGCTTGGTCGGTGTTCTGTCAGTCTTGACGGTGGCGCGCGGCGGCCTGATCGCCGTCGAGGGAGTCGGCGCGAGCAGTCACGGGCTCGGTGCTCAGGTCTACTATGCCTATGCGACGATCGCGTCGGCCCTGCTTGGACCGGTGTTGATCTGGATGGTGTTCGAGCGATTGAACGGCCACCTCGCCGACCTCGCATCCCGCGACGAACTCACGCGGGTGATGAATCGCAAGGGGCTCGACGACGCATTGCGCGATCACTTCGGCCGTGGCGATGGGGTCAGCGTGACCTGGCTGCAGGTCGACATCGACCACTTCAAGAGCATCAACGATTCGCACGGCCACGCTGTCGGCGACGAGATCCTGCGGACCGTGGCGGCCGTGCTTAGGGACAACATCCGCAGCGGCGACTTCATCGCCCGCACCGGCGGAGAGGAGTTCCTGGTCGGATGCGTCGGGGCCGACGTCGCCACCGCGCTGGCGCTCGCCGAACGATTGCGCGCCCAGGTTGCGGCGTTGACCGCATGGCCGGCGGACGCTGGCGTGACACTGCAGTGCACGGTCAGCATCGGCGTCTCGCATCCGTTCGGCGGGCTCGGGCAATGGGAGGCGGCGGCGCGAGCCGCCGACCGCGCTCTTTATGCGGCGAAGGAGGCGGGGCGCAATCGGGTCGTTGCGGCGGTCGAAGCCTGAAGGCCGAGATCGGAGCTTGGCTGCGGGCGTTCGGTGAGCCCTCGACTTTCTGAGCCGCCCAAGCATGTTCTCGTCACCGCGTCATCAGCAATGAATTGGTTAGGTGCTGATTGCATTGGTGAAAGTAATTCTGTTGCCGAATGGGTCTGATATGGCCATATTCTTGCTTCCCCAAGGCATCTCTTGGATCCCCGGTTTGGCGAACTTGTAATTCTTCTGATTTAGTTCTTTGCAGTAAGACTCTAGTTCATCCGTTTCAATGTTGATGGCGCACCCAGGACTACAACCTCCATGGTGTTCTGTTAGCAGTAAAAGGCATTCTCCTTTTGATACCTGCATATACAGAGGCGCTCCATCAAAGTCCCGATGTTCAAAGTCTATGTTGAACCCTAGAAATTCAACATAGAATTCTTTGGCCTTATTCTCGTCAAATATCCTTATTAGAGGGGCTATTCTGGTGAATGCCATGTGTTTTCTCCTTTAATGCACTTAACGAGGCGAGCCGACTACGTGCGGGCCCGGTTGAGCGGGGTGTCACATCGGCTCCTTGATCAGCTCGTCCAGCACGCCTTCGGGTCGCTGCCTGAGCTGCGACCGTTTTTCTCTTTCCGACTCGATCCACACGTCTTCGGCGGCAAGTGTCTCAAGAGCCTCGGTGCGTCGGCGGTTCATCTCTGAGGCCCAGGCCCGGACTTTCTCAAGACTATTCGCCTTGAGCCGGACCTTCGCACATACAGCTTCTCTCATACCGGCGTATGACGTTCAAGATGACCGGCGCTCGGCCAGCTTCTCGGCAAAGCGCCGGTGTTGATTGCAGGGTTGGGTACCATACTCATTGCCGACCGGGGTTGCCACTCCTGATAAGACGGAATGTTCTCTTCGTCTTGCAACCATGGTACATCGTGCGAACACCCTATGTGCATGGCCGGCCTGGAGCCGGGGGCTTCCTCGAGTGTTGCGACGCGGACGATGACGTGCGGCTGAGCAAGGCCCTCAGCCACAGGGTGAGGGCCTAGCCGCTGAGCGATTGCGCCAGCTCGGAGGCTATACCCGATGAAACCAGCCACCACGCACCGACGAGATTGAGGGCAACCGTTACCCAGAATAGGAACTGGAAGGGCTGCTTGATGGTCTTGTGCCGGAACTGCTGCTGGGCGATCAGTGCGCCGGGCCAACCACCGAGAAGGTCAACCAAGTGCAAGCTGTTCTCAGGCGTGCGGCGAGCGTCGCTCTGCGCCGCCGACTTGTCAGAGAAGTACATGACATAGGACACGCCGCTAAGGGCGAAGTACGCGCCTGCCATCAGGATCGGGATGATTCCCATGGCCGCAGCCCCTGTGGCGGCGGCCAATGCGGCGATACCGATCGCTGCTCGGGGAAGCGGTGAGGATTGGCGCTGCCGCTCGATCTTCTGACCGGCATACCTGATTTCGAGGGCTTGAAGCCGGCCGCGGGAATCTCTGCCGGGTAGATATGAAATCAGGTCGCCCGCGACAGGTCGGCGCGATCCGCGCTGAAACTCGTTGACATGCACGAAGGCGCGCTCGCTGCCACCCTTTGGCACGACAAAGCCGAAACCCTTTTCATCGTTCCAGTCACTGATTCGGCCGGCGAGTCGCATCGTTCTATTCATTGGTGGCCTTGCGGCGAGTTAGCAGGTGTAGCTCAGCCGCAGCAGGCTGTTGCGCAGCAAAGCCGCTGACATTCCGCCGGATGCCCCGGCTGCCTCACGTCACCGTGCCATCAGCGCGAACACGCCCCAGCCCAGGTACTCACGCGTATACGAGGCGTAGCGTTCAGGTGCCGAGGTCAGTTCGGCCCGAACATTTTTCGCGAAGTCGTCGTCGGGATTCGCTTCGAGCCATCGGCGCATGGTAAGCCATTTCGCAGCCTCGTACCTGTCCCAACTGTCCTGATCTGCCAGAACCATCTCCACGACGTCGTAGCCGAGGTTTCCGAAAGATGCGAGAAGTTCTGAAAGCACGAGAAAGTCGGAGAGTGAGCCGGCAAGGCATCCCTTGGCAACGTCCTCCGTCGGTGGTAATTGCCGCCAGTACGGCTCGCCGATCAGAATGATCCCTCCGGTGCGGACGCTCTTCGCCAAAAGCTCGATGGTGCCGACGACTCCGCCGCCGATCCACGTGGCTCCGACACAGGCTGCCACACCAACCTTTTCGTCGGCGATATAGCCCGCAGCGTCGCCGTGAATGAACTCGACTCGATCGGCCACGCCGAGTTCTTCAGCGCGGAGTTTCGCTTGCTCTGTGAACAACCGGCTCATGTCGATACCGGTGCCGCTGATTCCAATATCGCGTGCCCAGGTGCACAGCATCTCTCCCGAGCCGCTGCCGAGGTCGAGAATACGGGTCTCTGGTTCCAGGCGCAACGCTGCGCCAAGAGTGGCGAGCTTTTCGGGCGTGAACGGGTTGTGGATGCGGTGAGCGCTTTCGGTGACGTTGAAGATCCGCGGAATGTCCACTACTGCAGTACCTTATGTGTGTGAATGGATTCGGTACGCCACTCGCCGCTTGCACTCCGCGAGGAAGGCAGCTGTGATCACCGAGCTAGCCCGCTCGGAGGCGACCTTGGGTCGGCTCGGCTGGCAATCAGCCGTAAGCGGCTGGGCATGTCATCTTGCCCAGCCTGCTGATCCGTGTCAGGTCGCGGCACCCGGCACCCAGCGATGCGGCAGCAACTGGCCGATGCGGCTATTCGGCTGCGTGGGCAGCCGCTGGAGCACGTCTCGCAGGTAGGCGTACGGGTCATGGCCGTTGAGCCTGGCCGACTGGCTCAGACTCATCACCGCGGCCGCACGCTGCCCGCCCCTGAGCGAACCGGCGAACAGCCAGTTCGAGCGCCCCAGCGCGATCGGCCGGATGCGGTTCTCGATCCAGTTGTTGTCGATCGGTACGGCCGCATCGTCGAGGAACCGGCTCAGCGGCCCCCAGCGCTTGAGGCTGTAGTCGATCGCCTTCGCCATCGCCGTGCCATCGGTCGAGCGCTGCCGGTGCAGCGTCAGCCACTCGTGCAGCGTGTCGGCGATCGGCCTGGCTCGTAACTGGCGCATTCGCAGCCGTTGCTCGGCATCGAGCTCAGCGGCGAGCCGCTCCACGTCGTACAGCGCCCCGAACAGATCGAGCGCCTCCTTGGCGAGCGTGCTCTTGTGGTTGGCCCACAGCTCGTGGAACTTCCTGCGGGCGTGCGCCATGCAACCGGCCTCGTGGATCTTGCCGGCCTCGAACAGCGCCTTGTAGCCCGAGTAGTCGTCACACACCAGCGTGCCGCGCCAGCCTTCGAGGAACTCCTTGGCATGGCGCCCGGCCCGCCCCTCGGCGAAGTCGTACACGACCGCCCTGATCGCATCGTGCTGCGTCGTGCCGTAGCTCCACAGATAGGCGCGGTGCGTCTTGCCGTTGCCAGGTTTGAGCATCTGCACCGGCGTCTCGTCGGCGTGCAGCACCGCGCACTGCAGCATCACCGCGCGTAGCGCATCGACCAGCGGCTGCAGGCGCACCCCGCAGGCGCCTACCCACGCGCCCAGCGTCGAGCGTGGGATCGCCGGACCTGCCCGCGCAAACATCTGCTCCTGGCGGTACAGCGGCGCGTGGTCGGCGTACTTGCTTACCAGCACCTGCGCGAGCAGCCCCGCCGTGGGGATGCCCTTGTCGATCACGCACGCCGGCACCGGCGCCTGAATCAGCGTCTCGCACTTCGTGCAGGCCCACTTGCCACGGATATGGCGCTCCACCGTGAACGTGCCAGGCGTGTAGTCCAGCTTCTCGGCCACGTCTTCGCCGATGCGCTTCATCACGCAGCCGCACGCACAGGTCGTCGAGTCAGGTTCGTGACGGATCTCCCGGCGCGGCAGGTTCTCGGGCAGCGCGGCGCGCTTGGGCGGTTCCTTGGGGCTGCCGGCGGCGGGTTCGCCCCGCAGCGTGTCGAGCTCGAGCTCGATGGCCGCCAGGTCCGCATCGATCGTCTCATCGAACAGCGTCTTCTGCTCGCCCGCAAGCTGCTCGCTGCGCCCGCCGAACTTCCAGCGCTTGAGCACGGCCATCTCGTGCGTGAGCTGCTCGATCTTGAGCTGCTTCAAGCGATTCTCGCCGCCCAGGCGAGCGTTGTCGCTGTCCAGGCGTGCGACCTTCTCGATCAGCGCAGCGGCTAGAGTGCGCAGCGAGTCCGCATCCATCTTCGCGAGCTGATCGGCCGAGTCCATGACTTGCATCGTGCCACAGCACAGCGCAAAGCAACAACACCGAACTCAGGCGACTCGGATCGTGGCTCCTTCTCCGAGTCGATACCACGGCAGTCCAATCACCAGCGCGCGCAACTGCTCGGTGCCCAGGCTTACGCTCGGCGCCGCTCCCAGCGCCGCCCACGCGAACGAGCCCTGGTGCAGGCGCCTAGCGCACAGCCAGATCCCGATGCCGTCGTGCACCAGCACCTTCATGCGGTTGGCGCGCCGATTGGCGAACAGGTACGCGTGGTGCGACTTAGCCTCGCCGAACACCTTGATCACGCGCGCCAGCGCAGTCTCGGTGCCAGCCCGCATGTCCAGTGGCTCGACCGCCATCCACACCGCCTCGATGCGGATCACCTCAGCAGCTCGCGCAACCAGGCGCCGCACTGCGCCGACGCCGACAGCGGCCAGTTGATCCGCACCGACATCACACCGCGCTTGATCTCGACTTCGATCGCTGCGGGCTGCGGTGTTAGCGACACGGCATCGGCCGCGATCGTGACCGGAACGAACGCCTCCAGCGCGGTGCTCGTGGGCCGCTCTTGGCGCGGCTCCCGAGCATCGCTCACGCCACCCTGTGCGACCCAACGCCGCAGCAGGTTCGCATTCAGCCCGTGATGCAGGGCGATCGCCGCGATCGACACCCCGGGCCGCGCGCACTCGGCGACAACCTGGGCCTTGAACTCCTCGCTGTGCCGGCGCCGGCGATGTCGCCCGTCGCGCAGATCCGCCTCTGTAGTGTGCACGTGTCCACCTAAAAGTTACGTGGACACGATGCTCCTTAACCCCTCGGCCTTATTCAAGATGACTTTGCAAGCCGCTTACAATCAGCCTCTCAAGGATACAGGCCCGATCATGATCGGGTAGAGCACGAACCTCAGCCCCCAGGTCGTGCACAGATGTTGTCATGTCAGGCTCCGGTTACTCGACTACCAAGCATCCCGAAAGGATGACACATCTGGCCTTTGTACTGCCAAGTTAGCCGCGGTCACGCCGATAGTGCATGGCGACCGCGCCATTACGAAGCGGCTTTGCCGAGACCAGCTCGAGCCGACGCGTGGTGAGCAACCCGCTCTGATACAGGGTCGGACCGTGGCCGGCGATCCTGGGGTGGACGAGGAACTTGTACTCATCGATCAGACCCAGCCGATCGAGCTCTGTCGCGAGCTTGCCGCTACCGAGGAGCACACCAGCGGGAGTCGCATCCTTTAGCTTCTGCACACCCGTGCGAAGGTCGCCGGCGATGTGGTGGCTATTGGTCCACGGGTAGTCCTTTCGCGCTGACGACACCACGTACTTCGGCTTGGCCTCCAGCTTGACCGCCCACTCGCGAATCGCGGATGGTGCCTCAATGTCGCCGCGCGCGACCGCCGGCCAGTAGCTCTCCATCATCTCGTAGGTGACGCGACCCCACAGCATCGCTCCGCCCTCGTCCATGAGGCGTGTAAAGAAAGCGTGTGTCTCGTCGTCGGCGATCCCCTCCTGGTGATCGACGCACCCGTCTAGCGTGACGTTGATGCTGAATATCAAGAGTCCCATGCGGCTAGTGTCCGTTGCAGCGATCTGTTAGACATGACCCGCTATACCTGCTGGCTTGATATCTGAAGGAACCAGCGAGTAGACGATTGCGTCGTGTGGCTTGCCTTGAAAGTACAGACGATTTCTCGCCTCGCACTCGCGCGTCGCACCGAGTGACTCAGCAACGCGCTGACTCGCCTTGTTGTGAGTAAGTACGACGATCTCAAGTCTGGTGAGACCGAGTTCTCCAAACCCCAGTAAGGCAGACTGTTTTGCTGCGAACCGGGCAACGCCGCGGCCTACATGGCGTGAACTGACCCAGTAGGCGATGAAATGCTCCATGGCTGTTCTAATCGCTCCTAACGCGGCGTTAAGTGGTGGAGAACCGCAGACGCGCTGTATGCTTGAGTAAGCTGTTAGACGTCGTCGCAATGACCTACGGTCTCGTCGTCTCTGGCTTGTAGTTGCCGATGTCTTTGCTTCTGGAATCCTTGGAGAGGATGCCGCGATTGCGGCGAAAACTTAGGCATCCGTCCCCCTCGATACAAGAGACCGCAACTCTTCTACGGCGAGGGGTGGGTCTTTGCTATGTAGCATTGCGTGACAATTTGGGCAGACGGGTCGGAGATCATTGATTGGATTGATCTGATACGTCTTGCCTATGGAAGAGACCGGAACAAGATGATGTACATGGATGAAGCCACGACCAATTTCGCCGTACGCTGCCTCAAAAGAAAATCCACAGATGAAGCAATTTGCTCCGTAGTGCTGGATGCACTTCAGCCGTGCAGTTGAATTGCGCTCGTGCTGTGAACTTACTACACGACGTAGTGCGCCTTCCATCAATTCAACTTCTTTCTCCGTGACTTGCTCAGAGATCAGCGTATAACCGGGTGATGGAATTTGCCTACCCATAAGAGAAGCCAGCGCTTTCACGGCCTCTGGGCTGTGGCCTGCTTGTACCCCCCTACTTGCGCGCCTACGAGTCGCTAGGCGTACAGACTGAATCAGCGCAGGGTGCAGCGCGCCTATGTTGTGCTCGAAGAGTTCTGCAGGTTGGTACACGATTTCTGCACAGACCGAGCCAGGTACTGATGGATAAAAACCACGAGTATCCCGGCCTGCATCCAATGTAACGCCGGATAAAACTCCCGCCTCGCGCGCAAGATTGCCGTCGACGATTAGGCGCAAGTACTCGGGAAGAGCCGTAAGAATTTCAGTCCAGCCAACATTGACGCGCATGGCGTCTATGTATGGTGTCAGCCCCCAATAGCCTTGTCCGAACGAAGCAGCCTGCTCGATCACTTCGGTAGCGAGTCGAGCTACCCGATGTCGAACCGCAGGCGGAATGAACTGTAAAGGTGGGTTGGATGTCAATTACCTGTCCTCACTAAGAACGGAAGAAATCCATTCGCCAGCGGAGCTTGCGAGCCCATTTAGCCGAGTCGTCCAATGCAAAGATGTATTCCTTTTTCTCGGCGACGCACAGGCGCTCTTTCTCTGCAATAGATAGCCACTCTTCCTTAGGGGTGTCTACGAACCACGAGGAAATGCCTTGAAGCGACATGTCGATATGCAACTGCTGTCCAACAGCGCCGAAATACAGCCGTCTGTCAGTCAGTATCAAAATTCCAACTACATGTATGCCGTCTGAGCGATATATGGCTTTCGAGGCGAAATGCAGCCGATCGTTACTGGTGAGTTCGAAAGTAAGCATTGCGCCCTAACTTGTATTTCGTTCGTAAAGTCTGACGACCAACTCACCGTCTCGAACCCAAGCGCCGACGATCCGCGCGCCAAACGTGGCGGCTGTCGGTCGCCCCGGGGCAAGACCGATCCGATCAGCCGTAGGGCCATGGCCCTGCGCGAGCGTCGCGACTACTTCAGGCCATCGTGGCCATCGCCACCAAGAACGCCCGCATGGCCTGGGCGACCCTGCGCAAGGGCGACGATTTGTGATGCTTGCTTGAACTCTTCGCCAATTTCGATCCGGTCAGCCTTTGCATGACTTCTGCAGCGTGACAGCTTGCGTTGATGAACAAGGTTGGCCCTGCGTTTTACCCGCGGCCGCGCCAATAGGTCGGCCGACGCTTGAAATGGGCAATGGCGAAAATGACAACCTCGTTGGTCTCGTTGCGGTAGACGACGGCGAAAGGAAATTCCCTGGGAAAAACGCGATGAGTCCGCAGCTTCCACGGAGAGCCCAATCTCGGGTGCGTGGATGCCAGGCCAACCGCAGCCTCTACCTGCTCGCGGAAGCGTTGCCCGAGACCCTTGTGTTGCGCCTCGTAGTATCCGATCTGTTCGAGAAACTCGACCTGCGCTTCCTCGAGAAAGCGGACAGGCTTCACTGCGTAAGACGACGTGCCGCGGCAAACACCTCTTCGGCCGGGATCAATTTGGCCTCGCCCCGTTCGTATTTCGCGATTCGCTCGGCGATCTCGGCATCCCAGGCCGCCCGCACTTCAGGGGCAACTTCGCGTTCGACCGACTCAAGCAATTCCTGGGCGAGCTGCGCGCGCTCCTGGACTGTGAGTGTTTGAGCCTTCTTCGAGAGCTCATCAAGTAGAGCGGACATGAGGCTGCTCCGGTGAAGTAAACATGGGAAGAGTTTACGCTGATGCCTAACCGTCTGCCGAACAGACTATCCGTCGGTATCTACACTGCCAACCACAACATCGCCTCCGCCGGAATAAACACCGCCGCCTCCGCTCCCGGCTCCAGCGGCTGCCGCGCATCGGCCCCAAACGGCGCATCGATCAGAACCTCTGCCGCCCCCACCGCCAGCGCATACCGCACGCTAGCACCCAGGAACTCACGATGCACCACGCGCGCCGGCAGCGCCGGTGCGCCGTCGGCTAGCGTCGCACCCGCATCGAGCAGATGCGCCGCCTGCGGCCTGAACACCAGCCGCGCGCCCGCCGGCACCACGGCCCCAGCCGGAATCGGCAGCGCCGCACCATCGGCGATCACGAACAGCCTCTGCCCGCCACGCGCTTCGATACGCCCTTCAAGCACATTGGCCGTGCCCAAAAACCCAGCCACGAACAAATTGGCCGGCTCACGATACAACGCCATCGGCGCACCCACCTGCTGCACGCGGCCTTCATTCATCACCGCAATGCGATCGCACACGCTATTGGCTTCTTCCTGATCATGCGTGACGAAGATCGTGGTCAGCCCCAGCCGCTGCTGCAACTCACGCAGCTCGCGCCGCACCCGCACGCGCAGCGCCGCATCCAGGTTCGATAACGGCTCGTCGAGCAGCAGCACCTTCGGCTCGATGACGATGGTGCGCGCCAGCGCCACACGCTGCTGCTGGCCCCCCGACAGTTGCGACGGGCGCCGGTCGGCCAGATGCTCAAGGCCGACCAGCTCGAGCGCACGCTGCACGCGCCGGTTGATCTCGGCGCGCGACACGCGACGTTCTTCCAGCCCGAAGGCCACGTTCTTCGCCACCGTCATGTGCGGCCACAGCGCATACGACTGGAACACCATGCCGACGTCGCGCTTCCACGGCGGCAGCCGGCTGACGTCGACGTCGCCTAGGCGGATGCGGCCGCGCTGCGCCTCGACGAAACCCGCAATCAGCCGCAGCAACGTGGTCTTGCCGCAGCCCGATGGCCCGAGGAAGGCGAAGAACTCGCCGGGCTCGATGCGCAGGTCGATGCCCTTGAGCACCTGCGTGCTGCCGTAGGAAAGATCGACGCCTTCGATCGCCACGCTCACCGGCGGGCGATGCAGTTCGGCGGCCGATGCCCGGCTGGGTGCGGCCTGGCTCATCGTTGTTCTCCGTGTTTCGTGCGCGCCCGTTCGACGACAAGATGCGACAACCAGGTGGCCAGCGCCACCAGCACTACCGCGATGACGCCGAGCGCGGCGCCCGGGCCGCGACCCGCCGCCGACTGCATGAAGACGTACAAACCATAGGCCAGCGGCGCGTCGGATTCCGATTGCACCAGCATCAACGTAGCCGACAATTCCACCGCCGCAGTGGCAAAGCTGGTGATGAAGCCGGCCAGAATACCGCCGGCCATCAACGGCACGACGATGCGCCGCACGGTGCCCCACTTGGTGGCGCCGAGATTCTCCGCGGCCTCTTCCAGCGCCACCGAAATCTGCTGCAACGCCGCCATGCAGGCGCGCAGCGCATACGGCAGCCGGCGGATCGCCAGCGCCACCACGATGATGATCCACAGCGACGCCAGCGACGAACCGTCGGGCAACTGGATGCCGTAGTAGGTGCGCAGATAGCCGATGCCCAGCACCACGCCGGGCACGGCCAGCGCAGCGGTGGCGGCATAGTCGAGCAGCCGGCGGCCGGCGAGCTTGGTGCGCAGCACCAGATAGGCGATCGCGGTGCCGAACACCACGTCGATCGCGCCGGCCAACGTGGCATACAGCAAGGTGTTCTTCACGTAGACGAAGCTGTCGCCGAACACGCGGCTGTAGTGCGCCAGCGTGTAGCTGTCGGGCAGCGGCGAGAACGACCAGACAGTGGCGAACGACAGCAGTGCCAGCCCCAGATGCGGCGCCAGTACCAGCGCCAGGATCAGGATGACGATGGCATAAGCGCCCACCATCTCGAAGCGGCCGAGCCGGCGCTTGGCCAGCCCGCCGCCGCCGCGCTGCGTGGTGGCGTAGTCGCGGCCGCGAATGGCCAGCGTCGACAGCCACATCGCCGCCACCGACGCCACGATCAGTACCACCGCGATCACGTAGCCCATCGGATCGGCGATGCCGATCGAGGTGACGCGCAGATACGCCTGCGGCGCCAGCATGTCTTTCACGTTGAGCAGCAGAGGCGTGGCCAAGTCGTCGAATACCTTGACGAACACCAGGCTGGCGCCGGCCACGTAGCCGGGCATGGCCAGCGGAAACACGATGCGGCGAAACAGCCGCATGCCCGATGCGCCCAGGTTCTGCGCCGCTTCTTCCATCGCGCGATCGATGTTGGCCAGCGCCGCGATCAGGTTGACCAGGATGAACGGGAAGTAGTGCACCGACTGCACGAAGATGACGCCGTTCAAGCCTTCCATGAACGGAATCTTGAAACCGAACCAGTCATCGAGCAGCAGATTGACCGTGCCGTTGCGGCCGAACAGTAGCTGCATCGCGATGGCACCGACGAACGGCGGCATGATCAGCGGCAGAAAGCCCAGCGTCTGCACCAGCAGCGCGCCGCGAAACTCGAAGCGCGTGGTCAGATAGGCAAGCGGCAGCGCGAACACCGAGGCCCACACCACGGCCATTGCCGACACGTACACCGAGTTCCAGAACGATCGCACGAACAGCTCGGTGGCGATGAAATCCTGGAAGTTGACCAGCGTGAACGCGCCGGTGCCCTTCTCGGTGAAGGCGACGTAGACGACGGTGGCGACCGGCAGCGCCAGGAAGAACGCCAGGAACAGCGCCACCAGCAGCCCGACCGCGGCCGGGCCCAGCGGCAGCCGGGCGTGCGTCGGCTGCGCGGTGGCGGGTAGCGACGCCAAACTCAGCGCGCCAGCTTCGCCGCTTCGTCAGCCTTGGCCAGCGCCTTCGCGTAGCGTTCCTTGGCGAAGGCGGCCCACTGGCTTTCCAGTTCGGCCTGGCGCGCGCCTTTCTGCTTGCCGCCGGTGAAGGCGCCGTTGACTTCGGCCGACGAAGCCTGCGCGGCGTTGATCGGCATCGCGGCGATCAGCGTGCGGGCTTCCTCGACCAGCGCGCGGGCACGCGGGTTGTCTTTCTTGGCGAGCGCCGTTTCCGCCGTGTGGATCGAGCGCGTGACGGCCTTCAGCGCGTCGAGCTGGAAGGTGATCAACTGATCGAACAGCGTATCGACGACGGCGCTGCGGCTTTCAGACAGATCGGCGTTGAACGGCATCAGCTTGCCCAGGCGTTCGTCCTTGAACGGGTTGGGGTAGTCGGCCGGTGCCTTTGCATAGGTGACCGGATTCACGGGCAGGCGGCGGATGGTCGGTTCCAGCAGCACTTCCTGGCCGGTCGGCGACAGCAGGTATTCGATGAAGGCTTCGGCGCCGGCCTTGTTCGGCGCATTGGCCACGATGCCGACATTGGCCGGCACGATGGTGGTCACGCTGGGGTAGATGAACTTCACCGGAAAGCCGGCCGCCTGCGACGAGAACGCAAAGAAGTCGATGACGATGCCATAGCCGGCCTGGCCCGAGTTGACGGCATCGGGCACGCCGAACGAGCGCTCGGTGATCTGCCGGAAGTTGCCGGCCATCGACTTGACCGTGCGCCAGCCTTTTTCCCAGCCCTCGCCCTGCAGAATGGCCTCAATGGTGAGGTGTGTGGTGCCCGAGCGCGACGGCGCGGCGATCGACACGTGGTCGAAGTAGGGCGCGCGCGCCAGGTCGGTCCATTCCTTGGGTTCGGGCAGCTTGTTGGCCTTCACGTAGCGTTCGTTCCACATGATGCCGTAGCCCGATGCGGCAAAGCCCGAGTAGAAGCCGTCGCGATCGTTGATCGGATAGGCGCCGACCTTTTCGGGAATGCCGGCGGCTTTCGGCTTGTATTGCTGCAGCAGCTTCTTGCCCTTGAGCACTTCGAAGGCGTCGGGCGCCGACGCCCAGAACAGGTCGGTCTGGTTGGCGCTGCGCGTTTCTTCGAGGAATTTCACGCCGGCATTGGTATTGCGGTTCTGCACTTCGAGCGTGAAGCGCGGATTGCTCTTTTCGAAGGCGCGCTTGATCGGGTCGGTGACGTCTTTCGAGAACGAGGTGACCACCACGACCTTGGCCGGCGCCTGCGCAAAGGCCGTGCCGCCGATCGCCAGCAGCGCTGCCGCTGCCCATATATGAAGCTGTCGCATCATTCGAAGTCTCCCGCTTGCTCATTCGTCATCGGTGCACCCATTGTCAGCAAGCGCGCGGCCGAATGCAACTCATGGCTTGCCCGCAAGCGCCGGCCGGGTACACTGCCGCCCCAGTGAGCGCGCCAACCGTCCATCCCGTTTTCCAGGCTTTCGCCAACCGGCGCATCGCCGCCATGCTGCTGCTGGGCTTTGCCAGCGGTCTGCCGCTGGCGCTGTCGACCGGCACCTTGCAGGCGTGGCTGACGGTCGAAGGGCTGGACATCAAGACGATCGGCTTTTTCGCGCTGGCCGGTCTGCCCTATACGTTCAAGTTCGTCTGGGCGCCGCTGGCCGATCGTTTCGAGCCCCCCGTGCTCGGCCGCCGGCGCAGCTGGCTGCTGCTGACGCAATTCGGGCTGGCGCTGCTGTGCTTCGCGATGGCCACGCTCGATCCGAACGACTCGGTGCTGGCGGTGGGCGCCTGCGCGGTGGCGATCGCGTTCCTGTCGGCCTCGCAGGACATCGTCTTCGATGCCTATCGCACCGACCTGCTGGGCGAACACGAACGCGGCGCGGGCGCCGCCGTGTCGGTGCTCGGCTACCGGCTGGCGATGCTGGTATCGGGCGGACTGGCGCTGATCCTGGCCGACCAGTGGCTGGGCTGGGCCGGCATGTACCGGCTGATGGGCGTCTTGTTCGTGGTGATGGCCGCGATCACCGTCTGGTCGCCGAAGACGCCGCCCACGCCCGCGCTGACCAGCGACGTGCGCCGCGAGCTGCTGGGCTTCGTGGCGATGATCGGCGCGGGGGCGCTGACGTTCGTGCTGCTGCGGCTGCTGCCCTGGCACTGGCTGGGCGGCGGGCGCTTCGCGACGCTGGCCGTCGATACCGTCACGCTGCTGGTGGCTTTCGTGGCCGCGTTGCAGGCGGCGCGCCGCGCCGGCTTCCCGTCTTTCCTGGCGCCCTGGGATGCGTTCTTCACGCGCGAACGCGCCGCCGCGCTGCTGGCGCTGATCGTGCTGTACAAGCTTGGCGATGCGTTTGCCGGCAGCCTGTCGACCACCTTCCTGATCCGCGGCGCGGGCTTCACGGCCACCGAAGTGGGCGCGGTGAACAAGATGCTCGGGCTGGCCGCGACGATCGTCGGCGCGCTGGCCGGCGGTGCCTGGCTGGCCAAGCGGCCGCTGTACGCGTCGCTGATGCTGTTCGGCCTGTTGCAGGCGGTGTCGAACTTCGGCTACTGGCTGATCTCGGTGCTGCCCAAGAGCTATGCGCTGATGGCTGCGGCGATCGGCTTCGAGAACTTGTGCGGCGGCATGGGTACGGCGGCCTTCGTCGCCTTTCTGATGGCGCTGACCGACCGGCGTTTTTCAGCCGCGCAATATGCGCTGCTGTCGGCGTTGGCCGCCGTCGGCCGCGTCTACGTCGGGCCGGCTTCGGGGGTTCTGGTCGAGGCGTTCGGCTGGCCGACGTTCTTCGTATTCACCGTGCTGGCGGCGTTGCCGGGGCTGCTGTTGCTGCGCTGGCTCAAGCCGCAGGTGACGGCGCTCGACGCCGGGCCCAAACCGGGTACGCCGGCTGATTCGCGCGAATAGGCGCACGCCGAAACGCACGGCGTGTGTCGACGGTGCGCCAGGCCGGGCGCCGGCCCGCGACTATGGCCAATCCGGCGATACCGCAGCTACGGCTAATCCTGCAATACCGCGGCTGCGGCTAATCCAGCGATACCGAGGCCTACGGCCAATCCAGCGACAACGTGATGCCGGCATACGAGGCCGGCTTCACGCGCGGCTGCCCCGCCACCCTGAATTCGCCGCTGCGCCGCGCCACCGTATAGATGATCGACCACGCACGGCCGCCGATCGCGAAGCCGGCACGCAGATCACCGACCGCGTGCACCGCCTGCACGTTGGAGCCGCCGCTGCGCGGCTCGCCGTCGATCAGCCGGTTCCAGCCGACGGCACGCAGATCGGCGCTGATGAAGCCGTAGTAGCGCAGCGCTTTCGAGTCGGCGTCGCAATTCTGCCCGCCCGCTGCGAACGGCCGGCCCGAGATGCGCAGCACGTGCTGCGTGACGCCCGGCGTGGCGATCTCGCAGCCCAGCCGGCCATAGCGCAGCGTGGCGCCGCCGTTGGCATAGCCGATCGCGCTGCCGAGCATGGCGCCGTAGTGCACGATCAGGTCGCCGCGATCGTCGCCCCAGCGCTGCCGTTCCAGATAGC
>JAFKGG010000046.1 GCA_017307915.1 Burkholderiales bacterium | reverse complement strand
GCCACCGGTCCGCAAGACATGGGCAAGGTGATGGGCGTATTGAAGAGCAAACTGGCCGGCCGCACCGACCTGGCTGCCGTGTCGGCGCAGGTCAAGGCGCGCCTGTCGGGCGCCCGCTGAGCGGCCGGGCGCGCCGGCGGGTGCTTGCCGCGCTAAACTGATTCTGTGATCCCACAGAGCTTCATTCAGGATCTGCTGGCCCGCGTCGATATCGTCGATGTGGTCGGCCGCCATGTGAAGCTGAAAAAGGCCGGCGCCAACCTGCTCGGCCTGTGCCCGTTCCACGGCGAGAAAACGCCGTCGTTCACCGTCAGCCCGACCAAGCAGTTCTATCACTGCTTCGGTTGCGGCGCGCACGGCACGGCGATCGGTTTCTTGATGGATCACGCCGGGCTCGGCTACGTCGATGCCGTGCACGAACTGGCCCGCTCGGTCGGTGTCGACGTACCGCAGGAAGGCCCCCCAGGCGCGCCGGCTGACCGCCGCGCGCCGGCGCTGCTCGAACTGCTGGCCGCGGCGGCCAAGTTTTACCGCCAGCGCTTGAAGGATTCACGCGCCGCGATCGACTACCTGAAGCGGCGCGGGCTGACCGGCGAGACGGCGGCGCGTTTCGGCATCGGCTATGCCCCTGACCAGTGGCGCGGGCTGGAAGCGGCCAGCGGCGATTACGACGCCGACGAAATGGTCGCCGCAGGCCTGGTCATCGACAACGAAGGTGAAGACGGGCGCCGCAAGCGCTACGACCGCTTTCGCGACCGCATCATGTTCCCGATCCGCAATCCGCGTGGGCAGGTGATCGGTTTTGGCGGGCGCGTGCTCGATCGTGGTGAGCCCAAGTATCTGAATTCGCCCGAGACGCCGCTGTTCTCGAAAGGGCGCGAGCTGTACGGGCTGTACGAAGGGCGCGATGCGATTCGCGCCGAAGACTGCGTGCTGGTCGTCGAAGGCTACATGGACGTAGTGATGCTGGCGCAGCACGGCGTGGGCAACGCGGTGGCCACGCTGGGCACGGCCACTACGCCCGATCATGTGCGCAAGCTGCTGCGGATGGTCGATCGCGTGGTATTCGCGTTCGACGGCGACGCAGCGGGCCGCAAGGCGGCGTGGCGGGCGCTGGAAGCCGCGCTGCCGCACGCGGCCGACACCAAACGCATCGATTTCCTGTTCCTGCCGCCCGAACATGACCCCGACAGCTTCGTTCGCGAACATGGCGCCGAAGGCTTCCGCGAGGCGCTGGCCGGAGCGGTGCCGCTGTCGGAACTGCTGCTGCGCGGCCTGTCCGAGCGCGTCGATCTGAACACCTCGGAAGGACGCGCGCGGCTGCTGGCCGAGGCGCGGCCCTTGCTGCAGGTGCTGGGCGCGCCGGCGCTGCGCATGCAGCTCGGGCACCGGCTGGCCGAGCTGTCCGGCGTGAGCGCGGCCGAAGCCGAGCAATATCTGTCGGTGCCGCAAGCGCAGCACGGCGGTCGTGGGGGCGGCGCGCCTTGGCGCGGCGGCCGCGGCGATGGCCATGACGATGAGCGCGGCGGATTCGACCGCGGCGACGGCGGCTATGCCAATGCCGGCCAGGGCGCAGGGCGCGCCGGCGCCTGGCGTCGCTCTGGGGGCGGCGAAGGCACCCATGGACCGGGTGGCGCCGAAAGCGGCTGGGCCGGCGGTGAAGCGCCGCCGGGAGGCGCCGGTGCCGGCGGCGGCTATGGCGGTGCAGGCGGCTATGGCGGCGCGGGCGCTTACGGGAACGCCGGTGGCTACGGGAATACCGGTGGTTATGGAAATGCCGGTGGCTATGGAAATACAGGTAACTACGGCGGCGCTGCCGGCTACGGCAATCCGGGTTACGGCAATGCCGGTGGTACTGGCGGCGGCCGTCGCGGCGGGCGCAAATTCGGCCGCGGCAACTGGTCAGATCGGCCGCCGGCCTTCGTGCCGCGCGTGCCGGTCGGCAAGCCCGATCTGGAAGCGCGCGTGCGCCTGCTGGCGGCGCTGCACCCGAGCCTGGCTGCCGTGGAGCACGACGGTTGGCTGCCCGAGGCCCTGGCCGGCTGGCTGGCGGCGGTTGCGGCGCTGCCGCCCGGCAGCGCGCTGGCCAGCGTCTGCGAAGCCCTGCGCGCCCAGTGGCCGCAGGAGGTGGTTGCCGTCGAGCGCGAAGCCGCTTCCGACCACTCGGCAGTGGGCATTCTGTCGTTTGACGAGGCCAGTGCCGAGATGGAGGGGGCCTTGACCCAGCTGCGCGAACGACACATCGGCAGGCTGATTGACGAAGTGGTGGCGGCCGGCCTGAACACGCCGCAAGAACGTCAGCGATATCAAGAGCTTATGGCAATGAAGCGGCGCGCTTGATATAATGCAAGGTTCCCCAATATCCTGAAGGTCTGCCAAGGTGTCCTGGCTGGTGACCGGATATAGCCCCAGCGGCTAGATTCGGCAGCTGGATGCGGGCAGAGCCGCCCTGTCGGGCGAATCGACGAGCGAGGCGAGCGTGGCGCACACGACCGGTAGGCAGTCGAAAGGGCGATCGGAGAAGGAAGTTCCCAGTCGAGCAGGCAAGCGTGTGGCCGGCAAGCGAGTCGCCAAGCGGGTCTCCGGAAAAACCGCCGATGGCGCGCCCAAGGCGGCGCCCAGAACGGCGTCCGGGGTGCTCAAGGCTGCGGCTGGGCCGGCGCAGGGCCGCCGCTCCAAAAGCGGGCCTGCCGATGCCGTGCCGGCCTTGAAATCGGCGGCGCGGGGCCGTGCCGGGGGGAAAGAGTCAGGCGTAGCCAGCGCCGGCCGGGCGAAAGCTTCGGCGGTGGCTGCGACAAAGGGAAGTAGTAGCCGGTCTGCGGTGTCTGTCCCGGCGCGTTCGGCCGCGGTGACGCGAACCGATCGGCCTGCCGGTGGCCGGGCGCCGAGCCGAAGGTCCGAACCGGCGTCCAACACGCTGTTCAAGAAGGTGTCCGCGAAAGTGTCCTCCAAGCTCTCCTCGAAGACCGCGACCAAGCCGGCTGCGAAAGCCGCTGTGAAATCCGCCGGCGCCAAGCCGGTAACCACGCGCACCGCCGCCGCGCCGGCCCGTCCGACCACGAGGGCGGCGACCCGCACCGTGGCGTCGAAGGCCACTGCCAAGCCGGCCGTCGCCAAGAAGGCTGAAATCAAGCCCGCCAAGAGCGCCGTGAAGGTCGTCGCCAAGCCGGCGCGCGTCGCTTCCGTGCCCAAGGCTGTCAAGGCCGCGCCGAAAGCCGACGTGAAGGTTCGCGCCAAGGCCGAGCCGGCCGCCGCCAAGAAGGCGCGCGCCGAAGACGAAGCGCTCGAGCAGCCCTTGCGCAAGGGCAAGGCCGCCGCTGCGGCCGAGGCCGCGCCGAAAGCCGCCAAGGCACCCAAGGCCGCCAAGGAGCCGAAAGGCGCCAAGGCCAAGGGCCGCCCGGCCGCCAAGAATCTCGACGCCGATGCCGACGATCTGGCCGACGACAGCGTCGAGGCCTTCGACGACACCGACGCCGACATCGAAGCCATTCCCGACGAGGTGCCCGAGGTTGTCGCCGCGGCGGCTCCGTCGCGCGCCAAGCGCGGCAATCGCGCCAAGGAAAAGCAGCTGCTGAAGGAATTCGGCGGCCGCCAGGGCATCACCGAAGAGCAGCGCGAGATCACGCGCAACAAGCTCAAGCAACTGATCAAGCAGGGCAAGGATCGCGGCTTTCTCACGTACGCCGAGATCAACGACCACCTGCCTGAAGACCTGGTCGACGCCGAAGCGATCGAATCGATCGTCAGCACCTGCAGCGACAGGGGCATCTCGGTCTATGACCAGGCGCCCGATGCCGAACAGCTGTTGATGAACGACAACACGCCGGTCGCTTCCAACGACGATGACGCCGAGGAAGAAGCCGAAGCCGCGCTGTCGACCGTCGATTCCGAGTTCGGCCGCACCACCGACCCGGTGCGCATGTACATGCGCGAGATGGGCTCGGTCGAGCTGCTCACGCGCGAAGGCGAGATCGAGATCGCCAAGCGCATCGAAGACGGCTTGAAGCACATGGTGCAGGCGATCTCGGCCTGCCCGACCACGATCGCCGAGGTGCTGGCCTGCGCCGTCAAGATCCGCGGCACGACGATGCGCATCGAT
>JAFKGG010000045.1 GCA_017307915.1 Burkholderiales bacterium | reverse complement strand
CGACAGAAATATCCTGGTTTCAGGTGGATTCCCGTGGATGTCCTCGGAACACTGCCGTAATGAAAAGCCGTTTGATGACAACGACTTGCAGGACTTCTGGGATCTCCACGGATTTTCGTGGAATGTTGCAGTGGAGCGGGTGAAGGGAATCGAACCCTCGTATGCAGCTTGGGAAGCTGCCGTTCTACCATTGAACTACACCCGCATGGGGGCGGATTCTACCATCCGCGCCACTGACCGCGTGCGAACGCAGCACGGAATCGGCCATCGCCACATCGGGCAACACGCGGACCACCGACCGTTCGTCGCGGCTCGCCATCGCACCCTGCCCTGGCCGGATAGCATTGCGCAATCCCGATACAAGGTGACTATTCGTGCCGCCGCTGCGCCCCAACCCCTCCGTTCCTCCCCTCGCCTGGAGGCTGCCTTTTGCTTTTGCTTTGCTGTTCAGCGCGACACTTGCCGCCTGCGGCGGCGGTGGCGATGACCCCGCCCCCAGCAATTCATCGCCCGCCCCTGCTCCGGCGCCTGCCCCTACACCGGCCCCCGGCGCGCCATCCGCTTCCAGCACCCTCCCCGACCTGCCCCCTTGCGCTCCTTCAGGCATCGCCGGCACCGCCGACTACCAGATCGGCCCTGGCAAGCTCTACGCCGAGCTGAACCAGATCCCGTGGTCAACCTTGCAACCCGGCGACACGGTACGAATCTTCCATCGCACGCAACCCTACAAGACCAAGTTCCTGCTCGCCGCCCAAGGCACGGCCGACAAGCCTGTGCGCATCTGCGGCGTGCGCGGCGCCAACGGCGAGCGGCCGATCATCGACGGCAACGGCGCGACGACGCCGGACACGCTGACGGCCGGCGGCGCATACGGCACGGCGGCTAACGACATCCACCAGACACGTTCGATCATCGTCATCAAGGCACTCGCCTCGCAGCCTTGGACGGCCTACCCGCGTCACATCCAGATCGACGGCTTGGCGATTCGCGGCGCGCATCCGAGCTATCGCTTCACCGATGCCGCCGGCACCTCGCGCGCCTATGAAACCTTCGGCGCCTGCATCTGGCTCGATCGCGGTCATGACATCACGATCGCCGACAACCAGATCAGCGATTGCCAGATGGCGATCTTCAGCCGCTCCACCGACGACGGCGATTTCGCGGTCACGAAGAACCTGCGCGTAGCCGGCAATCGCTTCAACGGCAACGGCATCGTCGACGACTGGTTCGAACACACGACTTATCTGCAGAGCGTGAACCTGCTGCTCGAGTTCAATCGCTACGGCCCGATGCGCAGCGGCGCCACCGGCAACCAGCACAAGGATCGATCGGTCGGCAGCGTGATCCGCTACAACTACATCGAAGGCGGTGCGCACAATCTCGATCTGGTCGAAGCGGAGGACTATCCGGCCACGGCATTGGCCGATCCGGCTTATCGCCGCACGTTCGTCTACGGCAACATCCTGAAGACCTCGAGCGCCGCGCGCGCTGCCGTGCACTATGGCGGCGATCATTTCGGCAGCACGCCGGGCGGCAACTGGGGCGAGCCGCTGTTTCGCAAAGGCACGCTGTATTTCTTCCATAACACCGTCTACGGCACCAGCAGCGGCAACCTGTTCCGCATCTCGACCACCGAGGAAACGGTCGAGGCCTGGAACAACGTGTTCCACTTCGAAGGTACGCCGCGGTTGCGCACCGCCGAGAACGACGGCGTCGGCGGCGCCTGGATCAGCGATGGCATCCTGAACCTGGGCCGCAACTGGATCAATGCCAATTGGCAGGCGCAGGGCCCCTACGAGACATTGCGCGGCAGCGCCAACGGCACGGCCAACCTGGTCACCGGCAGCGCGGCGCCGATCGATCCGAACTCGTTCGCGCCGTTGGACGGTAGCGTGGTCCGCAATGCTGCCGGCGCCGGCCCTGCGGCGGCTGACGGCCATCGTCCTCTCTACCAGTTCAACGTCAGTGCCGACGCGATCAGCGCACGCCCGGCGACGACGGCTCTCGGCGCACGCGAGTAATCGGCGCGCGGCTGCGGCTGCGGCTGCGGCCGCGCCGTACCGTGCCCGGTCCGGGCATGCCATTTGCCTCGATCTGCCGGCGGGGCCTGCCTGGAAGCTGCCGGGCCGCCTGCCCACGACTGCGAGACTTCGATGCATGCGCTCCGTATTTCAGCCGCCATCGCTCACCGCCTGCGACCCTGGCTGGCAGCGCCCCTGTTCGCGCTGGGCCTGAGTGCCTGTGCCACGCTGCCGCCTCCACCGGAGCGGCCGGCCACGCATGCGATCAAGGATGCCGAAAGCACAGCGATCGGCCAGTGGGCCGCGCAAGCCGCGCCGCGCGCCTCGCTATCGGGTTTCCGGCTGCTGATCGCGGGTGAAGATGCTTTCGATACGCTCAATGCCCTGGCCGATGCGGCGGTGCGTACGCTCGATCTGCAGTACTACATCGTCGAAGACGACCCTTCGTCGGCGGCGATCCTGGAACGCGTGCATGCGGCGGCCGAACGCGGCGTGCGCGTGCGCATCCTGGTCGACGATCTGAACACGGCAGGCAAGGATCAGGCCTTTCTTCGGCTGACCGCGCATCCGAACATGGAAGTACGGCTGTTCAATCCGTTTCCGGCCGGCCGGCTGTCGATGGTCAGCCGGGTCATGGCCTCGCTGACCGATCTGTCGCGCATCAACCGGCGCATGCACAGCAAGATGTTCGTGGCCGACAATGCGATGGCGGTCACCGGCGGGCGCAATCTGGGCGAGGCCTATTTCGTGCACAGCGCGACCAGCAACTTCCTGGATCTCGATGTGCTGGCGATCGGGCCGATCGTGCGCCAGTTGTCGGCATCGTTCGACGAATTCTGGAACAGCTCGCTGGCCTATCCGGCCCAGATGCTGGTCAGTCCAGGCCCCGTCGATCGCAGCGCGCTGGCGTCGGTGGGCCGGGCGGGCGCTGCGCCTGCACAAGCCGCCAACGAATCGGTATCGCCACTGCTTGCAGCCGGGGCCCCCACCATCCGCACCGCTACCGCCTCGCCCACCGCTCGCGACGGCATGGCGCGCCTGCGCCAGTTACTCGCCGAACGGCTGAAACCCGTCTGGGTGCCGGCGGTCGTGGTGGCCGACAAGCCCGCCAAGATCGCCAGCGAGACCGAGCCCGACGTCGAGGAAACGCTGGCGCAGAACGTGATCGACCTGGCGCGCTCGGCCAAGCAGGAAGTGGTGCTGATTTCGCCGTATTTCGTGCCCGGCGACGGCGGCATCGCGCTCGCCGAATCATTGCGGCAGCGCGGCGTGAAGTTGCGCGTGCTGACCAATTCCCTGGCGGCCACCGATGCGCCGGTAGTCCACATCGGCTATTCGCGCTATCGCGTGCCCTTGCTACAGGCCGGCGTCGAGCTGCACGAGCTGCGCCGCGAAATCGGCGCGCCGCGCAGCCGGCTCGGCGCCTTCGGTTCGTCGCAGGCCAGCCTGCACGTGAAGGCGATGGTGATCGATCGCAGCACGGTGCTGGTCGGTTCGATGAATATGGATCCGCGTTCGGCGCTGCTGAACACCGAGCTGGGCCTGATCATCCGCAGCCGTGCGCTGGGGCGGCAACTGGCCGAGCTGTATGAAGATGTCAGCAGGCATAGCAGCTATCGGCTATCGCTGGACGAGCGCGGGCGGCTGCTATGGACGGCCGGCACGCCGCCGCAGGCCACGGTGCAGGACGACGAACCCGACGCCAGCCTGATGCTGCGCTTCCTGCTGGCGCTGCTCAGTCCGTTCGCGCCCGAGGAAATGCTGTAGGCCGCCTTCCGGGCACGATTGCACGGCTCCCGCAGCAGCGGCGAGCGTGCGACAATTCCCCCATGAATACCATCGTCGTCAACGGAGAGTCTCGTCCGCTGCCGTCGCCGGCCACCGTCGCGGCACTGCTTGCCGAACTCGAACTCGCCGGCCGCCGCATCGCGGTCGAGCGCAACGGCTCGATCGTGCCGCGCAGCCGACATCCGCTGGAACCCATCGAAGCCGGCGATCGCTTCGAGATCGTCGTCGCCGTGGGCGGCGGTTGACTCCGTTTTTGCCACAGACCATGTCACAGACTCCAGACACGCTGACCAC
>JAFKGG010000044.1 GCA_017307915.1 Burkholderiales bacterium | reverse complement strand
CGCAAAATCGGACTCGGGCAGCTCCTGCTTCTGGTTACGGCCTGCGGTTGGGGCCTGAACTGGACGGTCCTGAAATTCGTCCTGCACGACTGGCCGCCCTTGTTTGCGCGCGGAAGCGCCGGCTTGCTCGGAGCCGCCGGCCTTGCCCTCATGGCGCATCTGCGCGGCGAGAGCCTGTCGATCGGCAGTGCCACGCCGCTATTCCAGTAGTCATCGAAAATCCTTTCCGTCTGTGCGACGACGGGCCCTATTGCCAGCACATCCATGTCTCGGAAATTGGTGTGCTCGGCCGCGTCGAAATACTCGTCGCCGATGTTGCGCCCGCCCAGGATCGCAATGCGCCCATCAGAGATCCAGGCTTTGTTGTGCATGCGCCGCGTCACGCTGAAGGCCCGCAAGGCCATCTCGATTCCCCGCCGCAAGCCATTCGCGCGAGCCCGAGTCGGGTTGAAGATGCGGATCTCAATCTGTGGGTGGTGGGCCATCGCGATCATCGCGTCCCAGGTGTGACTGGTGCCGATGTCGTCGATCAGAATTCGCACCCGTACGCCGCGCTCCGCCGCGGCCAGCGCCTCGGCCAGTAGCAGACGGCCCGTAAGATCGTCGTGCCAGATGTAGTACATCAGGTCGAGCGAACGCTCGGCCTTGCGTGCCGAAAGGCCGCGTGCGGCAAAGGCGTCCAGGTTCTCATCCAACAGATGCAGGCCACTTTCGCCTGGGCGCGCGTCCGTCACGGCGCCCACCTTCTGATCAAGCTGCGTCTGTCCTCCAGCGGCCGGCAGGGCAAGGGATACCTCTCCTTGAACGCGGGCGGCAAAGACCCCGTAGAGCCAGGTCGCAAGTATCGAGGCTGCGACGAAGCCAAGGCAGGCAAGGGCGATGAATCGGATCACGGCCATCTTCAACATCGCACCCAGGGCCGTTGTGAGTAGGAGTTGGCCAGGGACATAGCGTAGGTCACTACGGTATGGTTCAGTCAGAACTATACCTATCGGTACTTGCAATTGGCAAGACGACATCAGCCTTGCTTAGTGAAAGCCTCAGGAAGTCTGAATGATTGACGCATTTGCGTCATCAGCGATAAAGTACCGATCGGTACTAGAAACCATGATTCTGCTGCGTTCGCGTGAAACGCCAGCTCTGAGAACGCCAATCGACGGTATGGGGCTGATGCTGCTGGCTGGTCAAGCCATCTTCCCGAGCCACTCAAAGCAGGTGCTGGGCATTGACCTGAAATCGGAATAAATAGCTACTGCAATTGAATCTTGTGCTCTTTCACGACTTTCTCGAAGCGACGGATCTCGCCAATGTAGAACTGTCCGAAATCGATAGGAGAGCCGACGGCTTCGGTCAGCTCCAGCTCGGCGAAGGCCTTCCGGACTTCCGGCTTGGCGACGACGGCACGTATGGCCTTGTTCAGCGTGTCGATCACAGCGGCGGGTGTGTTGGCGGGCGCCAGCAAGCCGTCCCAGGAAAGCGACTGGTAGCCTTTGAAGGTCTCCGAGAGCGCCGGCAAACCGGGGTGCGCCGCGAGTCGTTGATTCGAGCTGACGGCGAGCGCGCGCACCTTGCCTGCCTGAATGTGCGGCAGCGCCGACAGCAGGGGGGACAGAACGAAATGGATCCGTCCCGCGCCGAGATCCGTGAAGGTGGGTCCGAGTCCCTTGTACGGAACGTGCACGACGTCGATCTTCGCCTGCCCGGCGAAATCGGCCGAGACGATATGGGAACCCGACCCGACCCCACCCGAGCCGTATATCAGGGTGCCGGGCTTTTCCCGGGCGGCCTTCACGAGTTGATCGACGTTCTGAAACGGCTGCGTGGTGCCGACGAGCAGTACGAAGGGCGAGGTGCTCAGTGCCGCTACGGGCGCAAAGGACTTGACGCTGTCGTACGGCAGATTGGGATTCAACGCTGCGTTCGCGGCGAAGCTGCTGGGTACTTGCAGCAGCGTGTAGCCGTCCGGCGCCGCGGTTGCGGCCGCCTGAGCGCCGATCGCGCCGGCCGCTCCGGCGCGATTCTCGACGACCACCGGCTGCCCCAGCTCGACGCTCAAGTGCGGCTGCAGGAGCCTGGCGAGCAGGTCACTGGGGCCGCCGGCGGCAAAGGGAACGATCCATCGGATCGGCCGGCTGGGAAAGGTCTCGGCAAGGGCGGCGCCGGCGACGAGGCCGGCGAAGACGAAGACGAGCAACTTCTGGATGCGCTGGCGCATGGGGATCCTCCGCGGAGTGGGTCGTCAGTCAATCGAGGACGAACTGGGGCAGGACCAGCGAGCCGGCTGGTCGGAACACGACATGGACGGGCGCATCCATCGTCGGCGCGCGATCACCCGCATCCACCAGGTTCGCGATGAGAAACGGCCCTTCGTCGAGCCGCACGCGCAGCACGGTGTAGGGCGGCGGCATGTCGGAAAAGTAGCGCCGTTGGAAAACCACCCAGGACCAGATGCGGCCGCGGCCGCTCAGTCCGGTCCACGCCACCTGCGTGCTCGCGCAATGCGCGCAACGCGGGGAAGGGGGGAAATAGAACCGATCGCAAGACCGGCAACGCTGCATCTGCAGCGACCCGGCGCGTGCCGCGTCCCAGTACGGCTGATCGAAGGGGTCCCTGTCGGGCAGCGGTCCGTGCATCATCGCCCCAGAATGTGTGCGGCGCAGATCGGTGTGCACGAAACGTCGAGCGCGAACTCGCAGCCCGCGACCTGATTGTCGCCGGCGTCGCCGCGCACTTGGCGCACGGCCTCGACGAGGTGCCCCCATCCCTGCATGTAGCCTTCGGAAAGATGGCCGCCCGCCGTGTTCAATGGCAGCGTCGAGCCAAGGCGGTGGCGCCCATCGAGAATCCAGCGTCCCGATTCCCCGCGGCCGCAGATGCCCATGCCTTCGAGCGCGAATACGATGGCGGGCGTGTAGTTGTCGTAGATCTGCGCGACGTCCAGATCCTCGGGCGCAATGCCCGCTTCCTCGAACACGGATTGGCCGAGGCGGCGCAGGCAGGCGTACCAGTGGTCCTCGGTGCCATAGAAATAGCTCATGTGGCCCGTGACCGCCGACCCCAGCACGCGGACCGGGACCCCGCCCAGCGCGCGTGCACGGGCAAGCGTGGTGACCAGGTACGCGACCCCGCCGTCGTTGATCAGGCAGTAGTCGTACAGCCTCAGGGGGTCGACGATGCAGGGCTGGGAGAAATAGTCGTCACGCGTGATCGGCGTGCGCATCACGGCATCGGGATTGCGTGCCGCGTTGCTGCGGATCGAAATCGCCAGCTCGGCGAGTGTCTCCCGCGGCGTGCCGAACTCGTGCTGGTGCCGTCGGAACATCATTGCGTAATAGGCGCCATTCGACGTCATCCCGTAGGGGTCGTCGTAGCGCGAGGTCGGGGTCGGCGCGCCGCCGTAGTTGACGCGTACCGAGCGCCCATTGTTGCCGTAGACGCAAGCCACCGTCTCGGCTTGGCCGGATCGGATCAGCGCTACCGCCTGCAGCAGGGCCAGGCCCGACTGGAAACCGCCGCCCGACTGGAAGTTGGCGTAGCGCACTTGCGTCAGTCCGAAGTCCGCGCAGAACTTCAGATATGACGGCAGCCGCGCGACGATGACTGAATCGATGGACTGCCGCTCCATCCCGGCATCGGCGAGCGCGCTTTCCAGCGCCTCGGCGGCCAGGCCGTAGGCGGAGCGGTCCGGATCCAGCTGCCGGTACAGCGGCCCGAATGGCGTCTTGCCGACGCCGACGATGCAAGGTGTGCGGTCTTCGTTCATTGTCCCGATGTGCCTTGTGGACCGACGTGCGCGCGGCCGGCTGGGCCTGCGGGCTGAAGGGCCTGCCGCGACCCGAGTGCGCCGATGCCTTCGATCGGTGCGTTGAATCCGGCCCTTCGAAGGCTGCTCCAGAGAACGGCCTGATTGCTGGTCAGCAGCGGTATCCCGAGCTCGCCTTCGGCGCGCTCCACGATGTCGAGGCAGCGAATATTGGCGCAGCTCAGCAGGATCGCGTCGCAGCCGTCACGTTCGAACATATGAAGTTCCTGATGCCAGAACACCGAGGGCAGATAGGCATAGTCCGGAAATCGATTCAAATCAAGTGCGCGGCTCGATACGACTTCGATGCCGCA
>JAFKGG010000043.1 GCA_017307915.1 Burkholderiales bacterium | reverse complement strand
CAGGTGTTCCGCCTCATGCTCAACGATGATGGGGTGACGGCATTCCCGACGTATGAGCAACTCCGACCGTGGCTGGCGTCGATGCCCTGCGCGGGACATGCGTCCCACTAGACGGTGGCACGGGCGCTGACGCTGCTGCGCCTGACGCGCTGGCTGAGCCTGGTGCGCAAGAGGCGCGACCCCAGGACCGGCCGGATCATCGGCAATCTCTATGTGCTGCACGATGAGCCTCTGATGCCATTCGAGGCGATGCAGCTCGACACCGACTACCTGGCGCTGGTCAGCCAGTCCCTGAGCCATTCGGCCAAGGCCGTTCAGCTTGTGGGGCTCAACACCCTCCAGGAGATCGCGGAAGACCCCCTGGTATCCGGCCGCACCTTGCCGTCGCGGCTGCGAGTGCTCACCGAACGTCTGGCCCGCCAGGGCATCCCGGCCGCCGAGAGTTATCCACAAGAGGACGCCACCCACGATTCCGAAGAAGGGGTTTCAAGCCTTCTTCGGAATCACGAACGCCCCTCTTCGGAATCCGAAGCAGGGCCGAAACCCGCGCCAGACGGCTCTCTTCGGAATCCGAAGAACGACAGTACTGTACGTAGTAGTTGTATTGATGAAGTACGTACTACCGCGCAAGCGCGTGCGCGCGCGATGGACGATCTGCGCTGGCCCAGGCGGTTCATGGAACTGAAGGCCGAACAGCAGGCAGGCGCCAGGATGGCGTTGCAGCAGGTGAACGCCATCCTGCGGCAGGCCGTGCTGGACGAATGGGCCGCACGTTGCGGCAACCATGGCATCCGCAACCCCGCGGGATACCTGTTCGGGATCATCCAGCGCGCCATCCGCGGCGAGTTCAATGCGTGGGCCAGGCAGTCCAGTCCGGCGCCGCCAGCACCGGCGGCTGCGCGAGCGCCACCACCACCGCCGTCGCCACCGCGCAACGTGGTGCCGTCCGAAGTGGCCCGCCAGCACATCGAACGGCTGCGCGACCTGCTGCGCAAAACCTGACCGTGCAGGAACGAACGGCCATGAAGCAGACATCCATGGCGTTCAGTAGAGCTATCCCCTGGGGATAGCTTGGCGGAAGTGGCGGACGTCGAACCGATGCTGACCCGGTATGGGGCGTCTGCCGCGGGATCGGGCGTGTTCGCGCTGTCCCTGGCGAGTGGCTGTCTCTGGCGCTCCCTGGAGCTATCCCCTGGGGATAGCTCGTGCCACATCCGAACGCCGAGGCCACAACCGGGCCTGGCCTGTTTCGGTTTGTTGACTGACTGCCTTCCGCGGCATGCGGATGCTGGGCGCTCCTTTTCCTTCGGCGAGCGACCCTTATGGCAACGAATGAACCACTGCAACTGAATCTCGGCTCCCTGCGCAGCGCGATGTCGCTGACGCTGCACACGCACCATGCTTCCCGTATCTGGCATGGCCGCGCCGCCGCTGATGGGCGACCGGGCATCGTCGGTCTGAACGGCTACATCGCCCAGATGAACAAGATGAAAAGGGGCTCGGAGCAGGACGACCCGTACAGCGATTGGTGGATGCTCCGTATCGAGGACAAGCTTGACCAGACCAAGGCCACGCTGCAATCGCTGCGAGAACAGGTGGACCAGGCGCTGGCCGGCGTACCGGCGGCATTGAGCCTGGGCGAGAACCTCAACGTGCAGCCGGTCAAGCTGCCGCTGTTCGTCAATGCTCAGTTGGGTTTCGCCGCCGTCTATCTCCTGGCCGACTACGACGCCATCGCTCGCAAGCTGATCCTGGCTCACCACACCGCACTGATCGACCGCAGCACGCTGGAACGCTGGCTCAACGAAGGCGCGCACGCGCTGCGCAGTCTTTTCAGCCTGGCGCAGCAATACCGCTATTCCGGCTGCATCCGGGATGACTTTGCGTCGAAGAACGCCGCAGCGCGGGCGGCGCTGGAGAAGTTCGGCGAGTTGCCGCAGGACGTGCTGGAAGGCACGCGCCGCTCGAAATTCGCGCCGCCCATCGTGCGCCGAGGCCTGCAACAGCGCGGTGATGCTCCTGCCGCAGCCGCCGTCCCCAACGACGACCCCACCGCCGAGACGCCCGAGGCCAGCGCCAACGAGGATGAGTCGGCATGAGCGATCCGAACCGCGAAGCCCGTTACTTCCGGGGCCTGCAACAGGGTGCCTTCACGCGGATGGAACACGCAGCCTCTCTAAAAGGCCTTTTAAGACCTTTTAAGGGTAAAGGGGAGCTTGAGACCTGGGCCAGACAGTGCTTCGCGATGCGCGACGAGTTGATTGCCCTGGCGCAGCGACAGGTGCTGCAACAGGCTGGTGGGCATCCCTTCCATCTGCTGCCGGTCGAGCTGGCCCAGCAGACCACTGGCGCGGGAACTGCCTTTCTTCGCTGGCGCAGGCACAACAGGTCGGCGATGGGCGTGGCGCTGTGGCAGACGCTGATGGCATCCGCCGCCACGCCGGTCAACCTGCTGGCCGACCTGCACGCGATCGAGCAGCAGCGCGTCGTGCTGAACATGCAGATCAGCCTGTTGCACACCTTGGGGCGGCAGGCGCGGGAATGCGCCAGCAAGCTGGCCCAGGCCGAAGACGCCTACCTGCACCGGCTCGCATCCACTTCCGCCGCCATGCGCGATCGGTGATTGCACCAGACATTCCAGCACGCGCCCGCAGCCGTCGAGGCACGGGCTTTTCAACCACCAAGGAGATAGCAACATGAGCACGCATTTTTCGGGCGAAGGCAACATCGGCTCGCCCCCCGAGTACCGCGAATTCGCCAACGGCAACGACGAACCCAGCCGCCTGCTGCGCCTGAACGTCTATTTCGACAACCCCGTGCCCCGAAAGGATGGCACGTTCGAGGACCGTGGCGGCTTCTGGGCACCCGTGGAAATCTGGCACCACGATGCCGACCGCTGGCAGCACCTGTACCAGAAAGGCATGCGCGTGCTGGTCATCGGCCGCATGGAGCGTGATCCCTGGACGGACAACGAAGACCAGCCGCGCGAGACCTGGCGGATCAATGCGCGTTCCGTCGGCATCTTGCCGTACCGCATCGAGTCGGTGACCCTCAGCCCGAAGCCACAGGAGGCGGAGCCGAAGGCCCAGGACAGCCGGGAATCGACGGCACCGAAGGAGACCAGGCGCAAGAAGTGAACCGGCTTGGAGGGCGGCGCCAGCTTCGCCGTCCTCCCTCCGTCCGCGAGCTATCCCCAGGGGATAGCGCCATCAATGTCCACCGACTTCCACGCGCACCACGCATCCGGCTCCCGGCCCGCATATCTGCGCTCATGCGCCTTTACTGCACACGCCATTCCGTCCGGTGAAAGCGGTCGCTGCCGCGTGCGGCTTGTTTGCTGCTGCCCCAGAAGCCGATCGGCATCCTCGACTCCAGCAACTCCATGAACAACGGGAAGCGGATGGACGGACATGCGGCTGTTTCTGTGCGAGAAGCCCTCCCAGGGCAAGGACATCGGCCGGATTCTCGGCGCGGCGCAGCGCGGTGACGGTTGCCTCAGCGGCTCCGGCGTCACGGTCACCTGGTGCATTGGCCATCTCGTTGAAGCAGCGCCGCCCGAGGCCTACGACGAGCAGTTGAAGCGCTGGTCCATCGAGCAGTTGCCCATCATCCCCGAGCGCTGGCGGGTCGAGGTCAAGCCCAAGACCGCCGCGCAATTCAAGGTCGTCAAGGCGCTTCTGGCGAAGGCGACTCAGCTTGTCATCGCCACCGATGCCGACCGCGAAGGCGAACTGATCGCCCGCGAAATCATAGACCTGTGCGGTTACCGCGGCCCCATCGAACGGCTGTGGCTGTCGGCGCTCAACGATGCGTCCATCCGCGCCGCGCTCGGCAAGCTGCGACCCTCGGCCGAGACGCTGCCGATGTACCACTCGGCGCTGGCGCGCTCGCGGGCCGACTGGCTCGTGGGCATGAACCTCAGCCGCTTGTTCACGCTGCTCGGGCGACGGGCAGGCTACGACGGCGTGCTGTCTGTCGGTCGCGTCCAGACCCCGACGCTCAAGCTCGTGGTGGACCGTGATCGGGAGATCGCGGCCTTCGTGTCCGTGCCGTACTGGGCCATCGATGTGGCCCTGTCCGCCGGCGGCCAGGAGTTCAGCGCTCAGTGGGTTGCGCCCGACACC
>JAFKGG010000042.1 GCA_017307915.1 Burkholderiales bacterium | reverse complement strand
GCACCGTGCCGCGGCACTCGCCGAAGCCGATGCGCGCAAAGCCGGGCTTCTCGCACCAGCCACGCAGAATCACCGTATCGCCGTCTTCCAGGAAGGTGCGCGTTTCGCCGTTGTTCAGCGTCAGCGGCTGCTTGCCGCCCACCGACAGCTCGAGCAGCGCACCGCCTTCGGCGGCATCGGGGCCCGACTGCGTACCGGTACCGAACAGATCGCCCGGGTTCAGGTTGCAGCCGCCTACCGCGTGGTGCGTGATCATCTGCGCCGCCGTCCAGTACGAATGGCGGAAGTTGGACGTCGACAGCCGGCTCGGCGCCGCGCTCTTGCCGCGCATCGACGCCGTCTCCAGCTGCACTTCGAGATGCAGGTCGATCGCGCCGCGGCTGCGATTGTCTTCCGATTCGAGATAGGGCAGCGGTTGCGGGTCGGCGGCGTCGCGCTGCCACGCGAGGCGATACGGCTCCAGCGCTTCCATCGTCACGATCCACGGCGAGATCGTAGTGGCGAAGTTCTTGGCCAGGAACGGGCCCAGCGGCTGATACTCCCAAGCCTGGATATCGCGTGCCGACCAGTCGTTGAGCAGGCACAGCCCGAACAGGTGCTGCTCGACCTCGGCCAGCGGAATCGGCTGGCCCAGCGCATTGCCCGGGCCCATCCAGATGCCGACTTCCAGTTCATAGTCGAGCCGCTTGCACGGACCGAACACCGGTGCTGCGGCGCCCGGCGGCAGGATCTGCCCGCGCGGCCGATGGAACTGCTGGCCGCTGATGCCGATCGATGAGGCACGGCCGTGATAGCCGATCGGAATCCACTTGAAGTTCGGCATCAGCGGGTTGTCAGGCCGAAACAACCTGCCGACGTTGGTCGCGTGATGGATCGACGTATAGAAGTCGGTGTAGTCGCCGATGCGCGCCGGCACCGTATATTCGACCGCGCTTTGCGGCACCAGGCAGCCCTGCAGCGAACCCGCCTGCGCCGCGCCTTCGCGCAGCAGCCGCGACAGCGCCAGCCGCAGCGCCGACCAGTAGCGCGGGCCGAGCGCCATCAGCGCGTTCAGCTCGGAACCCGAGGCGGCGCTCGCCGCGGTGGCGGCATCGCCGCTGAACACGCCGGCAGCCTGCGCGGCAGCCAGGTCGAGCACCTGGTCGCCGATCGCCACGCCGCCGCGCCAGGCTTCGCCGGAAGCGCGGCGCCGGAACACGGCGAACGGCAGGTTCTGGATCGGGAATTCGCAAGCGGCCTGGTTGGCCGAAGCCACCCAGCTGCGCAGCTTGGCGTCGTGAGTCTCGTTGATCGTCATTGTTGTCGTCGGGTCAGGGTTTGCCGTTGAACTGTTTGGCCAGGCCCTGCCAGCAGTCGCTGTAATCGCGCTGCAGCTGGGCGCTTTCGAGCGCGAAGCGCGTCGGCCGGATCGGCAGCCGCGTCTCGAACATGAAGGCCATCGTATTGCGGATGTAATCGGCCTTGCTGGTGTCGGCCTGGCTTGCTTTTTCGAACGTGCTTGCGTCGGGGCCGTGGCCGCTCATGCAGTTGTGCAGGCTGGAGCCGCCCATCACGAAGCCGCCTTGCTTCGCATCATATACGCCGTGAATCAGTCCCATGAACTCGCTGGCCACGTTGCGGTGATACCAGGGCGGGCGGAAGGTATTTTCCATCGCCAGGATGCGCGGCGGAAACACGATGAAGTCGATCATGTCGACGCCTGGCGTATCCGATACCGAATGCATCACCAGGAAGATCGACGGATCGGGATGATCGAAGCTGATCGAGCCGATCGCGTTGAAGCGGCGCAGATCGTATTTGTACGGCACGTAGTTGCCGTGCCAGGCGACCACGTCGAGCGGCGAATGGTCGATGCGCGCCGACCACAGATGGCCGCCGAACTTGGTGACCAGCTCGAAGTCGCCGTCGACGTCTTCATAGTGGGCCACCGGCGCCAGGAAATCGCGCGGATTGGCCAGGCCGTTGGAACCGATCGGGCCCAGGTCCGGCAGCCGCAGCGGCGCGCCGAAGTTTTCGCAGACGTAGCCGCGCGCCGCATCGAGCGTGCCGCCGGCCGATTTCAGGTCGGGCAGCTCGACGCGAAAGCGCACGCCGCGCGGCACCACGGCGATTTCCTGCGGCTCGACCTCGAGCACGCCGAATTCGGTGGCCAGCCGCAGCCGGCCCAGTTGCGGCACGATCAGCAGTTCGCCGTCGCTGTCGTAGAAAAAGCGCCCGTCCATCGAGGCATTGGCGCAATACAGGTGGATCGCGCAGCCGCTCATCGAATGCGGGTCGCCGTTGCCGCCCATCGTGGTCAGCCCTTGCACGAAATCGACCGATTCCGAGGCCGCCGGCAGCGGCAGCGGATCCCAGCGCAGCTGGTTGGGCGGGATCTCGGCCTGCGTGAAATCGTTGGTCATCAGGCGGTCGTCGATGCGCACGAACGGTCGGTGCGTGGCGCCGGGCCGGATGCGGTACAGCCATGAGCGCCGGTTGGCGCCGCGCGGCGCCGTGAACGCGGTGCCCGACAGCTGCTCGGCATACAGTCCGTAAGGACAGCGTTGCGGCGAATTGCGGCCGACCGGCAGTGCGCCGGGCAGCGCTTCACTGGCGAATTCGTTGCCGAAGCCCGATTGGTAATTGAGCGTGCGCACCGGCGCGGCGGCGCTGAGCGGTTCCATCTTTCCCATGTGTTCCTCCGGAAAATCGTCGCGCCGCGGCAACGGGGCGGCCGGGCAATGGCAGGGTGAGGGAGTCGTCGGATGGGCCGCTTCCATCGTAACAAGCCGTGTGGGCTTGCGCTAGGACAAGCATGGAGCGGCGGCCACCTTGACGGAGCGCCAATTGGACAATAAAGAATCCTATGATGGAAGTTTGGTAATTTGATCAATTCAAAGAGATATCTTGTGAATCTATCGACGCGACAATTGAGCGCCTTTCTGGCCGTGGCGCAGTTGAGCAGTTTCACGCGTGCCGGCGATCGGCTGCACGTCACGCAGGCGGGGCTTTCCGCGATGATCCGCGAGCTGGAAAACCAGCTCGGCGTGCGGCTGTTTGACCGCACCACTCGATCGGTCACGCTGACGCAGGCCGGCCAGATGCTGCTGCCGGTGGCCGAGCGCGTGGTGACCGAGCTGGAAGGCGTGCATGGGCGGGTGGTACAGCTTGGCGCCGAATCGGCCACGCGCGTGCGCATCGCCGTCACCTCGCTGATGGCCGTGTACCTGCTGCCGCGGGTCGTCGAGCTGGCGCGCGAGCGCCATCCCGAGCTGGTGATCCAGGTCGCCGACGTCGATCCGCTACAGATCCAGCAGATGGTCGAGCGCAACGAAACCGACCTGGGCTTTGGCGCCTTTCTGCGCGGCGGCGCCGGGCTCGAACGCGTGCCGCTGTTCCGTTTCGAGCTGGCCTTGACGGTGCCCGCCGGCGAAGCCGAGCGCGGCGGGCGCACTGGCCGCAGCGAACGCGGCGACGGCGCCGAACGCGCGGAACGCCCCGCGCGCGGCCGGGCCGCCGGCGCTCGTGCTGCCGCCGGCGCCTCGGCGCCGGCCGGCGCGGGCACCGAATTGCGCTGGCAGCGCTTGAACGGCCGCGATCTGGTCGGGCTGGCGGCTGACAACTCGCTGCAGCAGCACATCGAGCAGCAACTGGCGCGCAGCGGCGTCGACGTGCGCTGGGTGGCGCGCTTCAATACGCTGGAAACGGTGATCGCGATGGCGGCCGCCGGGCTGGGCCAGGCGATCGTGCCTACCTTCACGCGGCCCGCTTGTGCTCGCCACGGGCTGGCATTGCAGCGCTTGAGCGCGCCGGTGGTGGCGCTGGATTTCTACCGGATCAACCGCAAGGGCGGGCCGCTGCCCGAGGGCGCGATGATGCTGCTCGACCTGATCCGCGAAGTGCTGTCCGACCGCTCGCTGGCCGGCGCTTAAGGGGCCGGCCGTAGCCGGCCCGCCGTCGCTCAGCGGAAGATCACCGTCTTGGTGCCGTTGAGCAGGTTCCGGCGCTCGGCATGCCATTTGACGGCGCGCGCCAGCACCACGTTTTCGATGTCGCGGCCGATCGCCGTCAGCGTCGGCACGTCCATCGAGTGATCGACGCGTTCGGTGCTTTGCTCGATGATCGGGCCTTCGTCCAGGTCGGTGGTC
>JAFKGG010000041.1 GCA_017307915.1 Burkholderiales bacterium | reverse complement strand
TTCGGCTTTCGCGCCTGCTGGTCGATCCCGATCATCGTCGCCGGCGGCGAGCTGCTGGGCACCTTCGCCGTCTACTTCCGCGACGCGCGCACGCCCAGCGAGCATCAGCTTCATCTGATGGATACGCTGACGCACCTGGTCGGCCTGGCGATCCGCAAGCAGCGCACCGAGGCGGCGCTGGCCATGCGGCAGGCGCACGATCGCTCGATGCTCGATGCGCTGACGCAGGGCATCATGCTGGTCGGCCGCAACCGCGAGCTGCTGTACGCCAATCGCAGCGCCGAGCAGATTCTCGGCGCCGGCACACTGCGCGTCGGCCAATCGATCGACGAGCTGGCGCGCGCCATTCACGACGAACACGGCCGGCTGCTGACGGTGCAGGCCCGTCCCGACGCCCTCACCTTCGCCGACGGCAAGCCGCGGCCGAACACGGTGCTGCGCCTGACGCGCCTGGATGGCTCGCAGGCTTGGCTGTCGTGCGCCAGCCAGCCGCTGTGTCATCACGAAAGCGAGCTGCCCTACGCCGTGCTGCTGTCGCTGGAAGACGTGACCAGCTTCCGCGATACGCAGCACCAGCTCTCATATCTGGCCCATTACGATCCGCTCACGGGGCTGATGAACCGCGCCGCCGTCGAGCGCTGGCTGGCCGACGCCGTGCATCACGCCGCCGAGCAGGCCAGCCAGGTCGGCGTATTGTTCATCGATCTGGACCGCTTCAAGCAGGTCAACGACACGCTCGGCCATCGGCTGGGCGACGAACTGCTGCGCGAAGTGGCGGTCCGGCTGCGCGATTGCGTGCGTGACGACGACCGCATCGGCCGCCTGGGCGGCGACGAGTTCATCATCGTGCTGCCTGATGCCAGCGGCATCCCCGACCTGGAGGCAGTGGCCGAGCGCGTGCTGGCGCAACTGGCGCGGCCGTTCGTGCTGCAGGGCCACGAGTTCGTGCTGGGCGCTTCGATCGGCATCTCGGTCTCGCCGCAGGACACGCGCGATCCGGTCACGCTGATCCAGCATGCCGACACCGCGATGTATCACGCCAAGCAGCTCGGCCGGCAGAACTATCAGTTCTATACAGCGGCGCTCGGTGAGCAGGCAGCGCGCCGCTACCAGATCGAACGCTCGCTGCGGCAGGCACTGGTCAACGACGAGCTCGTGCTGATGTTCCAGCCCAAGGCCTGCGTCAAGACCAACCGCATCGAATCGGTCGAGGCGCTGCTGCGCTGGAACTCGCACGAATTCGGCCCGGCAATGCCCGACGACTTCATCCGCGTGGCCGAAGAAACCGGCTTGATCGTGCCGATCGGCACCTGGGTGCTGCAGCAGGCATGCCGGCAGATCGCACAGTTGCAGCCGCTGGTCGACGGTGAGCTGGCGGTGGCGGTGAATCTGTCGGCGCGCCAGCTGGCCTCGCCCACGCTGGTGGCCGACGTCGCGCAGGCGCTCGAATCATCGGGGCTCCCCGGCCACCTGCTCGAACTCGAACTCACCGAAAGCATGCTGATCGACAACCCCGATGAGCTGATGCCGGTGCTGCATGCACTGCGCGCGCTCGGCGTGACGCTGACGGTCGACGATTTCGGCACCGGTTATTCGTCGCTGTCGTATCTGCAGCGCTTTCCATTGTCGGCGCTGAAGATCGATCGTTCGTTCGTCGAGCGCCTGCCCGATGCGCGCGATGCCGCGGCAATCGCGCGGGCGATCATCGCGATGGCGCGTGCCATGGGTATGCGCACGATTGCCGAAGGCGTGGAAAAGTCTTCGCAGCTGGCGATGCTGAACCGGCTCGATTGCGATGCCTACCAGGGCTTTCTGCTGTCCGAGCCGCTGGACCTGGCGGCGCTGCGGCAACGTCTCGGGCGCGGCTGAGGCGACTCCCGCGCCGTTCCAAGCCGGCCGATCGTGTTGGGCGCGATTTCCGCTGCGCTATTGCGCCGTGTTCTGGCGCCTGGCCGCCAAGCCTAGTCCGGTCGCCCTACTTCTATTGATTTAGGAGTTTCGATATATTTTCCAAATCGAAAGAATGAGAACTTTCGATTGGACCGCCGTTGGCCGAGCGCCCTAGACTTCTTGCATCAACTCGAAGAAGGAGCCCGCCATGACCCAACTGGCCACGATCGTTTCGCAACAGCGCTGGACGCTACGCGTCGTGTTCGGCGCGGCGCTCAATGCGCTGGGCTTGCTGCTCATCGTCGGCGGCCTGCTGCCGCGCTGACAGCGGCGGCACGCGCACGGCCACGCCCGGCGCCGCCCCGGTGCGCGCCAGCCCGACCAGCAGGATCACCGGCGCGCCCGACGGCAGGCCCTCGGGCGCGCGTAGCTCGCCCAGGCGGCTGCGGATCGCCGTCTGGCCGGCGCGCGACGCGTCAGCCACCCAGGCCACCGGCGTGGCCGCCGACAGGCCCAGTGCCAGCAAAGTGGCGCGCACGCGCGGCACCACCGAAGCCGCCATGTACAAGGCGCCACCCTGGGCGTTGATCACCGGCCGCGCCCATTCAGTATCGGCCACCGCCCCCTGCTGCACCTGCGGCGTGGCCAGCACCACGCTGCGCCGGTCGCCGCGCTCGGTCATCGGCTCGCCCAGCGCCGCATAAGCGGCTTGCGCGGCGGTGATGCCCGGCACGATCACCGGCTCGATGCCGGCCGCCACCAAGGCGTCGATCTCTTCGCGAGCGCGCGCGAAGATCAGCGGGTCGCCCCCCTTCAAGCGCACCACGACGCCGCCGCTGCGTGCGGCAACGATCATCTGCCGGTTGATTTCCTGCTGCCGGGCACTCGGCCGGCCGGCGCGCTTGCCCGCGGCGATGCGCTTGGCGCGCACCGCCAGCTCGAGTACGGCCGGCTCGATCAGCGCATCGTGGATCAGCCAGTCGGCCTGCGCGATCAGTCGCGCGGCACGCAGCGTCAGCAGCTCGGGGTCGCCGGGCCCGGCGCCGACCAGGTATACGACCGGGCGCCCTGCCATCTGCTCGCCATGCCCGGCCATCAGGCCACGACCGCTTCCGGCTGGCCACGCCGCTCGAACAAACCGCGCCGGTCGAAGGCGGCCTGATAGACCTCGCTGAAATCGCTGAACGCGGTCAGCGCTTCATCGACGTCCTGGTCATCGCGCAGCGCGAAGGTATCGAAGCCGCAGCGCGTGAGCAGGAAGAGCTGGTCGCGCAGCACGTCGCCGACGGCACGCAGTTCGCCCTGCCAGCCATAGCGTTCGCGCAGCAGCCGCGCGATCGAATAGCCGCGGCCATCGGTCAGCGACGGAAACAGCACCGCCACCAGCTTGACCTGCGGCAGCGCCAGATCGGCGGCGATCGTTGCCGGGTCGTCGCCCGGGCCGAGTAGCAGACCGATCTCGCCGGCGTGCGACAGCCAGTTATCGCGATACTCGCGCCAGGTATCCAACGGCAGCAGCGCCGAGCCGCCGCGCGGGATCGCCTGCGCGTCGCCTTCGTAGCGAATCCAACGGTCGGCCCGCGGGCCCTTGCGATCAATCAGCTTGGGCATATACCGCCTCCTTGAAAGGTTCCAGCCCCACGCGGTGCACGTAATCGACGAATCGCTCGGCCTCGGAATCGCGGCCCGCCAGATAGACGCGGATCAGGCGTTCGACCGCATCGGGCACCGCTTCGCGCGCCACCGACGGGCCGATGATCTTGCCGATCGCCGCATGCTCGCCCTGGCGGCCGCCAATCGTGATCTGGTACCACTCCTGGCCGGCCTTATCGACGCCGAGAATGCCGATGTGGCCGATGTGATGGTGGCCGCAGGCGTTGATGCAGCCCGAGATGTTCAGGTCGATTTCCCCGATGTCGTGTTGGTAATCGAGGTCTTCGAAACGGCGCTGGATCGACTCGGCCACCGGGATCGACACCGCATTGGCCAGCGAGCAGAAATCGCCGCCCGGGCAACTGATGACGTTGCCGATCAAGCCGATGTTCGAGGTGGCCAGCCCCAGCGGCCGAAGCGCCTGCCACAGCTCATGCAGCCGTGCGTATTCGACGTCGGCCAACACCAGATTCTGCTCGTGCGTGACGCGCAGCTCGCCGAACGAGAAGCGATCGGCCAGCTCGGCCACTGCCTCCATCTGCTCGGAGGTGGCGTCGCCCGGCGGCACACCAGGCTTCTTCAGCGAGATCGTCACCGCCGCATAGCCGCGT
>JAFKGG010000040.1 GCA_017307915.1 Burkholderiales bacterium | reverse complement strand
GGGCGAAGTGTGGACACGGCCGGGACTGGACCGCTTCACGCGCTCATGCATGACGCTGGCGCTGATGATGTCGCTGGGCCGCTGGGAAGAATTCAACCTGCACGTGGTGGCCGCATTCAATAACGGCCTGACCGAGGAAGAGATCAAGGAAGTGATCTTCCATGCCGCTTGCTATTGCGGCGTGCCCGCCGGCAACAATGCGTTCGCCGAAGCGACCAAGACGCTGACCGAGATGGGCCGCCCGCCGAAGCCGCTGGCCGACACCAAGGGCTGAGCGCACGCCGGGGCTGGGCGCAGTCGCACGTCGCCCAGCACGTTACCTGGCGCCCCCTTCACAGCACGGCGCATACGGCACACGCCGCATGCGCGCCACGCGGCGCACCGACGACAGGCGCCGCCGCATCGACGCACGCGCGCCGGCAACGGCCGCGAGGAGATCTTCGAGATGAGCATCGTGACGCGTTTCTTCCGCTCGCTGGCGCTGGCCGCGGCGGCGTTCACGCTGGCCGCCGGCGCGGCCGCGCAGACCTATCCGAGCAGAACGATCCGCCTGGTCGTGCCGTTTCCGGCCGGCGGCGGCACCGACATCGTGGCGCGCATCGTCGCCGGCGAGATGGCCAGCATGCTGGGTCAATCGGTGGTGGTCGACAACAAGGGCGGCGCCAACGGCATCATCGGCGCCGACTTCGTCGCCAAGTCGCCGCCCGACGGCTATACGCTGGTGATGAGCACGATGGGCAACTTCGCCATCAACCCATCGATCTACAAGAAGCTGCCGTTCTCGGTGACCAGCGATCTGGTGCCGGTCACGCAGGTGGTCTCGGTGCCGCTGGTGCTGTTCGTGCACCCGTCGGTGCCGGCGCGCTCGGTTGCCGAATTCGTCGCCTACACCAAGGCGCAGAAGAACCCGGTGACCTACGCCTCGAGCGGCACCGGCGGCGGCCCGCACCTGGCCGGCGAGCTGTTCGCATCAGCCACCGGCGCGCGCCTGCTGCACGTGCCGTACAAGGGTAGCGGTCCGGCCTTCGTCGACCTGCTCAGCGGCCAGGTGGCAGCCGACTTCGACAGCCTGGTACAGGGGCTGCCCTACGTGCGCAACGGCCAACTGCGCGCCCTGGCGCTGCTCGCTCCGCGCCGCAGCGAACTGCTGCCCGACGTGCCGACGATGGGCGAGGTCGTGCCGGGTTACGACGTCACCAACTGGTACGGCATGATGGCCCCGGCCGGCACGCCGCCGGCGATCGTCAACCGGCTGCAACAGGTGGTGGCCCAGATCATGGCCAAACCCGAAATCCGCAAGCGCATGATCGCCGAAGGCGTCGAACCGGTGGCCAGCAAGCCCGAGGAATTCGGTACCTTCCTCAAGCGCGAGATCGACCGCTGGGCCGGCGCCGTCAAGGCGGCCGCGATCGAACCGCAGTAAGGTCAGGCGCCTCGATGGATACGCGCGAATTCGACGTCATCGTGATCGGCGGCGGCGGCACCGGCCTGGCGGCGGCCAGCATGGCCGCCAGCCTCGGACGCAAGGTGGCACTGCTCGAAAAGAACCCGCGCCTGGGCGGCAGCACGGCGCATTCGGTCGGCTCGGTCAGCGCTACCTGCACGCCGCATCAGCTACGCGCCGGCATTCTCGACAATCCCGAGGATCACTGGCACGACCTGCAGTTGTTCGCCGGCGCGCAGGCCCCGCGCGACAATCCGCGGCTGGGCAGACTGCTGGCCGAGGGCACGCCCGAGATGTTCCGCTGGCTGCTGTCGGCCGGGCTGGACTTCATCGGGCCGATGCCCGAACCGCCGCATCGCCGCTCGCGCATGCACAACGTGCTGCCGAATTCGCGCGCCTTTCCGTATCGACTGGGCAAGCTGTGCGCGCGACAGGGCGTGCACATCGCCACCGGCATGCGCGCCGAGCGCATCCACTTCGAAGAGGGCCGCGCCGCCGCCGTCGAAGCGCGCGACGCGCAAGGCCGCGCGGTGCTGTGGCGCGCGCGCGGCGGCATCGTACTGGCCGGCGGCGACTACAGCGCCAGCCGTGAACTGAAGCAGCAATACGCATCGCGCGAAGCGGCGCTGGCCGATCCGGTGAACCCCACCGCCACCGGCGAGGGCATCCGCATCGGTCTGGATTGCGGCGGCTACGTGCTCAACGGCGACCACGTGCGCGGCCCGTTCCTGCGTTTCGTACCGCCGCGCCGCGAAAGCCTGCTGGTGCGGCTGCCGCCGTGGCGCGTGATCACCGCAACGATGCGCTGGGCGCATGGCGTGTTGCCGCCACGGCTGCTGCGGCCGTTCATCATGAAGTTCCTGACCAGCACGCTGGCGCCCGACGTCGGCCTGTTCCGCGCCGGCGCCGCACTGGTCGATCGCGACGGCGACCTGATCGCCGGCGCGCGCGACAACCCGCATCTGGCCACGGCCGCCGCGCCCGACGGGCTTGGCATGATCGTCTTCGATGCGCGCGTGGCGCGCTCGTTCTCGGCGTGGCCGCACTTCATTTCGACGGCGCCCGGCATCGCCTATGCATACCTGGACGACTACAAGCGCACACGGCGCGACATCTGCTTCGAAGCGCGCACCATCGAAGAGCTGGCGCAGCGCATGCGGATCGACGCTGCGCGATTGCGCGCCGCGCTGACCGCCCACAACGCGGCCCTGGCCGCGACGCCGCAAGGCGCCGACCTGCAACTGCTGGAAGCGCCGTTCCACGCGCTGGGGCCGGCCAAGGCCTACGTGGTGTTCACCAATGGCGGACTGGCGGTATCGGAACGGCTCGAAGTGCTGCGGCCCGACGGCAGCGCCATCACAGGCCTGTATGCCGCCGGCTCGAACGGCCAGGGCGGCCAGTTATTGGAAGGCCACGGCCACCATCTGGGCTGGGCGTTCGTGTCGGGACGCATCGCCGGGCGTGATGCGGCGATGGACAGCACGACGCCGGTGCAGTAGCGGGTAGCGGCGGGCAAACAAGTTATGCTGGAGCGACCATGCCCGCACGAATACCTACAGCGCCGCACCTGCAAGCCCTCGCCGAAGCGCCGCCCACGCCGCCACCGCTGCGCCTGCGCGACATGGGCTCCTATCACGTGGGCGGCCGCCGCGTCGTGCTCGACGGGCGCCAGCCCTATGAACGCCTGATGGCCGAAGGCGGGCAGCCGATCCGCATCGACCCGAACGGCAGCTATCTGGTCGAACAGATGTACGCGCAGTATTTTCTGTCCGACCCCGGCAACGGCCGCGTACCGGTGCTGTTCTGGCACGGCGGCGGCATGACCGGCGCGACCTGGGAGACCACGCCCGACGGCCGGCCCGGCTGGTTGCAGCATTTCCTGGGCCGCGGCTGGGATTGCCATCTATGCGATGCGATGGAACGCGGCCGCTCGGGCTTTGCGCCGGTGCCCGACGTGTGGGCCGAGCCGCCGGTGGCGCAGACCGCCGACGACCTGTTCGCGCGTTTCCGGATCGCATGGGTTGGCGAGAATCGAGCGATGCCCGAGCGCACGCGGTCCTGTTTCGCCAGGTCCCTGATAGAGCGCAACGATGCCGCCGCTGGCAACACAATAGGCCATCAGATCGGCGATGGCAGCGCGGCCGCTCGGCGTTGCGACGGTGCCGATATTCTCCGACGCGATATCGGGCGCGGCGGCAAGCGCACCGGTGATGTCGTCGCCGGTCGGAGCCGTCCCGCAATAGAACGCATGGGTTTCCGGCGCACCGCGCGGCGCGCCGGCAAGATGAGCAAACCACCATGCTGCGCCGATCGGCACACCGGGATCGCTCGGCATCGGCGGCACCCACAGATGCAGTCGCGCTTTGCGCTGTTGCACCTTGGCGAACCATGCTTCATCGAAATGTTCGAGCAGCCGCATGCTGGCCAAGGCGTTGAGCGCGACGCCGCCCGACAAGATCAGCTTGTTCGTACCAGTGGCGCGCAGCAGATGATCGACCGCATGGATCAATGCATCCTCGAGCACCATCTGCGTTGCCGCCGCCTTGTCGAGGCGATCCTGCGTGTCGGGCCGATGCTGGATGTCCTCGACACGCAGCACGGCATCCGGATTCCATAGCTGGTCCGGTCGCAATGGCGGGCCGAGGATATCGGTCAACGGTTGTTTGTAAGGCTTGTCGAACGGGTCGCGGTACCAGTTCGCCATCGCGCGATTGAGCTTGATCGC
>JAFKGG010000039.1 GCA_017307915.1 Burkholderiales bacterium | reverse complement strand
AGTTCGTGCCGGGCGCGGGCTTCAAGGCCGCCGTCGATCCGAAGGCCGCGAAGCGCAAGGCTGAAAAGGCAGCGGCCAAGCCCGCCGCGAAAGCCCCTTCGAAGAAAGCGGCGGCTAAGCGGGCAAAGCAGTAGCCGCCGTTCGCTTGTAGCGGTGAGGATGGCCCCGTTAGGGGCCATTCCCGCTTTGAGGCGCCTCGTCAGCCGCGAGCATGTCCATGGCCGACAACAAGGCATCTCCCTCGATTGGCCCCTGTAGCAGGACTGCCCGCCCCGTCTGGCGATCGTGCAGGCGCAGCGAAGGAGTGGAAGTCACGCCGCTCTTCGTGGCTTCCACGGCCTGGACACGGATGACCGCATCGAGCCGCTCGCTCGCCATGCACTGCTCGATGGCCGGGGTGGACTCGGGATAGCGCTGACCATCGGGCAGGCCCTGGCCGTCGCTGCGGGTGTGGGCATAGATCCACTCGACGGCTTGCCAGAAGGCCGCATGCCCGCCAACTTCGGCGGCACACTCGGCCAGACGCGCCTCGGCCGACGCAGCCGGCTCGTGCGCGGCCAGCGGCTGGTGGTGCCATTGAAGGGCCACCTCGGCGTTGTTGCCGACCCAGCGCTTGAGCTGCGGGAAGTATTCCCGGCAGAACGGACATTCCAGGTCCGCATAGAGCGTCAGCGTGAAACGGCCGTCTGGGTTACCCATCTGCCAGGGCGGCCCTGCCACGTGCGTCGTGCCGCCCGGCGCGGGCGACTGTGCTGAGGGTTCGCCGGGCGAACGGAACATGAGCCAGATCAGCATCACAGCGAGAAGCCCAACGGCCGGTGTCCAGATCCAACGCTGCCACCGGCGCGGGCGGCGGAAGGATTCAATCTGCAACGGAATGGATGGACGCTTAGGCTCCATGGCACTCTCCCTCACTATGCAAACTCAAGGGCCGGCGACTCGATGCCGCGAGCTTTGTCGATGGCCGCGGCCACCAGGATGGCGGCATCCAGTTCGTCGATGCCGTACTGCTGCATGAGTTGATAGCGCTCGGCTTTCTCTTCCGGCTCGGTTTGCGCCAATGCCAAGTGAAGGCTTGGAGGCACTGCCCGGAACAGAACTTCCATGCTCTTGGAGAGAATGACGCCCTCGGAAAATTTTCCCGACTCTTTGCGCGCGGAAAGCATCAGAGCCTTCTGCGCTGGGCTCAATTCACGGAAGCGTGCGATCTTTTCCACCTCATCCGGTGGCATCGACAGGCACACCCACCATTCGATCATCGACAGCATCGGCTCCGCGGCGCGCGGCAGATCGTCGATGTTCTGCGTCGCCAGCCAGAACCAGGCGCCCAACTTTCTCCACATCTTCGTGATCTTCACGACCAGGGGGGAAAGCAGCGGATTCTTGGTGATGATGTGCCCTTCATCGGTGACGCTGATGATCGGGCGGCCCAGATACTGATCGCGTTCGGCGATGTTGTTGATGGCGCTGATCAGGCTGATGTACGCGATCGAGAGCTGGGCGTTGTAGCCCTCCCGGGCATAGGTCGCCAGATCAACGATGGTGACGTCGGCCTCGGGCCACGGCGTGCCGTCACGGTCGAACATCTCGCCGTCCGTGCCCTGGCAGAACATGTCCATGGCATCGGCCATTTCCAGCAGCCGAGCGCGCCGCATTTCGGGCAGCGTCGTGTCCTGGCCGCGCTCGCGCAGTGCGTCGCGCACGTCGCGCGTGAGCACCGTGCGCTTCTCTGCCACGCAGCGCTCGGCTGCGGCCAGGATGCACTGGCGGATCAGCGAGCGATCAGCCCGCGTCATCCGGGCTTCTTCTTTGTCCTCGCCGCCGGTAATCATCAGGCGAGCGGTGATTTCCAGTTCGCCGAGTACGTCGCGCTGCTCATCTCCATCGGCTGCCGCGTCGTCCGGTGGCCGATCCTCGTCGAGTGCATCGGCATCGAGCGTCTGCACGTCGCCGGGCGTCTCGATCAGGCGGCGTGCGTCGGCGAACGGAGCCAAGCTGACGCCTGAGCCCGGGGCCAGCTTGACCCGGTTCACGGTCAGGCCCAGGCGCTTGGCGAACTCGCCAAACAACCCGAAAGAATTCCCCGCTTCCACAATGAACAGGCGCGGCCGGTAGATCGCGGTCACCTGGTTCAGCAGGTTGTTGAGCGTGGCGCTCTTGCCGGAGCCGGTGGGGCCGAACAAGAACAGATGGGCGTTCATCTGCCGGTCTAGGCGGTTGAGCGGGTCGAAGGTAATCGTGCCTCCCCCACGATTGAACATCGTGATGCCAGGATGCCCGGTTCCCTGGGCGCGTCCCCACACCGGCGCGAGGTTCGCAACATGCTGGGCGAACATCAGTTGGGTGAACCACTGCCGCTTGTCCTGCGCGGGGTTGTAGCAGCACGGCAACCAGCGCAGATAGCTGTTCAAGGGCGCGACTTCGTCGTCCTCGCGCACGGGCTGCAATCCTGCGTTGAGCATCACGTTGGCGAGGTCCAGGCCGCGCCGGTCAAGTTCGGCCTCGTCGCGTCCGCGCAAGTAGAACGCCAGCGTGCCCCGGTACAGTTTGTGCGCGCTGCCAATCAGCGAGCGGGCCTCCTGAACATCCCTGAGCGTCTGCTCGGACGCCAAGGTCTCGCCGACTGCCTTCTTCGCCAGGTGGTTGAGGTGGGATTCGAGGACATCCTGTGGCGTCGCCACCATGGTCAGACACATGGTCGTGTCTTCGGGCATCTGGTCGAACAGCGTGTTGATCGCATCGCCCTTGCGGGTTTCGCCCGTGAGGTGCCCGGTGCCGGGCGGCATGCGCAGCCGGTCGGTGACCAGCACGCGGTGCGGCATGCCGTCAAAGTGCCAGGTGCCATGCGCCGTGTCTGATCGCGGCTGGCCGAAGAAAAGCCTCTGGCTGAAGTCTCGCCCGCTTGCCAGCTCGATCTCGCCGTCCTCGGTCTCGTCGGGGTAGCGTGCCAACGCGTAGAAGCGCTCCCGATCTTCAACTTCTGTGCCTAGCAGCGTGGGGCGCGGGTTGAACCAGCGCAGGAGCCAGTCATGAATGTCAGCCGCGACCATGCGCCGCATCTGGATACCTGCGTTCGCCAGCCCGCCGCACAGGCGGTCGCAGATGATGCTCAGCATCTGCTCGGGCGACTGGCCGCGCCGGTTCGCTTGTTGTCTGGTGGAGCGGCGATAGACCACCATCCGCACGCGCCGCGTCTGACCGCGCCATGGAAGGCGCGTCACCACGGTGTCCTCGAACAGGCCGCCCGGTTTTGCTACGGCGCGCAGGTGGTGACCGAAATGGCGCAGGTAGAACTCGGTAAAGGCCGTGCCGCGCGCCCGCGGCTGCACGTAGTCGCGCAGTTTCTCCATGTAATGGTCGAAACTCGGCTCGTCCTGCGCGTAGAGCTGCAAGATCCAAGGGTGCTCGTCCAGCTCGTCGAAGCTGTCTTGCAGCGCGTTCTCCAGCGCATCCCTGGCCTGTGCCAGCCAGCCCGGTTCCCGGCCCTCGGTGCCCAGTGGCACCAGCTCGTAGAACGCCGCCACGGATTGCCCGTCTTCGAGCAGCATGGATTTCGACTTGGGCAGGTACTCCACCCATGGCAGCAGTTCCACGAAGGACGGGGGGGCGTCGTACAGCGCCTGGTCGTCCGCCACGGTCGCCGGCCTGCGGCCCTGGACCGCCGCGCCGGGCTCGGGGATGCCGGCCTGGCGCAAGGTTCCGACGTGGCGCTGCCAGTCGTCCGGCTGCTCGTCATCGACAGCGCCGGATGCGACCAGCTTTGGCCGGGGGAACTTCCAGCGCATCAGTAGTCCTCCACGCGCTCGCCCGGCATGGCGTACTGCACGCGCTGGTACAGCGGGAAAACCGTCGTGTAGCCGGGCACGGGCACCGGGTCCGTGCCCGCCAGATGCGGGTACACGTACATGACGAGATCGGGATTGGGCAGGCGCTGGAACTGGCGATAGACCTCGCTCTGCGCCGTGCGCGTGTAGCGCATCTGCTCGGCGGGCGCGGCCTGAGCGTCGGCCTCGGTCAGCGGCCGGCGCAGGCTCTGGCGCGCATCGAGCAATTGCCTGCCTGCGACCTGGCCGGCGCCGCCGCCGCCGCCAGTCTCCCGCTGCCAGATGTCCATCATGGTGCGGTCGCTGTGCGTCAGCATTTCCTCCTTACTGGTGGCACAGCCGGCAAGCACAGCGACGGCCGCGGCCAG
>JAFKGG010000412.1 GCA_017307915.1 Burkholderiales bacterium | reverse complement strand
CGCTGCGCCGTTTCGGCATCGATACCACATTCGTCGATCCGCGCGAGCCCGACGCCTGGCGCGCCGCGCTGCGCCCGAACACGCGGCTGCTGCTCGGCGAAACGCTCGGCAACCCCGGGCTCGAGGTGCTCGACATCCCCACCGTGGCCGACATCGCGCACGCGCACGGCGTGCCGCTGCTGGTCGATTCCACGTTCACCACGCCCTACCTGATCCGGCCCGGCGAACTCGGCGCCGATCTGGTCTACCACTCGGCCACCAAGTTCCTGTGCGGCCACGGCACCGTGGTCGGCGGCCTGCTGGTCGACATCGGGCGCTTCGACTGGCTGGCCTCGGGCAAGTTCCCCGAGCTGACCGAACCCTACGACGGCTTTCACGGCATGGTGTTCGCCGAAGAATCGACGGTCGCGCCGTTCCTGCTGCGCGCGCGCCGCGAGGGGCTGCGCGACTTCGGCGCGTGCCTGAGCCCGATGAACGCGTTCCAGATCCTGCAAGGCATCGAAACGCTGTCGCTGCGCATGCAGCGGCACGTGGCCAACGCCGAACGCATCGCGCAGTTCCTGGCCACGCATCCGATGGTGGCTCAGGTGTCGTATCCGGGCCTGCCCGAGCATCCCGATCATGCGCTGGCGCAACGGCTGCTGCCGCGCGGCTGCGGTGCCGTATTCAGCTTCGACCTGCGCGGCGACCGCGCGGCGGGCCGGCGCTTCGTTGAAAACCTGCGCCTGTTCTCGCATCTGGCCAATGTCGGCGATGCGCGCTCGCTGGTCATCCATCCGGCTTCCACCACGCATTTCCGGATGGACGCCGCCGCGCTGGCCGCCGCCGGCATCAGCGAAGGCACGCTGCGGCTGTCGGTCGGCCTGGAAGACGCCGACGACCTGATCGCCGATCTGAACATTGGCCTGAAGGCCGCGCAGAAGGGCTGAAAGGGCAGCGTCAATCATTGCATCACGGATCGCCGGCATGCAGATCGAAATCGAAGGTATCCCGTACTACGCCTATACCGGCGGGCGTCCGTTCGACGCCACGCGCCCGGTCATCGTGTTCGTGCACGGCGCCGAGCACGATCACAGCGTGTGGATTCTGCAATCGCGCTATCTGGCGCATCACGGCTTCTCGGTGCTGGCCGTCGACCTGCCGGGCCATGGCCGCAGCAGCGGTACGCCGCTGACCGACGTGAGCGCGATGGCCGACTGGCTGATCGCCCTCTTGCACGCCGCCGGCGTGGCGCAGGCCACCGTCGTCGGGCACAGCATGGGCTCGATGATCGCACTCGATGCCGCCGCCCGGCCGGACTCGCCGGTGCAAGGTCTGGCGCTGGTCGGCACCGCCTTTCCAATGAAGGTTTCCGACGCGCTGCTGGCCGCGGCCCGCGACGACGAGGCGCGTGCCTTCGACATGATCAACTACTGGTCGCATTCGACGATCAACGCGCGCCCGGGCTGTCCAGGCCCGGGCTTTTCGATCTTCATGCAGAACCGCCGGCTGATGGAGCGGCAGCGCCCCGGCGTGCTGTTGACCGATTTCAACGCGTGCAACGCTTATGCTGGCGGCCTGGAGCGCGCCGACGCGCTGGCCTGCCCGGTGCTGTTCGTGCTCGGCCGGCATGATCTGATGACCGCCCCCAAGCAGGCACGCACGCTGATCGAGCGCTGCCGCACGGCAGCCGAGCGCCATGGGCAGCCGGCGCCCGTGGTGGTCGAAATCCCCGACTGCGGCCACGCCATCATGGCCGAACAGCCCGAGGCGCTGCTGTCGGCCCTGCTGGGGTTTTTCAGGCCCGCTCGGCAGGCCGCCTAGCACCCCGGCTACGGCGCCCCTCAAACGGAAGCAGCCGTAACGCTCTTGGCCACTGCTTCTGCCGCCAAGGGCTGATCCAGAAATGCTGCCGGAAAGTCGCCGGGCGAGCTGCCGCGCCGGTCATGCCAGATCGCTTCGAACAGCGGACGCAGCGTCAGCCCGGCGGGGGCTTGCGCCCAGATCCAACGCTCGTTCCAAGGCGGCAGGCTAGCGTCGGAGACGACGCCGGAGACGGCTTCGCGACCGCTCGGTGCCGCCTCTCCCAAGTTCACCAGCCGCGTCACATAGCCCAGCCTGGCCAGCAGCAACGCGGCCTCGGCAAAGCGCTGCGGATCATCACCAAGCCGCTCTCTGAAGCGCGCCACCGGCAAGGCCCCATCGGGATTGGCACCGATCTGCTCGGCCATCATGCCCAGTAATTGCCGCGCGTCATGGAAGCGCTCGGCCGGCGTGCGCAGGCGATGCGGCTCGCCGGGCTGGCCCCAGAAGCGCAGGTTGGCTGCCAGCAGCGCTCCCACCAGCAAGGCCATCCAACCCAGGAACAGCCACAGCAGCAGCAAGGGCAGCGCTGCGAATGCGCCGTAGACCACCGTATAGCTGGGCAGCTTGGCGACGTACCAGCCCAGCCCGCTGCGCAGCAGGTGCAGCAGCAGCGCCGCCAGCAATGCACCGGCCAGCGCTTCGCGCCAGCGCACGGGAGCGCTGGGCAGCAGCCGATACAGCAAGGTCAGACCGGTCAACGAGATCACCCATGGCAGCACGACCAGCCACAGGTTGCGCAACTGATCGAGGTTCTCGCCGCGCAGCCAGGCGGTGGCCACCACACCATGCACGGTCAGGCTGGCACCAAGCATCAGCGGGGCCAGCGTCAGCAGCGTCCAGTACAGCGTCAGGCGATTGGCCAGCGGCCGCGGCCGATCGGCCACCCAGATGCGATTGAGCGTCTCTTCGATCGTCAGCAGAGCGGTGAAGGCGGTGATGAAAAACGCCGCCGAACCGATCAGCGACAGGCCGCTGGCCTTGGCGGCAAACTGGTTCAGATAGGTGAAGATCGTGTCGCTGATCGCACTGGGAAACAGGTTGGCCGCCATGAACTGTTGCAGCGCCTGGCGCAGGCGCGCAAAGGTCGGCAAGGCCGTGGTCACTGCGAACACGATCGAGAACATCGGCACCAGCGCCAGCAGCGACAAGAACGACAAGCTGCCGGCCGTCTGCGTCAGGTGCAACTGCTGCGCCTGCCGGACCATCGCGCGCAGCAGCTTGGCCGTCGAATGCACCGGCCGCAGCGTGTTGCGGCCGACGGAAGAATCAGGGGAACGCATCGTGCCTATAATCGCTGCCAATGTCGATTTCTGCCTTGCGCCGTCTGGTGGTGGCTCTGTTCACCGCCCTCATCCTACTCGGGCTCGCCTGGGAACTGTGGCTGGCCCCGTTGCGCCCCGGTGCCTGGCTGCTGTCATTGAAAGTGCTGCCGCTGGTGCTGGCGCTGCCCGCACTGGTGCGCGGATCGGTCCGCGCCTATCAATGGTGGTCGATGCTGATGCTGGCCTATCTGACCGAAGGGCTGGTGCGCGCCACCTCCGACCTCGGCCCCAGCGCTATGCTGGCTGCCATCGAAGTCGCACTGTCGGCCGCCGCATTCGGGGCAATCCTGTTGTACGTGCACCGGCAGCGCAAGCAGCAAGTCAGCAGCGCCTGAAGGCCTAGGCGATTCGTTCAGGGTTGGGCGGCGTCATGGCCGTCCGCGTCAAACGCCGCTAAGCCTCAGAATCGTGTGCCGCGATTCAACTCAATCGCGCTGTTGCCAGCTTCAACCATCGGAGAGAGGGTCCGTCCATGTCAGCTTCCCTGTCTGCTCTGCTCGGCTTCATTTCCTGGGCTCTTTCCCTGCTCGTCCTCATGGAGCTGCTTCGATCCAAGCTCGTCCTCACTGGCGAGGTTCCGGCGAACGGCTTCGACCCCAATAACACGAAGCTTTCTCCCTTCATGCAGCGCCTGGCGCGGGCGCATGCAAACTGTCTTGAGGGCTTGCCCATATTTGGTGGCCTCCTGCTGCTGGCGGTCGTCGCAGACAAGTCTCAGGTGACCGACCCGCTAGCCTACATCCTGCTGGCAGCACGAGTCGTTCAATCTCTCATTCATCTTGGCTCCGCCTCGCCTGCCGCGGCCATGGCCCGCTTCACCGCGTTCGCGGTTCAGATGGGCATCGGTGTTTACTGGGCCGCCAGGCTGTACGGCGCGTAGCGCCCCATCCAGACTCGGATGATGCGCTCAGCTCCGGGCGGCGGCACCGGCCAGGTCGGCCTCAGCGATTCCCAGCGCCTCGGCGGGCCGCTCAGCAAGCGCATGCAACGCGGCCAGCCCGTGTGCCACCGCATCGGCACCGGCTGCGCTCAGCAGACGCTCGTCGCTCAACGCGCGCCGCCAGCGCCGCGCACCGGGCAGGCCGTTGAACAGCCCCAGCATATGTCGCACCACCGCCCGCACCGGCACGCCGGCCGCGGCCTGGCGCCGCAGATAAGGCTGCATGGCCAAGGCCACGGCTTCTCGCGACGCCGGCGCCGCTTCACCCGCTGCGCCATCGCCACCGGCGGCTGCGTCATCGCCGGGCGCCCTGTCGCCATCGCCGTAATACAGTCGGTCGACCTCACTCAGCATCCACGGGTTCTCATAGGCCTCGCGGCCGATCATCACGCCGTCGAGGCGCGCCAGCCATGGCAGCGCCTGCGCATGCTCGCGCAGCCCGCCGTTGAGCACGATGGTCAGCGCCGGAAAATCCTCCTTGAGCTGGGCCACGACCTCGTAGCGCAGCGGCGGTACGGTACGGTTTTCCTTCGGGCTCAGGCCCTTGAGCCAGGCATTGCGCGCATGCACGATGAACACCGTGCAGCCGGCATCGGCCACCATGCCGACGAAATCGCGCACGAAACCATAGCTTTCGTCGCGATCGAGCCCGATGCGATGCTTGACGGTGACCGGCACATCCACCGCGTCGCGCATTGCGCGCACGCCGTCGGCCACCAGCCGCGGCTCGGCCATCAGGCAGGCGCCGAAGGCGCCGCGCTGCACGCGCTCGCTGGGGCAGCCGCAATTCAGATTGATCTCGTCGTAGCCGGCGGCCGCGCCCAGGCGCGCCGCCTGCGCCAGTTCGGTCGGATCGCAGCCGCCGAGTTGCAAGGCCACCGGATGCTCGACCGGGTCGAACGCTAACAGCCGCTCACGCGGGCCATGCAGCAGCGCGCCGGTGGTTACCATCTCGGTGTACAGCCGCGCACGCGCGCTCAACCGCCGATGAAATACGCGGCAGTGCCGATCAGTGAGATCGAGCATCGGAGCAACGCAGAAACGATGCGAATACGACATGGCGCGGGCCGACCAAAACCTTTAATTATGCCTGCGACAGCTCTCGGAGCGAAGAATCATGCCCCGACCTCCAGGACAGCCCAGCCCAGAGGACTAGGCCATTCGGGCTAGATAGAGCGGATTCGGCCCCTTAATACCTTGACAGCTTATCCGTCAGTCCCTTAAAAATTCGTCAAGAAAATATTAACGACGAACGAGCCCAGGGGGAACAGGTATGCCAGTCAGGGTACTGATCATCGATGACCATCCACTGATGCGCGACGCAGTGAAGATGACGATGGAATCGATCGCGCCAGGCAGCCACGTCGACCTGGCCGCCAGCTATACCGAAGCACGCCGCGTGCTCGCGCTGGGCACCACCTACGACTATCTGCTGCTCGACCTGAGCCTACCCGACATCGACGGCTTCAGGGCCTTGTCGGCACTGCGCGAGCGCCATCCCACCGTGCCGCTGGTGGTGCTGTCGGCGCAGACCGACCGCGACACCATCCTGCGCTGCCTCGAGGCAGGCGCCGCCGGCTACATTCCCAAGACGTATCACGCCGACGTGCTGACGCACGCGCTGCGCCTGGTCACCACCGGCCACTTCTACGTGCCGCGCGAAGCGATCGAAAGCGTTCGCCATCTGGTGCAGGAACCGCCGTTCATGCGCACCCCCGACAGCGATCCGCGCGGGCTGGGTCTGACCGAACGGCAATGCGACGTGCTGCGGCTGATCCTGCGCGGCATGCCGAACAAATTGATCTGCCGCCAGCTCGATCTGGCCGAAGGTACGGTCAAGGTCCACGTCAGCGCGGTGCTGCGCGCGCTCGGCGTGCGCAATCGTACGCAGGCGGTGATCGCGGCCAGTCGGCTCGGGCTGCGCGTATCCGACTGAGCAACGGACGGCCGGGCCGCGCCCTTGACTTCTCGCCATCCCGCCTCATATCGAACGCAAGCCCCAAGCCGGCTGCCGCGCCGTGCGCCCGATTCGTCCAAGCAAGGAGTCTTCCGATGTCCGACCCGATCCACGCCGTCTGCCCCCACTGCGGCAAGACCAATCGGCTGCCGGCCGAGCGACTGGGCCAGCGCCCCGACTGCGGCGCCTGTGGCAAGGCGCTGTTCACCGGCACGCCGCTGGCGATCGACGAAGCACGTTTTCACGACTATCTGCGGCGCACCGATCTGCCGGTCGTCGTCGACTTCTGGGCCAGTTGGTGCGGCCCCTGCCGGATGATGGCGCCCCAGTTCGAGCAGGCCGCGCAACGTCTGGCCGGACGCGTGCAGTTCCTGAAGGTCGACACCGAGGCCAACCCTGGGCTGAGCCGGCAATACGCCATCCGCAGCATCCCGACGCTTGCGCTGTTTCAGGGCGAGCGCGAAGTGCGGCGCAGCGCCGGTGCAATGAACTCGGCCCAGATCGAGGCGTGGATCGGCGCCTGAAGGCCCGCCGCGGCGGCATTAGAATCGCGGCTTGCCCCGAACCTCGCTGCCGATGAAACCCCTGAAACCTGTCGTCGTGAAATCGGCCGACCGGGTGCTGGACTTGCTCGAACTGCTGGCGCGCAAACCGCATGGGCTCACGCACACCGAGCTGGCCGATACGCTCGATATTCCCAAGAGCAGCCTGACCCAATTGGTGGGTAATCTTCAGGCGCGCGATTACCTGACGTTCACGCCCGGCCCCAATGTCTACATGCTGGGACCGGCGCTGATGCGGCTGGTGCGCCGCGGTCAGATCGCCACCGATCTGCCGGCCCTGGCGCAACCGATCACCGACCGCATCACCAAGCTCACGGGCGAATCCTCGTCGCTGAACCTGCTGCGCGACGATCAGGTGCAGCGAGTGTGCGGTGTCAACGCATCGCACCCGCTGCAATTCTCGATGACGATAGGCGAACTGGCGCCGCTGTATGCGGTGTCCAGCGGCAAGATCCTGCTCGCCCTGATGCCCGAGGCCGAACGCGAAGCCTATCTCGCACGCATGAAGCCGCGACGCATCACGCCGCACACGATCACTTCGCTGACCACACTGCGGCGCGAGCTGAGTGCCGCAGCGCGCAACGGCGTGGCCTATTCTTTCGAAGAATTTACGCCGGGCATCGTCGGCATCGCGGTGGCCGTGCTCGATGAAGAGCGCCGGCCGGTGGGCGCCCTGAACGTGGCCATGCCTAGCGTACGCGATTCGGCGCGGCATCGCCGCACCATCGTGACGGCGCTGCGCGACGGCGCACGCCGGCTCGAGCAGGAACTGCGTGACGCAGGGTTGACCTGATCGGGATCAGAGCCCGCTCTCGACCGGCGGCTCGTCGAACGCCGACGCCGCGCCTGCCAGCCACTGGCGGCCACGCGCGTACAGGGCCTCGACGATCGGTCCGCGCAGCCCGGGCATGTCGACCTTCACCTTGAAGCCCAGGCCGGCCTGCAGATAGGCCAGATGGCGATAGCCATCCGGATAGCGCTGCAACACCGCCGGGTCGAGCTTCAGCGATACCGACGGATCGGTGGGATCCATCCGGTCTTTCTCATAGATCGGTTGGCGCCGCACGATGCGCCAGCTTTCACCGCCGTCGACCACGCGCTTCTCGAAAAAATCATAGAAGCGACCAGTGCAGACCACATCGACCTGGTGGCCATCGACCAGCGCACGCTGATTGATCGTCATTTTGGTCTGCGCGACGGCGCGACGGCCTTGCAGATCGATACTGGTGCCGCCGAGGAAATGCAGGATCGAGACCCCGGCCTCGAAGCCGGTGCGGCTCACCTCGATGAACCGATGCGCCGGCCCCTGGAACCAGGTAGCCGACATCCAGCCATCGGAATGCCATACCTGGGCGAAGCGTTCCCAATCGCCGGCGTCGCGCCACGGCGCCCAGTTCTGCACGCTCTCGGCAATGGCGAGCTTGTCGAGCAATTCAGCGGTAAAGGCAGGGGTGATCGCGGCACTCATGGGTTATCCAATGACATAAGGGACAGTGAAATTCGAATGAAGGATTGTTTTCATACATGAACTTGTCTTCATTTATGAAATCACTCGATCCATTCAAAGTCAAGTCAGCCCTCATTTGGTTCATATATATGAACTAATACACATAGAAAACCTATTCATATGGTCCTGTTTCCCGACAAGCACGGCCATTGCTCGGCGCTATTGAATGAGCCGCGCCGATTTGCCTCATCGGTAATCAGCGCGAATGAGCGCCCGGCCAGATCGAACCAGCAACGGTAGGTTGCAATGAAATAGATGAGCCAGCGCGGTTGCGCTGCCAGCTGGGTTTGCTCTTGGGGTGGTTGTCGTGGGGGCGCTCTCTGCATCGCCGAACCCCCGGGGCAGCATTGGCCGGGCACGCGCCAGTGCCCGGCACTAGCGCTGCCTATTTACGCAAATGCAGCGTGGTTTTGATCGACTGTGCCGCCTGCTCGTCGTCGATTCTGCGGGGCTCACCAAGCGCAAGTCGCCGCATGGCCGAGCGATGCGCCGCTCGATATGGCTACCAGGGATCGTATGAATCTCCTGGTGCGTGGGTTGGTCCGGCACGCTCCTCGCCAGAACTCGCACCTCAAGCCGATCGGTCACCTCGTAGCAGCGGCGTTCCGCGTGGCCGGCGAATACCCGGCCACGCGGAACGCCGCGAAGCGCTTGCTCCATCGGCCGATGGAGCCGTCGCCGCAGCTCCCCAGACTACATATCAGTCAGCTGCATCGCAGCGTCCCCCAAGGGCACGCTCCCACTCCTAAACGTCACATCTCGCTAGTCATGCGGCGGCGGGTACGCCAAGCGGCCAGGCCGATCAAGGACGTGAGCATCAACAGTCCCCACTCACTCAGGGTCGGGATGGCTGCAACGGGTCCGCCCGTATCCCCGCCTCCATCACCGTTCCCACCAGAGCCGGAGCCGTTGAAGGTGACGATGTTGTCCACGCTGGTCGATGCCGCGCTCGGGTTGCCCACCGCATCGGTTGGCCCGGACGTGACCGTCATGATCACCGAACCGGGGCCGGTCATTCCAGACACAGCCACGTTGTACACGGAGGGTCCGCCAGTGACCACGGCGGTCGTGGCGCCGGCAGTTCCGCTCAGCACCACGTTGGCTGCCGTGAAGCCGGTAACGTCTTCACTGAACGTGACAGTGAAATTGACCGGGCCGACTGCCACTGGATCGGCTTGCGCTCCCGCTTGTTCGACGGTGACTGTCGGCGCGGTCTTGTCCAGCGCGTAGGTCTGGCCGGTGAAGTTGCCATTGCCCGGACCAACCCCTCCCAGACTGGCGCTCGTGCCGTTCACGATCGAATCGTCGTCGACCAGATTCAGCCCCACCGTTCCGCTACCGGTGCCGGTATTCACCGTCACGGTATAGGTCGTTCCGCTGCCAGTGACGGACGTGACCGCTGCACCGCTAACGCCACCCGTCATCGGTACGACGAAGTCGGCGGCATCCACACCGGTAACGGCCTGATCGAATGTCACCGTGAACGTGACCACGCCGGCATTGGTCGGAGAGGTTTCAGCCGCGACGATCGAGGAAACCTGGGGCGGCGCGCAGGTGCCGTTGGTGCAGCCGGCGTATTCGAAGATCGCGCCACCTTCGGGAAGCGCTTCGATCGCCACGGAAAAACGTGCAGCGCCGTCCTGCTGGATTCCGAGCAGGAAACGCAGGTCGATGGACGCACCCGGCGCGAGCGGCGTGCCCGGCGTCACCGAGGGAACCGTCATGGTGGTATTGAACCCGCCCCCGTTAGGTTGCGCGGGCGGCTGCTCCAGCGTGGTTCCGAACACCGTGACGTTGTTCGTATCGCTGCCGCAAGGCGTGCGGTCGACCAGGACAGACACATCAGAGGACGTGCGCGGCCGCAGATCGGCGAAGCCCGACGGCGCCGGGAAGGTCGTCAGATCGATCACGCGCAAACGCAGTCTGGTGATCGGCTGACCCGACGTATTGGTGAATGTCCTTCGAATGTCCAGCGTTCCGAAGGTCGAATTGTTGGCCGGATCACTCGTGAGATCCCGAATGGTATTAGGCGGCGCGGTGACGGCACTGCACGAGTCGAAGACGTCGTGGGTCACGGCGCTGCCCATCACGGGGCCAGCGAGATTCGACGGACCAGGCGCTCCCAGCCGTTGCCCGCCGCCCGCCGAGGTGCCGTTCGTATCCACGAAAACGAAATCCGCGGCGTTGTTGTCGGTGTCGATCGGTACGCCAAGCGCGGTGCAGGTTCCTGCCGTCGTAATCGAGCCGCCTTTGCCGCAGCGGTCGCGCGTCCAGGCGTAGTCGATGGAGAAGGGTGTCAGGGCTGGGTAGCCGCTACCTTCTTTGTAGAGCGTGTTGGCTTCCGAGGTCGAACCTACCGCGTCGATCCGGTTGGCCAGGATATAGTCGCCGCCACCGCTGTTGTTATTAAACAACGCGATACCAGCATTGTCGGGGATGTCCGTGGTGTAGGTCGCATCCGCCACACCGGAAGAGTTGCCTGCCAGGGAATAGGCCCCGCTATTGGCGCACAGGTATGAACCGCCCGCCGGAATCACCGTGCCGTTTGGAATGGTGCATCGCGTAACGCCGTCCGACGCGGCGATGCCGTAGCCGGTGCCCGACGACGCCGCGACGGTCAGCGCCGTCGATGTCTCATTATGGATACGGATGAATTCGTCATTCGCACCCGCTGGCCCGCGTAGCCGGAATTCCGAGATTTGCAGCGCCCAGCTGCTTTGTGACCAAGCGGCCAACACCAGCGGCGCAAGGACGAGTACTGCGATGCGCGACAACGTTCTCGCACGTGCAGGCAATGACCTGGACATGTGGCTCCCTTAAGACAAAGATTTCATGGATCTATGTAAATGTGAGTTTCATATGAGCAAGTGAAGTTGTGCAACAGAAAGTTGTAACCGCAGACGAACGGCGTCGGGGGCACCGCATGCCAAGCAGGCCTTGGATCCACTTGCAGCACCTGCTCAACGTCGAGCATGAACGGGATCCTAGTAGCTGGCTGCGCCAAGACGCTCGCATTCGCCCGGCTCCCGCACCACCGCGAACCCGGACCTGATCAGCGCAGCGCGCATCATCAGCACCTCTTCATCCGGGAATGCCACGCGGGGCAAACGCGCATACGGGTTCGGCACCTTTCCGGTCAGCCAAGCGGCGAGCTTGTAGCGGTGCGGAAAGCGAGCAATCCGGATTTTCAGACGGCCCGAATGACGCCGCATTCATTCGAGGCCGCACCGATGTCTCCGGCTCAGTTCTCGGAATTCGTCGCCAGAGACCGGCGCAACGGCAGCGCGATCGTGAAAGCCTCCGGCGTGACGCCTCAGTAGCGGCGCACCGCTGCAAGACCTGGAAATCATCAGCCCTTTTCAGGCCGACGGTTTCCCACGCTCGCCCAGCCAACGCCGCGCGTTACCGAACCGCAGCAGATCGCTATCGGCGGTCGACAATTCGAGCGACAGCGCACGCCGATCAGGTTCCTGATCCATGATCACGAACGGATAATCGGTGCCGACCATCACTTGCGTCGCACCCACCGCGCGGATCAGGTTGCGAATCGCATCGGCGTCATACAGCAGATCGTCGTAGAACATCTTGCCGGCCTGCACCCTGGGCGCCTCGGCGATCTGCTGCCGCAGCGCCGGCAGCACTTCCCAGGCATGCTGCAGCCGCGCCACCAGCACCTGCAGGGAGCCGCCGCCATGGCTGAACGCGATGCGCAGGTTCGGATGCCGCGCAATCATGCCGCCGGTGATCATCGACGCCGCCGCCAGCCCGATCTCGCCGGGAAAGCACAGCACCTGCTCGAAGTTGAACGAGCCGACGATGCGATCCATGCCGGCCGGGCGTATCGCATGCACGAAGATCGCCGCGTTCCAGCGCGCAGCCGCCTCGAAGAACGGATCGAAGCGCGCATCGCCGATCGCCACGCCGTTGACGTTGCTGCCGATCTCGGCGCCGGCCAGGCCGAGCCGGTTGACCGCATAGTCGAGCTCGCTGATCGCGGTGTCCACGTCCTGCAAGGGCACCGCCGCCAGCCCGGCGAAGCGCCCGGGCGCGGCGCTGACCATGTTGGCGATCAGCTCGTTCATGTAGCGGGCCAAGGCCGCGCCGTCGTCGGGCTCCATCCAGTACGACAGCAGCTCGGGCATCGGCGAGAGCACCTGCTGCGCGACGTTGCGCGCATCCATGTCGGCCAGCCGGCGCTCCAGATCCCAGCACTGGTCGGAGACGGTGCGATAGATCTTCTCGGAAATCATCACGTGCCGATGGCAGGCGTGCGCCGGCGCCATGCTGGGCCACGGCACATTGGCGCGCCGCCCGCCATAGGGCGGGAAATCGTGCGGCACCACGTGCGTGTGGATGTCGACGCAGCCGCAGGCGGCCACGCCGGCTCGCCGCGTTTCGCCGCGATCGTTTTCAACGTACATCGATGATTCTCCTGATCCGCATTCAGTCTGCGACCCGCGTCACGCCCGCGCCGTTTCGATCACGCGCCGCTCGATCTCGCCGATAGTGGCAAAGCGCGGATCCTGCGGCGCCCCCCAGGTGTCGATCGACTCGGGCTTGGGCGGCAGCACGTTGGGCGGACGCGGGTTCACTTCCGGAAACTCTTCCATACCGAAACTATATTCGAGCGTGATGCCGTCGGGGTCGAGGTAATACAGGAACGCGCTGCCCGAGGCCACGTGGCGCCCCGGCCCGAACACGATCGGCGCGCCCATCCGGTTGCAGCGGTTCAGCCCACGGCCGATGTCGTCGAACTCGGTCACCATCAGGTTCAGGTGGTGGAACAGCGGCCGCGGCCCTCGCGCCACGCCCAAGCCGTGATGATACGGGCTGGGAAACGGCCGCATGAACGTGATGAACTCACCGACCGCATCCGACGCGCGAAAATTGAGCACGTCGAGAAAGAAACGCGTGCTTTCGGTCGACTGCGGCGTGGTGAACACGATGTGCCCGATCCGCTGGATCTTGGTGTGGGTCGGCTGGAACGCCGGGCGCGGCGCATCGGGCGCCAGCACGTAGAACTCCAGCGTGGCCCCCGAATACGGTTCGACCATCCGCGTGATGCGTTTTGCCCACTTGTGCGCGCATGCGTCGGGCGGCAGCTCTTCGAAAGCCACCTTGGCCGCGCGCAGGCGCTCGTGCAGCACGTCGAACTGGCGCTCGTCTTCGAGCATCAGCCCGGCGCACTTGTAGCCCGGCGCCGGCGCCTGATGCAGCACCACCGAATACGGGTCGCTGTCGCAGCGAAAGCGCACGAAGCCCGGCCCTTCGTCGACCAACTGCAGGCCGACCATTTCTTCATAGAATGCGCGGCTGCGCGCCAGGTCACTGACGTTGAGCTCGACGTAGCCGAGCTTGCGGTAGCGGATCATGCCGTTCTCCTTGCGCTGCCTACAGGATGAAGCTGAGTTTGCCGTGCGGACGCAGCGTCTCTAGATCGAGCGTCGCCTTGCGCTCCTCGAACATCAGCCCGCGTTCGCCCCGCACCAGCACGTGCTCGTAGCGACCGATGTAGACATCGTTCTGCTCGAGCTGCAGGCGCCAGACGGCGAAATTGGCCGACACGCGCGCCCTGCCCGGTTGCGATTCCAGCACGCGGAAATTGCTGATCATCCGTCGCGTGCGCGAACGCGGGTTCTCGGCCCAGGTGAAGCGTCCCAGCAACTGGCGCACGCGCGAACGCAGCATCGTCAGATCGTCGGCGATCATGAACAGCGTCTTGCGAAAATCGGCCCGCGGCAGATCGAGCGACGGCACCAGATAGCGCATGTCGGGCGTCATCAGCTCCAGCCATTCGTTCAACTGCCACTGGTCGAGCAGGTCGGCCTCCCAGGTGAGGAAGTCGCGCACTTCGTCGTGGCCGATCGGCGCATCGAGCGCCACCGGCGATGCGGATTGCACGGTCTGGCTCATGCCGTCACCCCCGTGGCCGCGGCAGCGAGCACGCGTTCCGGATGATCGTTGCAGTCGGTGTCACCGCGCTGCCCCTGTAGCTGGGCGTGCCAGCGCCGCCAGAAGGCGCGCATCTGCTGCTCGTCGGTGTTCAGCGGCTGCGCGCGCCCCATGCCGCGCGAGATGTCCGACCACGGCGCTTCGCGCAGCGACTCGAAGCCGCGCTGGCAGCCTTCCAGCGCCGACACGTCGTCGGGCGTGGCCAGCCCTGCCGGGCCCAGGAACGACAGAAAGTTCTCGATGCGCTTGTGGCGCAACTGGTCCGACTCGCTGCGCGGCAACAGCCCCCAGGCTTCCACTTCCATGTAGTCGGGCGACACCGGATAGAAGGTACGCAGCGTGCGCCAGAACGAGATCAGGATCAGGTTCGGATAGATGAACAGGTTGCGATGGTAGTCGGCGATGCGATGCGCCCGTTCCTTGCCGAACTTCACGTCGAGGTCGGCGCGGATGCGCGCCAGTTCCTCCGGCGCGCTGCCGTCGAGCGGCGTGGGCAGCGCCGGACCTTCCAGCATCGCATGGCCGTTGCCCAGCGCCACGCCGCGCCAGCCGTCGAACGACTTCAGCCCGACCCACTTGCTGTTGTCCATGCCGATGTCGGGCAGATATTCACGCAGATAGCGCGCGTGCGTCGAGGCGGCGTGATAGGCGTCGATGCTGTTTTCAACCAGCAGCTTCCAGTTGGCGCGCATGCTGTACGACTGGGCGCCCGGCACGATCTCGACGTCATCGCCGCCGAAATCGAGCATGTGGTCGATGATCTCGCGCGCCGGCCCGAAATAGGTGACCAGATCGACGATGCCGGCGTCATAGCTGACGAACAGCATCCCGCGGTACGACTGCAGCCGCGGCACCGGCACCAGCCCCATCTTGTCGCGCTCGAAGTGCGCCGTATAGGCATCGTCGCCGGGCAAGCCCACCAGCTTGCCCTTCAGGTCGAAGCCCCAGGCATGATAGAAACAGCTCAGCACCTTCGTGTTGCCGGATTTTTCGCGCAGCAACTGGTTGCCGCGGTGCGTGCAGGTATTCAGGAATGCGCGAATCGTTCCCTGCTGATCACGCGCGAGGATCAGCGGCCGGCCGCCCACCTTGCGCGTGATGTAGTCGCCCGGCTTGGGCAGTTCCGACTCATGCGCCGCATACAGCCAGCAGCGATCGAAGATCTCGCGCCGTTCGCGTTCGAGCACGGCGGGGTCGGTGAACGACGTACGGTGCACGCGGAACAACCCGCGTTCGTGGTCATCGACCACGTGAGCTGAAAAATCCTGATCGGTCATGGAGTGAGCCTCGCAAAAAGGGCCGGACGCACCGGCCATCGTCATGGCCACGCTGCTCAGCGGCCGCCGCCGACGTCGAGCAGCGCGCCGGTCACATAGGAAGCCTTGTCCGACAGCAACCAGCAGACACACTCGGCCACTTCTTCCGGCGTGCCGATGCGCCCCAGCGGAATGCCGCGTTCGATGTTGCGCAGCACGTCAGGGTCGCGCTGCCGATGGATCTCGGTGGCGATGACGCCGGGCCGCACGCCGTTGACGCGCACGCCGCGATCGGCCAGCTCGCGCGACAGGCCCACGGTGAGCACGTCGATCGCCGCCTTGGTGGCTGAATACGGCACCAGCTCGCCGGCGCCGGACAACGTGGCCAGCCGCGACGACACGTTGACGATCGCGCCGCCGCGCTGCAAGCGCCGCGCCGCTTCACGCGCGCACAGGAAGTAGCCGACGACATTGGTCGCCAGCACTTCGTTCAGCCCCTCGACCGTCAGTTGCGCGATCGGCCCTGGGCGGCCGGTGATACCGGCGTTGTTGGCCAGGCCGGTCAAGGGTCCGAGCTGCCGCTCGACGGTGTCGAACAGCCGCAGCACGTCGGCTTCCTGCGACGTGTCGGCCTGCACGGCCAGCGCCCGGCCCCCCTCGGCCGTGATGCGCGCGGCCAGCGCGTCGGCCGTCGCGGCGTTCGATCGGTAGTTGATGCCGACTGCCGCACCGTCGCGCGCCGCCTGCAAGGCGATCGCCGCGCCGATGCCGCGGCCGCCGCCGGTGACCAGTACCACGCGTTTCATGTGTCCTCCGTGCCTTTCGGCGTTGCGCCGCCGCACGGGCGGCGCGATGGCTCTCAGAACCGCACGTCGTTACGGCCCTTCAGTTGCAGGATCGCGCGCGCTTCATCCGGCGTGGCCACTTCCAGCGACAGCGCCTCGAGGACGGCGCGGATGCGCTTGACCTGTGCGGCATTGCTGCGCGCCAGGTTGCCCGGCCCATCCCACAGCGAATCCTCCAACCCCACGCGCACGTTGCCGCCCATCGCCGCGGCGATGGTGGCCAGCGGGATCTGGTTGCGGCCGGCGCCCAGCACCGACCAGACGTAGTCGTCGCCGAACAACCGGTCGGCAGTGCGCCGCATGTGCATCAGGTCTTCGGGGTGCGGCCCGATGCCGCCGCGCAGGCCGAACACGGTCTGGATCAGCAGCGGTGCCTTGATCAGGCCGCGGTCGAGGAAATGCGCGGCCGTGTACAGATGGCTGGTGTCGTAGCACTCGATCTCGAAGCGCGTGCCATTGGCCGAGCATGATTCGAGGATGTAGGCGATATCGCGAAACGTGTTGCGAAACACCAGGTCGTCGCTGTTCTGCAGGTACGGCTTTTCCCAGTCGTACTTGAACTCCTTGTGCCGGCCCAGCATCTCGTACAGGCCGAAGTTCATCGAGCCCATGTTCAGCGACGCCACTTCGGGCGCGAATTGCAGCGCCGGCTGCAAGCGCTCCTGCACCGTCATCGTCGGCGCGCCACCGGTGGTCAGGTTGACCACCACGTCGCTCTCGGCCTTGATGCGCGGCAGGAAGGCACGGAACAATTGCGGATCCTGCGAGGGCCGGCCGTCTTCGGGCTGGCGCGCGTGCAGGTGCACGATCGCCGCGCCGGCCTGCGCCGCGCCGATCGCCGCCTCGGCGATTTCCTCGCCGGTCACCGGCAGGTACGGCGACATCGTCGGCGTATGGATCGCACCGGTAACGGCGCAGGTGATGATGACTTTGCGCTGCGGTTTCATCGGAGGTTCCTTGCGATGGAAAAGATCAACGGGACTCGTCGGCCACCGGGTTCGACAGCACGCCCACGCCTTCGATCTCGATCTCGCAGCGATCGCCCGGCTTCATGAAGATCTGCGGCGTGCGTGCCAGGCCGACGCCGGCCGGCGTGCCCGAGATGATGATGTCGCCTGGCTGCAGCTCGAACGGCACCGAGCACACCGACACCAGCGTGGCCACGTCGAAGATCATGTCGCGCGTATTGGCGTCTTGCAGCACCTGGCCATTGAGCCGCGTCTGCAGCCGCAGGCCGCGCGCGCCGGCCGGCAATTCGTCGGCACTGACGAACTCGGGCCCGAACGCGCCCGAGTTGTCGAAGTTCTTGCCCATCATCCACTGCGCCGACTTGAACTGGTAGTCGCGGATCGAGCCGTCGTTGAAGATCGAATAGCCGGCCACGTGATCGAGCGCTTTGCTCTTGTCGATGTAGCGGCCGGCGCGGCCGATCACCACCACCAGCTCGCCCTCATAGTCGAACTGCGTCGACACGTGCGGGCGCAGCAGCGGCTGCTCGTGCGCCACCCACGACGACGGAAAGCGGTTGAACAGCACCGGGTAGGTCGGCGGATCCATCTTGCCTTCGGCGGCATGGTCGACGTAGTTCAGGCCGACTGCGATCGCCTTCGACGGCAGCGCCACCGGCGCCAGCCATTGCACGCCGGCCACCGGCACGCGGCTGGTGGCGCGCTGCTGGGCGCGCTTGGCCTCTTCCAGCGCGCTGGGCCCGCCGCGCAGCAACTGATCGAGCGTGCCCGGCAGGCCCGCCTCGGTCAGGTTCAGCAGTTCATCGCCGACGCGCACGCCGAGCGCCGGGGCACCTTGATGGAGAAAAGCAGAAATACGCATGTTGATTCCAGTTCAGAAAAATTCAGATCATCGCCATGCCGCCACTGACACCGATGTGCTGGCCGGTGACATACGAGGCCTCGGGCGAACCGAAGTAGGCGACGGCGCCGGCCACTTCGCTGGGGTGCGCGGGACGGCTGATGAAATTCGAGCGCGGCCCGGCGAGCCGGCCCAGTTCGTCCATGACGCCGGGGCCGGTCCACGCCGGATCGCGCTGCCAGTTCGACGGCGCACCGCCGTCAAGCGAGGTGTCGATGGCGCCCGGCGATACGCAATTGACGGTGATACCGTCGCGCACCGTCTCGCCGGCCAGCGTCACCGTCAGGCCGACCATCGAGCCCTTGCCGACGCCGGCCAGCAGCGTGTGGAACGGCGCGCCGTTGCGCCAGGCTTCGCCGCCGATGTTGACGATGCGGCCATAGCGCTGCGCCAGCATCGTCGGCAGCACCGCCTTGCAGCAGCGCAGCGTGGTCCAGACGTTGCCCTGCACCGCCTGCTGCATCAGCGCTTCGGTGAAATCGACCAGCCGCAGGCGGATCAACGCCGCAGCGTTGTTGACCAGCGTGTCGATCCGCCCGAAACGCGTCAGCGTCTGCGCGACGACCTGCTCGGCCACGCCGGGCTGGCTCAGGTCGCCGCCGATACCAAGCATCGGGCGGCCGGTCTGGCTTTCGAGTTGCGCCGCCGTGTCGACGACGCGCTCGGACTGGATGTCGACCAGCACCAGGCCGGCGGCGCCCTCTTCGGCCAGCCGCCGCGCGATGACGCGGCCCAGCCCCTGTGCCGCGCCGGTGACGATCGCCACGCGGCCTTCGTAACGCCGGCACTGCGTCGGCTGGTCGAACTGCGCCGCCGGCGATACGGACTGGGCCGGCGGGGTCGCTTGCTGCGGCGCGCTCATCGGGTTACCTCGCTTCGGCTGTCGCGACGCGGCCGCTTCACTTGCGCAGCCGCTGCGCCGCGGCCTTGAGCGCCTGGTAGTCGTCCTTGATCCCCGGATCGGCGTTGGTCACGCGATCGGCGATGGCGGTCACGTCTTTCAGATAACGATCGCGATCGGCCTGCGAGAACATGATGTTTTCACCGCCGCGCTGCTTCCAGGTGGTCAGCGCCTTCTCGGTGTCGGCCACGCCGACGGTCGAGAACAGCTCATCGGCCTTGCGCGCCTCTTCGCGCACGATCTGTTCCAGCTCGGGGCCCAGCGACTTCATCCACTTGCGGTTGACCAGCGCCACGCCCATCAGGAACGAGCCGGGCAGATAGGTCTGCGGCTTGGCCACGTCATAGAACTTGTTCGGCAGGAAGATGAACGGCGACATGATCACACCGTCGATGGTGCGGTTCTGCAGCGCCGGCAGCACGTCTCCCGGCGGAATCGACATCGGGATCGCGCCGAAATGCTTCATCGGCTCGATATGCAGCGCCGCCGCGCCCGGCACGCGCACCTTGATGCCCTTCAGGTCGGCCGGCGAGCGCACCGGTTTGTGCGCCAGCAGCGTCAGCGGGCTGTAGGCATACACCGACAGCGCCTCGACGCCCTTGGCCGCGCCGAATTCACCGATGCGCTTGCGGATCGCCGGGTCGGTCAGCACGCGTTGCGCATGCGCGATGTCGTCGAACAGGCCGGGGGCGTCGAGCACCATGAAGCGCGGCTCCAGCCCGGTGACGAAACCGACCGCAGGCAGCGCCAGCTCGATCGTACCCAGCGCCACGCCCTCGACCACGCGCGGCAGCGGACCCAACTGGTTGGCCGGATAGATCTCGACCTTGATGCGGCCGCCCGAGCGCGCATCGATGCCGGCCTTCAGCTGCTTGAGCCAGGTCACCGCGACGTCGTCGACGCCGGGCGTGGTCATCTTCATCACGAACTGATGCTGGCCCCAGGCCGCGCCGCTCAGGCCCAGGCAGGTGGCAGCAGCCAGAATGGCGCGGCGGGTAAAGCCAATGCTTCGCATCATGTGTCTCCTATTGATTGAGATGGCTGCGGATCGGGTTCAATCCATGAACAGCCGCATGCTGAACAGCGAGATTTCGGGGACGAAGGTGATCAGTCCCAGAGCGATCAGATACAGGACCAGGAACGGCAGAATGCCTTGATAGATGACGCGCACGTTCATGCCCAAGGCGGTTTGCGCGACGAAGATGTTGATGCCGAACGGCGGCGTGAACAGGCCGATGGCCAGGTTCACCGTGAAGATGATGCCGAAGTGGATCGGGTTCCCGCCGGCGCCCACAGCGATCGGCACCAGCAACGGGCTGAGCAGCAGGATCGCCGACAGCGGATCCAGGAAGCAGCCGACCGCCAGCAGCAGCAGGTTGATGCACAGCAGCAGGCCCCAGGTAGGCACGTTCAGCGACTGGATCCAGCCGACCACCAGCGCCGGCAGCTGGTTCACCGTGAGCAGCCAGGCGAAGATGCTGGCGCAGGCCACGATGATCAGCACCTGCGCGGTGAAGAACGCGGTGCGCGAGGCTGCCTGCGCCACGTCGCGCCAGCTCAGCTCGCGATAGATGAAGCGCGTGACCAGCGCCGAATAGATGCAGGCCACCGCCGCCGACTCGGTCGGCGAGAACACGCCGCCATAGATGCCGCCCAGAATGATCACCGGCGCGCCCAGCGCCCACAGGCCGCGCTTGGCGCGCGCCCACAGATCGCGCAGATCGAAGGCTCGGCCCGGATCGATGCCGAGCCGGCGCGCAACCCAGATCACGTACAAGGCCAGCAAGCCGCCGATCAGCAGCCCCGGCAGGATGCCGGCGGCATACAGCCGCGGCACCGACTCGGAAGCCGCCATGCCGTAGAGGATCATCGGGATGCTGGGCGGAATGATGATGTCGATGGCACCGACCGCGGTGATCAGGCCGGCCGAGAAATGCTCCGGATAGCCCTTTTGCCGCAGCGACGGCAGCATCACCTTGCCGATGGTGGCCACCGCGGCCGCGCTGGCGCCCGAGATGGCGCCGAAGATGGTGGCCGCGCCCACCGTGGTCACGCCCAGGTTGCCCGGCACGCGTGCCACGCCCGAACCGACGAAGTCGACCAGCCGCCGGGCGACGCTGCTGCTGCCCATCAGCTCGCCGGCGTAGATGAAGAACGGCACCGCCAGCAAGGCCACCGAGTCGATGGCGCCGAACATGTTCTGGTGCAGCACCACCAGCGGCACTTCCATCAGCAGCACCAGCGTGATGCTGACCGCGGCCAGCAGCACGATGAAGATCGGAAAGCCCAGCAGCAGCAGGGCCATCGGCAGTACGCCGAGCGTCCAGGTCATGCGCGCTCCTCGGCCGTGGCGCGGTGGGTGCCGCCTTGAGCTTGCTGCGCATCGCCAGCGGGCTCGGCGCCGGGACCGAGCTCGACCGGCTTGAACAAGCGCCGCAACGCGATGAGCGCGGTGACCGTCAGCCCCAGCGCCACCGCCCCGTGCGGAACCCACATCGGAATTTCCATCAGATCGCTCTTGCGATCGAGCGACAGCATCTGGCCGGTGTACAGATACGACTGATAGGCGGTGAAGCCGCACAGCGCGACGATGGTGAGCAGTTCGAGCCGGGTCAGGCCGCGCCGGACCGGCAACGGAAAGCGGTAGGACAGCGCATCCATGCGCAGATGCTCCTTGCGGAACATGACCACCGGCGTACCCAGGAAGGCCACGGCCACGATCAGGTAGACCTGCACCTCTTCGATGCCGAACAGCGCGGTGTTGAATACATAGCGCGCCACGACGTTGGCGAAGTTCAGCACCACGGCGATCATCAGGCAGATGCCGAGCACCATCTGCACGCGCGTGGCAAAGCGATCCGAGAAGTTGGCCATGATTCAGGCACGCAGGGCTGGCTGGCGCCCGGCCGGGGTGCCCGCGGCGGCGTGGCAATGAAGTCTCATCTCTCCTCCGTGAATATCGAGATTCTTGTTTTTATGAAGTGAATTTCGAGCCAACAGGGGCCAGCACTGCATAAACGCGATTTTTTGATTTATAACTCGACAATTCTTTTATTTCAACTGAGAATTTCGATAATTCGATTCGACCCATGCCATGGACAAGAGCATTGTTCCCCCGGTTGCACGCGAGATTTCGGGCAGCCCGACGCTTGCGACCGCGGTCTATCGGCGCTTGCGCACAGACATCGTCAAAGGCCAGTTGCAGCCCGGCGAGAAGCTGCGCATCGAAGCCTTGAGCGAACGGTATGCCGTCGGCGCCAGTCCGTTGCGCGAAGCGCTGAACCGGCTATCGACCGAAGGGCTGGTGGCGCAGAAGGACCAGCGCGGCTTCGTGGTGGCGCCGATCAGCCAGGAAGAACTGACCGAACTCACGCGCACGCGCTGCTGGATCGGCGAGATCGCACTACGCGAATCGATCCGCCATGGCGACGCCATCTGGGAGGAGTCGGTACTGATCGCCTATCACCGGCTACGCCGCCAGCCCAAGCGCAGTGCCGACAATCTGAACCACGAAAGCCGCGAATGGGACAGCCTGCACCAGGCTTTCCACACCGCGCTGATCGCGGCCTGCCCGTCACGGCTGCTGATCGATTACATGAACCAGTTGTTCGATCGATCCGACCGTTACCGCAACCTGGTGGTGGCACGCAGCATCGCCAGCCGCGACATCGACGATGAGCACCAGCAGTTGATGGACGCCGTGATCGGCCGCGACACGGAACGTGCCGTGCGACTGCATTCCGATCACCTCAATCGCACCGCGGCGCTGCTGCTCGAGTTGCTGCAGAACCTGGAACGCACCGAGCAAGGGGCCGCCTGATTCGCGCGGCGGTAGGCGCGCCGCGCTGAATCCCGCGTCGAGCGGAAAGCCGCAGACAAACCGGGGGAGCCGCCGCCCTGCCTGCGCGGCAGGCGCTCGCAGGCAAAGCCCGCGAGCGCGTGAACGGTGTCAGTCCTTGGCGTAGATGTCGACGTCTTTCGTTTCCTTGATGAACAAGGTGCCGATCACGAACGACATCGCGGCGACGATGATCGGATACCACAGGCCGCTGTACATGTTGCCGGTCTGCGCTACGATCGCGAACGCCGTGGTCGGCAACAGGCCACCGAACCAGCCGTTGCCGATGTGATACGGCAGACTCATCGACGTGTAGCGGATGCGCGTCGGGAACAGCTCGACCAGCATCGCCGCGATCGGACCATAGACCATCGTGACCAGGATCACCAGGTAAGTCAGGATCACCGTGACCATCACCTTGTCCATCTTGGCCGGATCGGCTTTGGTCGGATAGCCCGCTGCTTTCAGGTCGTCGGCGATCAGTTTCTTGAACTCGGCGTCTTTCAGCTTCAGTGCGTCGGCCGACAGGCCGCTCGCCGAATAGCTCGGGATCACCGTTTCGCCGATCTTGATGGTCGCCGCCGTGCCGGCCGGCGCATCGACCGTGTCGTAACTGACCGATGACGCAGCCAGCACCTGCTTGGCGATGTCGCATGAGCTGGTGAACTTGGCGGTGCCGGTCGGGTTGAACTGGAACGTGCACTCCTTGGGATCGGCGGTGACGATCACCTTGTTCTTGGCCTGCGCCGCTGCCAGGGCAGGGTTGGCGGCCTTGGTCAGCGCCTCGAACACCGGGAAGTAGGTGAGCGCGGCGAGCAGGCAGCCGAGCATGATGATCGGCTTGCGCCCGATGCGGTCCGATAGCGCACCGAACACGATGAAGAACGGCGTGCCGATGATCAGCGACAGCGCGACCAGGATGTTCGCGGTTGGCGCATCGACCTTCAGCGCCTGCGTCATGAAGAACAGCGCGTAGAACTGGCCCGAGTACCAGACCACGGCCTGGCCGGCGGTCAGGCCGAACAGCGCGAGCAGGACGATCTTCAGGTTCTTCCACTGGCCGAACGATTCGGTCAGCGGGCCCTTGGACATCTTGCCCTCTGCCTTCATTCGCTGGAACGCCGGCGATTCGTTCATCGACAGCCGGATCCACACCGAGATGCCCAGCAGGAAGATCGACACCAGGAACGGAATGCGCCAACCCCAGTCGCCGAACGCGCCTTCGCCCATCACCGTACGCGTGCCCAGGATCACCAGCAGCGACAGGAACAGACCCAGCGTTGCCGTGGTCTGGATCCATGACGTGTAGGCGCCGCGCCTGCCGTGCGGCGAATGCTCGGCGACGTAGGTCGCAGCGCCGCCGTATTCACCGCCCAGCGCCAGGCCTTGCAACAGGCGCAACGCGATCAGGATGATCGGCGCCGCCACGCCGATTGCGGCATAGCCCGGCAGGATGCCGACGATGAAGGTCGACAGGCCCATGATCAGAATGGTGATCAGGAACGTGTACTTGCGTCCGACCAGATCGCCGAGCCGGCCGAAGAAGATGGCGCCGAACGGCCGCACGATGAAGCCTGCCGCGAACGCCAGCAGCGCGAAGATGAACGCAGATCCGGGGTCGAGTGCCGAAAAGAACTGCTTGGCGATGATCGGCGCCAGCGAGCCGTAAAGATAGAAGTCGTACCACTCGAATACAGTGCCGAGCGACGAAGCGAAGATGACCTTCCGTTCCCCTTTCGTCATCGGCTGCTTACCGGCGCGCGGAGCGCTGGCTGCACTGGTAGCCATGGTGCAATCTCCTCTAGGTTTTGTTCGGTGTCGATCCGAAACACCATCTCAAATAATGATCGTGCGCCGGAAATCTTGGAATCCGCGCAGCCCCGCCTCTGATGCGAAACCAACACCGTTTCGCAAAAAAAATTTGAAGCGTTTCGAGTCTGCTGTGGATTACTGCGAAAGATTGTCTATGCAACGACAATCACTGAACAAAAACCTGAAGCATGGCCCGCTGAACCCGGCTGCGGCACCGCATCGCCACGGTGCCGCAGCCGATTCGCGCTCAGCCGTGGAAGTGCACGACGGTTTTGGTGACGCTCATTTCTTCCAGCGCCAGCAGCCCCTTTTCCCGGCCATGGCCGCTGCGCCGCATGCCGCCGAACGGAAACTCGACGCCGCCGCCGGCGCCATAGCAATTGATGAAGCATTGACCGGCGGCAAGCCGTTTCGATAGCCGCGCCGCACGGCCGCCATCGCGCGTCCATACCGCGGCGACCAGTCCATAGTCGGTGCCGTTGGCCAGCGCCAGCGCCTGGGCTTCATCGTCGAACGCGAACACCGACAGCACCGGCCCGAATACTTCTTCTTGTGCCAGCGGATGCGACGTCGGCACCGGCCCGAACACGATCGGTGCAACGTAGTGGCCGGCGGCCGGCAGATCGTGCGGCAGCGGCGTCTGCGCGATCACCGGAACGCCGTCGCGGCGGGCCTGCTCGATGTAGCGTTGCACGCGCTGGCGTTGTTTGGCGCTGATCACCGGGCCGAGGTCGGGATCGTCGGCCGGCACGCCGACACGCAGTTGCTCGAAGGCGGTGGCGATGCGGCGCACGAACGCGTCGAACACCGATCGCTCAACCAGCAGCCGCGTGCCGGCCGAGCAAGTCTGTCCGGCGTTCTGCGCGATCGCCTTGACCACGGTGGCCGCGGCGCGGTCCAGGTCGGCATCGGCGAATACGATCTGCGGTGACTTGCCGCCGAGTTCCAGGCACACCGCCACGCAGTTCGGCGCGGCCGCCTGCTGCACCAGCGCGCCGACCTGCGGTGAGCCGGTGAACGACACGTAGTTGATGTCCGGATGCGCGGAGAGCGCGGCGCCGGCTTCATGGCCGTAGCCGGTGACGATGTTCAGCGCACCGGCCGGAAAGCCGGCTTCGGCAGCCAGCACGCCCAGTTCGACGATGCACAGGCAGGCGTCTTCGGCCGGCTTGACCACGCAGGCATTACCCATCGCCAGCGCCGGCGCCACCGAGCGGCCGAACATCTGCACCGGATAGTTCCAGGGAATGATGTGCGCGGTAACGCCGTGCGGCTCGCGCACCACCGTCACCGAATGGGCGGCATCGAACGGTATCACCTGGCCGAGCACCTTGTCGGCGGCGCCGCCGTAATACTCGAGGTAGCGCGCCAGCACCTTGACGTCGTTGCGCGCGTTGCCGATCGGCTTGCCGGTATCGAGCGCCTCGATCCAGGCCAGCCGCTCAACGTCGCGCAGCACCAGCTCGGACAATTTCAGCAGCAGGCGCCCGCGCGCAGCCGGCGCCAATTGCCCCCAGTCGCCATTGAGCGCGGCGCGCGCGGCCTTCACCGCAGCGTCGATGTCATGCGCGCCGCCGGCCGCGATGTGGCCCAGCAAGCTGCCGTCGGCCGGGCAGTAAGCCTCGATCGGCTCGCCCTCGCCGGCCGTCCATTGGTTGGCGATGAAGTGACGGGCTGATGGGGCCCGTGGGTCGAGACTGGGCCGCTGCGCGGCGCCACCGATGCGATCGTTCATGGCATTCACCTTGGCTCGTGACGTTGGGATGGATCGCTATCATCCCAGTTTTGCACGATGCTGCGGCGGTGCGCTGCCATGTCGGTGCGCTGCTACGGCTGACCCGACTGCGGCAGCCACGGCCGCAGCGGCAGGCCAGCCGCGTTTCGATGCCCGCTCAGTGCCGGGTCTGGCTGGCCGCGATCGCTTCGCCGACGAACAGGCCTGCGCAATCGACCGCATCGAAGGCATAGGGTTGATTGCAGAACTCGCAGCGCACCTCGATGCGGCCCTGCTCGGCCACGATCACGTCGACTTCCTGCCGCCCAAGCAGCCGCAGCATGTCGGCCACTTTGTTGCGCGTGCAACGGCAGGCAAAGCGGCAGCCGCGCTGGTCAAAGGCATGCAACGGTTCCTGCCAGAACAGGCGCTTGAGCATCTGCTCGGGCGGCAGCGCCAGCAGCTCGGCCGGCGTCACCGTCTCGGCCAGTTGCTGCAAGCGGTTCCAGCCGTCGGCGTCGGCCGGTTCGCCGGCGGCGGCGGCTGCGCCTGCCATGCCTGAAGCACCCGCTACGCTTGCCGCCCCCGCTGCGCCTGCCACGCCCGTTACGCTTGCCGCATCGGCTGCGCCTGCCACGATGGCCGGCGCCTCCCCGCCCATCGTTGCCCCGCCCATCGTTGCCCCGGCCTCCGATGCAGCATGGCCACCATCGACCGGCAGGCGCTGCAGCAGCAGCCCCACCGCGCGCTGGCCATCGGCGGCCAGCCACAGCCGCGTGGGCAGTTGCTCGGAGCGTGCCATGTAGTGCTCCAGCGCCGCCGCCACCGTGCCGCCCTCGAACGGCACGATGCCCTGATACGGCTGGCGATTGCGCGAGTTGCTGCGCGGGTCGAGCGTGACCACGAAACGGCCGCGGCCGTGCGCATTGACCAGTTCGGACAACTGCGCCGCATCGCCGATGACGCTGCCGTCGCGCAGCTTGGCGGTGGCGCGATAGCTGCCGTCGGCGCCGCTTTCGACGACGAACAGCGCGACCGGCCCGTCGCCGTGAATCTGCAGCACCAGCGTGCCGTCGAAC
>JAFKGG010000038.1 GCA_017307915.1 Burkholderiales bacterium | reverse complement strand
GTTGCCGAGCATGTGCAGCACCCACAACTGCGTGCCGCGCGCCGATCCCAGCCGCTGATCCAGATCGTAGATCAGCCCCTCGTCCAGGCAGCGGCCGCCATTGCACAATCCCGGCGCATTGCCTGACGACACGACGTCCTGCGGCAATCCCTCGCACACGCCCTTGCATCCGCTCTGGTTGTCTCGCCAATGCACGCCGGCGCCGGCACGGGCGACCACGTGCAGCAGCGAATCGTGTCCACGGATGCGCGATTCGACGTAATCGCGGCGCCCGACCGGCGCGAACATGCAGGGCAACGAGACTTCGGTGCTGGTGCCGCACGCGGACACGGAGCCGAAGTTCACGACTGGCAGGCGGGACAGCTCGGGCGTCGTCTGGCGCGCGTAGCCATTGAGCCCCCAGTTGGCTGCGCGGGCGGTCTCGCCGATCACCAGCACCAGCACCAGCGGCTTGCGACGCATCGGCCACGAGGCGCCGGGCGCGGCATCCAGGCCGATCGCCTGCCTGGGCCGTGATGCATCCTGCGCTTCGGCCAGCGCGACATGGGCGCCGGACCAGATCACGTTGGCGGGGGTGATCAGGTAACGCAGCTCCTTGTTGTTGCGCATCAGCGATGCGAACGGCTGGAACACGGACAGCAGCGCGGCCACCAGCGCAGTCGCTGCCGTGAACAGGAAACCGAAGCGAATCAGCGTGGCGCGCGGCCAGGGCCGTTGCAGAACCTGCACTTGCCGAAGCAGGATCAACGGCAGTCCTGCATACAGCAGCAGATGGACGATCAGCTTGGCCGACAGGAGTTCGCTGGCCTCGGCGAGATCGGTACGAAAGACGTTGCGCAGCATGCTGGGGTCGAAGAACACCTTGTACGCTTCCATGTAATAGGAGGCGCCCGCGGCGATCAGCAGCACCGCGGCGATCAGCGGCTTGACGGTCCATCGGTTTGCCACCATTCCAAGCAGCAGCGCGTTCAAGCTGGTGAGGACGACGAGCATCGCCAGCCCGAAGCCCCAGGTGGAAGGATCGAATACAGTGCGGTTCTGAAGCGCCGCGCCGATGAAGTTGCGGTTGGCCGACAAGGCCAGGAACAGGCTGGCAGCGAGTACGATTCGTTCGACGCTCGCCGTGGTGGTATTTCGGGAAGTCATGCAAACGCATTGGAGCTGGCCAAACTGAGGCGGGCATGAGGCCAAGCTGAAGCCAGGCTGAAGTGCTTTGACTGCCGTCGAGAAGGTTTCGCGAGAATCGATCGATATGCGTTTATTGCTGCTGGAAGACGACCTTCTGTTGGGCGAGGGGCTGCGTGACTTTCTGTGCGTCGAGGGTCACAAGGTCGATTGGTGCCGATCCCTGCAAGAAGCCGAGGTGCTGCGCGGCGAACCTTTCGACGCCTTGCTGGTCGATTGGCAGCTTCCCGATGGCTCCGGCCTGGATTGGCTGCGGGCGCGCCGCGCCCGCGGCGATGCCACGGTTGCGCTGATGCTCACCGCCCGGGACTTGCTTCATCAGCGCATCGAAGGGCTCGACGGCGGTGCCGATGACTATCTGGTCAAGCCCTTTGCACCCGAGGAGCTGACGGCGCGCCTGCGTGCCGTCAGTCGCCGTGTCGGCGGCCTGGCGACCGAATGGCGACGCTTCGGTGACGTCGAAGTCAATGTCGATGCCAGGCTGGTGCGTGTCGCCGGCCGGCGTGTCGAGCTGACGGCTCGGGAGTGGGCCGTGCTGGAGGCGCTGGTGCTGCGCGCCGGCCGTATCGTTCCCAAGTCCCATCTGGAGCGGCTGGTGCTCGGCGTCGATGCCGAAGTCTCCAGCAACGCACTCGAGGTACACATCTCCGCTTTGCGCCGCAAGCTCGATCGCACATTGATCGAAACCGTGCGCGGCCTCGGCTATCGAATAGAGAGGCGGCCATGAACGCCACACGGCCTTCGTCCGGCGAGGGCGCCGCCGCGCCGTCGATCCGATCGCGCCTGGCCAATGCGTTGCTGGTCTGGTCGCTCGTGTGGGGCTCGATCATCGGCCTGGCCGTATGGCTTGCCGCCACGCATGAGGTCGACGAGTTGCTCGACGATACCCTGCGCTCGTCGAGCGAGTTGCTGGCCTCGCTGGCAGCCGAGGCGATCCGCGACGGCTTGCCCGCCGACGTGGCAGAGCAGCCGGCCACCTCGAGCCAGGGGCAGCGCTTCGCATGGCAGGTGACGGCGGCGGACGGCACGCTGCTGATGCGCTCGGAACGGGCCCCGGCCAGCCCTTGGCATCGCACGCCGGATGCCGGCTTCAGCGATCTGCCGCAATGGCGCATCTATGGTCTTCCGATGGGCAAGGACGGCCTGATGTTGTATGCGGCACAGACCCAGGCCGAGCGCCAGGAAGCGCGCGCCGACGTTGCGCTGGGGGCCTGGCTGGCAGCGCTGGCCGTCGGCTTGCTCGGACATGCCTGGTTGCGGGCACGGGTGCGTGCCGAGCTGCAACCCTTGAACACCTTGTCGCAACGATTGACGGCCTGGGACGTCGATGGCACCGGTTTCGAAACGGCGCTCGGACCCGCCGAACGACGCGAGCTGGCGCCGGTCCACTACGCCATCGAGACGCTGGCCGGGCGGCTTGCGGCGCGCATCGCGAACGAGCGGGCCTTCGCCGCGCACGCTGCGCACGCGCTACGCACGCCGCTGGCCGGCATCGATGCGCAGCTCGCCGTGGCGCTCAAGGAATGCCCGCTGCCCTTGCGCGATCGCCTGCAACGGGTGCGTGGCGCAGCATCCCGGTTGCAAAGCGTCGTCGCCGCATTGCTGGGTGTGTTCCGTGCCGGCGAAAAGCCCCGTCTGCAGGAGGTCGAGCTCGACGCCATGCTGGCGCGGCTTCCCGCTCCGGGATTGGAGGTTCACGTCGCTGCGCATACACGCGTGGTGGCCGATCCCGATCTGCTTGCGGCGGCATTGGCCAATCTGCTGGACAACGCGCGGCGCCATGGCGCGTCGCGGATATGGGTCGAATCGACGACCGCGGGAACGCTGCGCATACGAGACGATGGCCCTGGTGTCGATGAATCGAAGCGCCGGAGCTTGCAAGCGGCACTCGATGCCGAGAGCTACGACGAAGCCGTGGGATTCGGCCTGACGATGGTCGACCGCGTGGCGCGCGCGCATGCAGGCCGATTGCGATTGGTGCCGACCAACGAGGGCTTCATGGTGGAGCTCGAGCTTGGTCCGCACCAGGCCTGATGGGCGAACCGCAGAGAACGAATCATGCAAGAGGATCCGGCCATGTCCGACTCTCCATCACGGCCGCCCGCGCCCAGCGTGTCGGCGTTCAAGAGCCGCTCGGGGCTGGGGCGGCTGTGGCGCGCACTGGGCTATTCCTGGGCCGGATTGCGCGATGCGGTCAGATACGAGGCGGCATTTCGGCAAGAGCTGGCGGTCGGGCTGCCCCTGGTGGCGCTTGCCTGGGTGATCGCGCCGGGCCGCCTGCAGGCGCTGGCGCTGACCGCCGTCATCGTGTTCGTATGGGTGGTGGAGTTATTGAACTCTGCGCTCGAGGCCCTTGCCGACACCGTGACCATCGAAAACCATCCGCTGATCGCCCGCGCCAAGGACATGGGCAGCGCCGCCGTGATGCTCAGCCTGGTGCTTGCTGCGCTCGTCTGGGGTGTGGTTTTGTGGCCGTGACGCGGGGGGCGGTAGCGAATGCTGACCAGCCGCTTGCCTGGCGCTGCCAGGGATCGCGATTGGCGCAGCGGCCGCTACAGCCCGCCGCCCGTGACGGATCAGCGTCTCATTCGATCTTGATGTTGCCGCGGCGAACGATATCGCCCCACAGCTTGATCTCGGAATCGACGTATTGCGTGAACGCCTTGCTGTCCTTGTAGGCAATCTGTACGCCGGCGTTGCGCAGCACCGCCACTACCGCAGGATCTTCAAGTGCCTTGCGCTGCGCCTGTTCGAGCCGGCGAACGACGGCGGCCGGTGTGCCGGCGGGAGCAAATACGCCTGCCCAAGTGGATGCCACCACGCTCGGAAAACCTTTCTCGGCGAAGGTGGGCACGTCGGGCAGCGCGAAATGGCGCTCGGGGGCCGCGATGGCCAATGCGCGGGTCTTGCCGGAGCGCAGGTTGGGCAGTGCGACCGCCACCGTGTCGAACATCATCGTGATGTTGCCGGCCAGGAGATCGAGCGAGGCCGGGGCGCCGCCCCGGTAGGGCACGTGCACGAG
>JAFKGG010000037.1 GCA_017307915.1 Burkholderiales bacterium | reverse complement strand
GTCGCGCTGGTATTTGCACAGCGAAGCGTGCAGCAGCACCGAACGTTCAGTGTCGGACAAACCCAGCACCGCGGCCAGCATCTCGATGTTGTCCAGCAAGCGGATCCGCGTCTTGGCCAGCCGTGCATCGAGCGCGGTGACGGTAGCGCGCAGCACGCCAAGCAGATCCTTGGCGTGCGGTTTGACGAATTCGTCGAGGTAATAATAGAGCGAAGCATCGTCGAACAGGCCGTTCCAGCTGCCGTAGCGCAACATGAACTCGTCCAGCGGCAGCTTGGCGGCGTCGGCCCAGGCCGGCGAATCGGCGCAGCGACGCACCAGAAAATCGCGCAGCCGCACCAGCGTGGTTTCCGGCCAGATGAAGAAGCGGCCGGTCAGCGTAACCACGTTGTTGACGTCGCGCCGCATATTGAAGCGCGGCCCCAGCGACAGCACGGTGCGCAGCGCGAAGCGCACGCACAGCAGGTCGAGCGCGGCGGCGCCGTCCCAGGCAGACGATGCGAACAGGCGTTCGGCACCGGTCTGCGCGTCGGCGACGCTGTCGGCGATCTCTTCGAGCGGGGGGCTGGCGCGGCGGGTTTTCATCGAGTCTCCGGCGGCGGGCATGTTGTCACGACGAGCGTCTGCGCCGGAACCTGCCCGGCAGCCGGACGAAGCGTCGGCCACATTCTCATCAAGGTATCAGTCTACGTCGAGGTGCCGGCATAGACCGTGCATTTGTACATCGTGCAGCTTAGCAGGCTGCCGACGCTTACCTCGTACTGAACGCACGGCGGCAACGGATCGGAGCGACTGGTCGTGCCGACGAATGCGCCATAGAATACCGGCGCCGAGTTTGTCGAGGCCGCGCGCAAGCGCGCCGCCATCCGCTGCTGCTACGCCGCGACAGCGAGAAGTGGGCACGATTGATCAAGGCCAAACAATTCCGCGCCGAGTAAGTTTCATGCGAATCCCTCCCGTCACTCCCGGCACGCGCGCCGACCTCGCCGACCTGGAGGCACGTATCCTGGCCGAGCGCGGCCGCGTCTCGCCGCTATACCAGGTGCTGCTGAACAGTCCGCCGATGGCCCACGGCTGGGAGCAACTACTATCGGCAGTACGCAAGCGCAACAGCTTGACAGCCGACGTGCGCGAACTGGTGATCTTGCGCGTGGCAGTGCTCAACGGCGCCACTTACGAGTTCGACGCGCACGTGCCGCATGCGCAAGCTGCCGGCGTCTCGCCCGAAGCCATCGAAGCCCTGCGCAAGGTGCCGCTGGCAGCCGACGCGCCGCTCACCCCTGCGCAACGCCTGGCAATCGATCTGGCCGACCGCATGACGCGCTCGATCACCGTCGAGCGGGAGCTGTTCGACCGTGTCAGCGCGAACCTGGATACGCAGCAGATGCTGGATCTGGTTGTGACCATCGCCGCCTACAACATGGTGTCGCGGCTCCTGGTGACGCTGGAAATCGGCCATTGAGCGGCCACTCGCGCCACCGACTATCTGCGGCTGCGGGCGCGCACCGCCGAGGCCGCAATCGCGCAGGCCGAGCACGCGGCACGGATGGTGCGGGCGGATCGCCCCGATCTGCATCTGCAGCGTGCCGCCTACCGCGCCGAAGACCGGTTGCTCTATCTTTACCTGCACCTGCCGCAGCGTGCCTGGCTGTCGGCCGCTGACTGGACTCGGACTGATTCGCAGCGCGCTCCGGCCGCATCGGCGATGCGTGTCGCCGAGCAGCTCGCTAGGAATGCATCGCGCAGCGACGGTCTCTAAGAGGCACTCTGGCCAGCCGCGCTACGCCGGCGCTCGAACTCGGCCACCACCTCACGGGCCAGCGGCAGCATCGCATAGTCGATCATTGCCCCGTGATAGCTGACTGCGCCCAGTCCCCGGGCCTGCGCTTCATCGAAGGCAGCGAGCAGGCCGCGGTAGTAGTCGTATTCCTGCTGCGTGGGCGTGAAGGTCTCGTTCACCAAGGGCACGTGCGCCGGATGCATCACCGGAATGCCGGTGTAGCCCAGGTCGCGCGCCCGCTCGATCATGCCGCGGATAGTCGCCAGCTCGTCCTTGGAAACGCCAAACACGCCGCACAGCGGCCAGGGCGCGCCCCCGGCGCGGCTGTCGAGCACCAGCTTGGAATTCATGTAGAGCTGCTCGGTGCCGGCCAGGCTGGCGCGAAAACCGAAGGCACGCGCGATGTCGGCTGACACCGGCCCGCTGATCGCGCCGAGAATGCCGGTGACGCGTTCGCTGGCCTCGGCCAGCGAACGCGCATCGGCCAGACCACGAGCGGTTTCCGGCAGCGGCAGAATGGCCACTTCACTGCGTCGCATGCCGGCTCGGCCTTCGTGGTAGGCCAGCAGCAGGTCGAGCTCGCGAATCTCATCGGCACTGTCGGCCTTCGGCAGAATCACGCCGATCACGCCCGGCATGACGGCGCGCGCCAGTTCGGCATCGGTGCCGGGCCCGATGGCATGAATGCGCACGACCACCGCGACGCCTGCCGCGCCCAGCGCCGCCACGGCCTCGGGCAAGGCCGACAGCGCCTGTTCTTCGAGCCCGTGCGGAACGGAATCCTCCAGGTCGAGCACCACGGCATCGGTACCCGATCGGATCGCCTTGGCCACCAGCTCGCGGCGGTGCGCAGGCACGAATAGCAGCGAGCGCAGCGGCCAGGGGCCGGCGCTACCGCGCGGCGCGGGAGTATCTGTGTTCATGAGTCGATTCTGCGAAGGTTCAATGAGCGCCGCTCACTCGGGCTGAATGCCGGCCGCGGCGATACGTTCGGCCCACACCTTGCGGTCGGCCTTCAGGTATTCCTTGTAATCCGCCGGCGAGATCGGATGCACGGCGGCCGAGCAGCAGTCGATCAGCCGCTGGCTCACCGCGGGGTTACGCAGCGCCTGCTGCAACGCGCCGTTGACGCGAGCGATGATCGGCTCGGGCACGCCGGCCGGTGCAAACAGGCCGATGAAGGTCGAAGAAGTAAAACCGGGCAAGCCAGCCTCGCTCATCGTCGGCACCTCGGGCAGCGATGGATTGCGCTGCGGCGAAGTCACTGCGATGGCTTTGACGCGCCCTGCCCTGATGTGCCCCAGCGCGGTGGTCAGATCGAGAAAGGTGAAGCTGTACAACCCGCCGATCAGGTCGTTGACCGACTGCGGGCTGCTCTTGTAGGCCACGCCGGTGGCGGTGGCACCGATGCGCGCCAGAAACGCCGAGCCGGTCACCTGGCTGACCGCTGCGCCCCAGCCGTACGATGCCTTGCCGGGATTGGCCTTCAGCCACGCGATCAGTTCCGCCAGCGTGTTCGCCGGAAAATCCTTGTTGACGATCAGCACGTAGTAGGCCTGAATCAAACCACCCACCGGTTCGAAATCCTTCACCGGATCGTAGGGCAGCTTCTTGAACAGGCTGGGGTTCAACGACTGCGTGGTGCCCGACGTGACGAACAGCGTATAGCCGTCGGGCGGCGACTTGGCGGCCATCTCGGCAGCGATGAAGCCGCTGGCGCCGGCCCGGTGTTCGATCACCACCGGTTGTTTCAGGATGCTCGCCATTTCATCGCCGGCGATGCGCGCCACTACGTCGGTGCCGCTACCGGGGCCGAACGGCAGGATGAACTTGATCGGCTTGACCGGATACGCCCCTTGGGCCGTCGCCCAACCGGCGAACAGGCAGGCAGCCAGTAACACCATCGCCCGCGCCGCGTGCATCGTCGCTCGCATGAAGTCTTATATGGACGCCTCCCGTGTGGCAAGCGAGTTCTTGAAGTTCTGACTGGGCGGTAAACGGCTGCGGTCTTATATCCGGCCTGTTTGTGCAGATCGGACCGAAGCCCGCCCGCTGGCCTTGATGGTCATGTGCGGGGCCGGTGCTCATCTCCTTAGCGGGCTTCGCACGAGGCTTGCCCTAGACAACATGCAGCTTTGCCCGACCCGCGGTCCGACCGCTTCGCCATCACTTCATCGACTCGACTCACGCACTCTTTGCGGCATCCACTCCTATAGATTGTTGTCTCGGGTGGTTGTCTAAGCCGCCTGCGCTTGCGCGCCGCAGCCACTTGGCGGAGTGCTCTTCCACTCCGATCGGTACGCCCGCCCGTGCGCCAGGAGCGCCCAGGCCGTGCGAGCCATCTTGTTGGCCAACGCCACCACCGCCACGTTCAACGGCCGGCGACGCAGCAATTGTTCGAGCCACGTGGGCATGACCTTGGCTTGCGCAAT
>JAFKGG010000411.1 GCA_017307915.1 Burkholderiales bacterium | reverse complement strand
CCATTTCGGGGCCTCCGTCTGTTAAGTGGCTAGTTCGAACTTCCACTTTGGCACTCGATGCCGTCGACTGCGAGGCCCCCCTTCATCACACGCATCTCCACCGTTCGCAATCGATCAGCGAGGGGGAGGCGTCCATACCATCTCCTTTGTTGGGGGCAGGCGAGCCGCCGGCGCTACGGCACCAGCGTGATGGCCGGCGGATTCTGTTTGCGCGCCATGCGCGTGTACACTCGGTGCACTGGATGCACCTATCTGAAAGACGCCGTGACCCGAGCGACGACGCCGCCCGCCGTGCAATACAAGGAAGTGCGCGGCCTGATCCGCGGGCTGGCCGTGCTGCGCGCGATGAACCGGATGGCCGGCGGCATCGGCGGCGTGATCGAGATCGCCCGCGCCACCGGCATCCACCGCACCACCGTCAAGCGGCTGCTCGAAACGTTGAAATCCGAAGGGCTGGTCGTCCACAAGGACGACGGCAGCGCCTATGCGCTGACCTATGAGGTGCGGCGGCTCTCCGATGGCTACATCGGTACCGACTGGATCGACCGGATAGCCGCGCCGGCCATGTTCGCGCACCTGAAAAATCTTTCCTGGCCCAGCGACCTGGCCACGCCCGACGGCGGTTTCATGCTGGTGCGCGAATCCACTCATCGCGAGAGCCTGCTGTCGCAGCACCGCTCGACGATCGGCGTCCGCATTCCGATGCTGCTGTCGTCGCTGGGCCGCGCCTGGCTGGCGCACTGCTCCGACGAGGAACGTGAAGCCACGCTAGCCGTGCTGCGTGCACGCAGCGACGCCATCGGCGAGACGGCGCGCAATACGCGCAGCATCAACCGCATGCTGGCCGAGACGCGCCGTCGCGGCTATGGCATGAACCACGGCGAGCTGCCCGATGAGGCCAGCGTCACTGCGATCGCGTTTCCGATCTTCGATGGCCAACGCGCGCTGGGCGCGATCAACCTGGTAATGATCCGCGAGGTCGTGCAGCCCAGGGAGATTCGCTCGCGCTACGTGCCGCTGCTGCGGGCGCTGACAGAGCAGATCTCGCAGCAGGTCAGCGCGCGCCGCAAGAAGGGCTGAACCACCGATAGTGCCGGCGGCCTGGTGCACTGGGTGCACTGAGTGGCTGGCTTGGGGCGCGCGCCCGACAATGCCGCGCCCATCATCGAGGAGATGCCAACCATGGCCAATGAACCGTATCGCAGCCTGTGGGAAGCGGTGCGCCACACCGAGTTTTCGCAGGGCTGGCTCGACGCCCGCGGCTACCGCACCCGCTATCTGCATTCGGGCAAGGCATCGCTGCCGCCGCTGGTGCTGCTGCACGGCGTCGGCGGCCATGCCGAGGCCTATTTGCGCAACTTGGCCGCGCACGGCCGTCATTTCGACACCTGGGCGATCGACCTGATCGGCCACGGCTGGAGCGACAAGCCCGCTCACCTGTATGAGATCGCTCATTATGTGGACCACCTGCTGCGCTTCATGGACGCAAAGGGCTGGGATCGCATCCGCATCTCGGGCGAATCGCTCGGCGGCTGGGTGGCCTCGCGGCTGGCCGCCGATCATCCCGATCGCGTCGAACGCTTGGTGCTGAACACGGCCGGCGGCTCGCGCGCCGAGCCCGCGGTGATGGAACGCATCAAGAGCCTGTCGATGCGCGCCGCCGCCGATCCGTCGTGGGATCTCATCCAGGCACGCGTGCAATGGCTGATGGCCGACAACAAAGATGCGATCGATGACCTGGTGGCCTGCCGCCAGGGTATCTATGCGCAGCCCGGCTTCGCCGAAGCGATGAGCAACGCGATGGTGCTGCAGGACATGGCGGTGCGCACGCGCAATCTGATGCAGGCGCCCGACTACGGCCGCATCCAGGCCCCGACGCTGGTGCTGTGGACCTCGCATGACCCCACCGCCGACGTCACCGAGGGCCGGCGCATCGCCGAGATGATTCCGGGCGCGCAGTTCGTCGTGATGCAAGGCTGCGGTCACTGGCCGCAATGGGAAGACAGCGAGCGCTTCGACCGCTGGCACGTCAACTTCCTGCTCGGGCGCGATCTGGAAACGCCGCTGTCATGAGCCGCGCACGTGCTTTTCTCGGCATGAGCCATTCGCCGCTGCTGGGGCTGAACCCGGTGGCGGCCGAGGTCTCGGCCGGGCTGTCGGCCGCATTCGATGCAGTCAAAGCTGCGGTGGCCGCTTGGCGCCCCGACCGCGTCGTGCTGATCGGCCCTGATCACTACAACGGCTTCTTCAACGAGTTGATGCCGCCGTATTGCATCGGCACGCAGGCCAGTGCCGTCGGCGACTACGGCACGCTGGCCGGTGCGCTGAATGTCGACGGCGCAGCAGCCGAAGCGCTGGCCGCCCATTTGATGGATCACGGTTTCGATGCCGCCGTATCACGATGCATGCAGGTGGATCACGGCTTCGCCCAGGCCCTCGAAGTGCTGTGGGGCAGCCTGGTCACGCCGCCGGTGATCCCGATCTTCATGAACGCGGTCGCGCAGCCGGGCGTCCTGCGCGTGGCCCGCTGCATCGAGCTGGGCCGCGCGATCGGCGCTTATCTGGATACGCTGCCGGGCCGCACGCTGTTGATCGGCTCGGGCGGTTTGTCGCACGAGCCGCCGGTGCCGACGCTGGCGCACCCCGACGCCGCCGTGCGCGAGCGCATTACCGTGCGCAGCACGCCGACGCCGGCCGAACGCGATGCCAAAACGCGGCGCGTAATGGCCACGGGCTGCGCGCTGGCTGCCGGCGACCCTTCGGTCAAGCCGCTGGCGCCCGACTGGGATGCACGCTGGATGCGGGCGCTGCAAAGCGGCGACCTGGAGAGCCTGGCCGCGTTGAGCGAAGACTCGATCACGCGCGAGGCAGGGCTATCGGCGCATGAATCCAAGAGCTGGTTGATTGCGCGCGCGGCGGTGTCCGATGCGGATGCCGCGCGTTGCGTGCTGCAGTATTACCGCGCCATTCCGGAGCTCATCGCGGGCTTCGGAATACTGATGTTGCAGCCGTGAATGGCGGCGCCAGCGGCTGTCATCTGTGCATTATTTGCAATGTCGATTGAACCGATTTCATCTATAAGCAACTGAATCGAGGTGCTAGATTTCGAGCCGAATGAATCCTGATTTTTATCAAGGAAGTAGCGATGGTTCTAGACATTCGGTTCACGGACAAACCTCTGGGACATGCGATTCACAACGTCGACCTGCGCAAGCTCGATGAGTCGACGTTCAAGGAAATCGACGCGGCCTACAAACAGTACGGCGTGATCGTCATCAGGGACCAGACCTTGTCACCTGACGATCAACTGGCGTTCAGCCGCCGGTTCGGATCTCTGGATCGCTTCGTGTTCGACCGGTTCAACATGAAGACCCATCCCGAGATCTTCATCGTTTCGAACATTCTGGAGAACGGCGCGCCGATCGGCATGGAAGACGCCGGGCGCTACTGGCACAGCGACATGTGGTACGTGCAGAAGCCGCCGCGCGGTTCGTTCCTGTACGCCGTCGAGGTTCCGCATGACGGCGTGCGGCCGCTAGGCGATACCTGTTTCACAAGCACGCAGTTCGCCTACGAAACCTTGCCCGAGGAATTGAAGCGGGAAGCCGAGAACCGGTCGGCGATCTTCAGCTCAAGAAAATACGGCGAGTACGTCGGGCATACGGAAGAAAAAGCCAAAGACAACGTCTATCTGAAAGACGTCGTCGCTGCGCGCCAGAAGATCAAGGACAACGTCATCGAACATCCTTTGGTTCGCGTTCACCCGGTCACAGGCAAGAAATGCCTGCACATCGTCGAAGGCGTGATCAGCGAGGTGATCGGGCTGAGCCAGGCGGATTCAGACCAGTTGATCAGCGCGCTCCTGGCTCACACCTTGCGTCCCGAAGTCGTCTACCGCCATCAGTGGCGCGTCGGCGACATCGTCATGTGGGACAACTACTCGGCGCTTCATCAGGCCAACGGCGACTTCCGGCTTCCGCAACGCCGCCTGATGCACCGGACCACGCTCAGCGCGCCGGTCTCTGCGTAACGGTGCTTGCGACCTGCCCGTGCCGAAGGCACGGGGTTCCGCCAAGGACTCGGACCCAACCGAGCGTGTTTTGAGGAGATAGCTGTGAAAACTGCGTTGAATTCCGTGCTGGGCGCCCTGGCGCTTTCTCTATCCGTCTGTCTGGCTCCCGGTGCCGTGGCCCAGGAGGGCAAGTATCCCAGCAAGCCGGTCACTTTCGTCGTTCCGTTCCCCGCGGGCGGCTCGGCCGACTCGGTAAGCCGCGCGCTGGCCGAAAATCTGTCGCAGCGCTGGTCGCAGCCGGTAGTCGTCGTCAATCGCCCGGGAGGCGGAACGCTCATCGGATTGAACTCGATCGCGTCGGCCGCACCCGACGGCTATACGATCGGCATGAACTCGATCTCCCACGTCGTGCAGCCGGCAGTGCGCGCGAAACTGCCGTTCCATCCGGTAGAGGGCTTCACCTACATATCGAAGGTGCTGGAAGCGCCGTTCGTGCTCACGACGAACGCCTCGCTGCCGGTCAAGTCGGTGCCGGAGCTGACGACCTATCTGCGCGAGCATCCCGGCAAGGCCAACTACGCCTCGTTCGGGGTCGGCTCGGCTGGGCACATCTTCTTCGAGATACTGCTCCAGCATAGCGGCGTGCAGGCCATACACGTGCCCTACAAAGGCACGGCAGAGGCCACGATGGCGCAGATCGCCGGCGACGCGCCCTTCATGTTCGACATGATCGTCTCCCCGATGCCGCACATCAAGACCGGCAAGCTGCGGCCGCTGATGGTCACGACCTCGGCCCGATCGAAACAGCTACCCGATGTGCCGACCAGCAAAGAACTGGGCATTACCGATCTCGAGATGCCGACCTGGTTCGGATTGGTCGGCCCGAAGGGCATCGCCCCGGCCGTCCTGCAGGAACTGAATGCGGCAGTGACGGCCGCGTTGCGCAATCCGGCCATCGTCGAAGTGATCGAGAAAAACGGTTTGACGCCGGCACCGAGCTCGCCTGAGGAATTCCGGTCTTTCGTCGAGCGCTCGATCAATACGATCAGCCGGGCGGCGCAAGCGGCCAAGATCCCGAAAGTCGACTGAAGCAGCAGCGCGAGCAAAACCAATGAAAATCGTCGGCATCCAAGACCTTCATGCCGACGGCGGCTGGCGCACGCTGTCTTTTCTCAAGATCGTGACCGACGAGGGCCTGGTCGGCTGGTCGGAGTACCACGAGGGCAATGCGGTGCCGGGGCTCACCGCTGCGATCAAGCGACTCGCAGCGGGCGTGGTGGGCGAAGACCCGCGCAATGTCAGCCGCCTGAGCGCAGCATTGCGGGCGACCGTCCGAAGTCAGGCGGGCGGCACCGGCACACATGCCCTTGCCGCGATCGAGAATGCCTGCCTCGACATCAAGGCAAAAGCGCTGGGCGTCCCCGTCTACGAACTGTTCGGCGGCGCCCTGTCAACGCGGCTGGAAGCCTACTGGTCGCAATGCGGCACGCTGCGCACGCAGCATGCCGCACTGTTCGGCGTGCCGCCGCTCGCGACGCTCGACGACGTGCAACGGCTGGGAAGAGAGGTGGCCGAACGCGGTTTCCGTTCGTTGAAGACGAATATAATTTGCTTCGATGAAGACGGCGGCAAGAACTATAGGCCCGGCTTCGGACATGGGCCTGCCCACCCGGCCTTGAATCTCGACTCGCGAACGATCGCTGCCATCGTCGCTTTGCTGGAAGCCTTCCAGGATGGGGCGGGCCCTGACGTACGCCTGATGCTGGATCTCAACTACAACGTCAAGCCCGAGGGGGTTCGGCAATTGGCCAGGGCGCTGGAGCCCTTGCAGTTGATGTGGCTGGAACTGGACATGCGCGATCCTCGTGCCCTGCGCGAGCTGCGCTCTGCGGTTCGCGTGCCGATTGCTTCGCTCGAAACGATTCTTGGGCGGCAGGCCTTTCGACCTTATCTGGACGAATCCGCCGTGGACGTCGCGATCGTCGATCCGCAATGGAATGGCATGCTCGAAGCCGTCAAGATGGCGAATCTCGCGGAAAGCTACGAGGTGAACATCGCGTCGCACAACTATCATGGCCCGCTGTCGACGCTGATGGGTATTCACTTCTCCGCAGCCATTCCGAACAACAGGATCGTGGAGTATGTCGTGGACGAAGCGCCTTGGGTCAGCACTTTCGTCACGCATCCGCCTATCCTGGAACAGGGCATGCTGCGATTGCCGACAAGACCAGGATGGGGAGCGGATGTGGATGAAAACATTGTTGCGCAGTTTCCGCCGAAGGCCGCCTGACGTTCTTCGCTGCGTCGACGCGGCACGCCATGCGCAGACGAGCATTGACGAGCGCGTGCCCGGAAGATGGTGAACGTCATCAGGAACAAGTCGAGAATCTCGCTCGACTCACTCGAGTTCCTCATCTCGGTAGCGAGCAGCGGAAGCATTTCTGCTGCCGCGAGGAAATGGAACATCTCCCCTTCGCTGGCCACCAGAAAAATCGCTGCGCTCGAAAGCGAGCTCAACGCACATCTGTTCGACCGAACGACGCGACGGATTCATCTGACTGATTCGGGAAGGAAGGCGCTGAACTGGGCGATGGAGGTCGTCGAAAGCCATCATGCGCTTGCCGATGAACTCGGCTTGATCCGCCAGCAACTGGCCGGACTGATCAGGATTGTCGCGAATGAATATCTGATCACGGCAGTGCTGCCAAAGTTCATCGCCGGCTTCTCGGAGCGCTTCCCCGACATACGGTTCGCCCTGTCCGCAACGGATTCTCCGGTCACGACCGAGCAGCGCGACTACGACGTGGCGATCTATTCCGGCCAGATCCCCGATTCGAGCCTGAAGGGAGTCCGGATCCGCAACTTCAAGCGCATTCTGTGCGCGGCCCCCGCCTATCTGAAGCGCAGCGGACCGCTTCGACGGCTCGAGGATCTGGCTGCACACGCATGCCTCGTCCATCGCCAGGCTCAGGACGGCGTCTGGGTGTTCAAGCGAGGCGGACGACTGATCCGGCAGCGGATCAATCCGGTGGCACTCAGCGAAAGCCATCTACCGCTGATCCAGCTCGCGAAATGCGGCATGGGCATCATCCAGGTAAGCAGAGGAGCAGTTCACGCTGAACTGGAATCAGGTGAGCTGACAGGCCTGCTGACGGAATACGAAGGCGTGAACCCCGATGGCTCGCAGCCTGCGACGTGGGCGGTGTTTCCAGGAGACCGGAAGCTGGCTCGCATACGCTTGTTCGTGACGGAACTGACGCAGTATCTACGAGCCTTGCCGGGTTGATCAGGGACCCGGCTCAGGCTTGCCCAGGGGAAATGGCATTGCAATCAATCGAAGACAGAATTCAAATCCAGGACGTGATCCATCGCTGGTGCCGCGCGATCGACCGACTCGACTTCGACGGCATCTCTGCATGCTTTCATGAAGACGCCCATGACGATCACGTGTTCTACAAAGGCGACATTCCCGGGCTGATCGACTGCCTGAAGGCCAGGCACAAGGCCATCAGCTTCTCGATGCATGCGGTCAGCAACGTACTGATCGAATTCGGCAGCAGCGGCGAAGCGGTGGTGGAGTCGTACGTGCAGGTGGTTCAGCGCCGTCCGCTGGGCAGCGGCCGTGCGAGCGACGTGCGTGCCGACGGCATTGCGACGGCCTGCGACTCCAATGTGTCGGAAGTCTTCTGCCGCTACGTCGATCGGTTCGAGAAGCGCAATGGAAGCTGGAAGATCGCCGAGCGGATACTGCTGATCGATTCGGCGCGAGAGTATGACGACAGGGAGCCCGTACATCGGCTACCGCCGGAGGGCAGTGTCAATAGAGGGCGCCGCGATCCGTCGGATACGGTCTATCGGGAGCGAGCCAGGTTCGGGATCGACCGCCGGTAGCCGTGCGGCCATCGGAACCTAGCTTTACGGCACTTTCCGCCACCGCACGGCCGGCACGTCAGGCGCCGGCCATGTTGCCGGGGATCGGTGTCAGGGATGGCCCGCTGCCCGCTCATGCGAGGCGAGGCTTCCCACTCGGCAAGATGGCGCGCCCGGCTGGGTTCGAACCAGCGACCCCTGGCTTCGGAGGCCAGTACTCTATCCGCTGAGCTACGGGCGCGACGAAAGCGGACGATTATACCTGTACGCCGTCATCATGCGACGCAGTGCGGACGCGGTGCGCTGTCCGCCTGGCGGTGCCGCCCGGCCGGTCGGCACCGATCCGCGCTGACTGTCGCGTAAAATATGCGCAGATTGAAGATATATACACGTTATCCGCAACGCTTCTCTTCCCAACGACGACGATCCCATGGCAAGCACGGCGGCAGCCGCCACCCAGGAACCCACGGTCCGCGTCCTGGCTCGTGGCTTGCGCATCCTGAAGGCGTTCCAGCCGCACAACGATTGGCTGTCCAACCAGGAGATCGCCGAGCTCACCGGCCTGCCCAAGCCGACCGTCTCGCGCCTGACCGCGACGCTGACCACGCTCGGCTACCTGATCTACTCGCATCCGCGCGGCCGCTATCGGCTGAACCTGGCGGTGCTTGAACTGGGTTATTTCGCCCTGGCCAACCAGGGGCTGCGCTCGATGGCGCGGCCGCTGATGCAGGCGCTGGCCAATCGCGAAGACGCGCTGGTGGTGCTGGCCGAGCACGACGACATGGCCATGCTGTGCAGCGAAGTCTGCCACAGCGAGCACAGCATCGTTTCGCTGCGCGTGCATCGCGGCTCGCGGCTGGTGCTTCCGTATTCGGCCGCTGGCCGCGCCTATCTGGGCGGGCTGCCGGCGGCGGCGCGGCAAGCGCTGTGCGACGAGATCGCGCGGCGTTTTCCGAAAGACTGGCCGATGCTCAGCAAGGGTATCGCGCTGGCGGCAAGCGAAGTTGCCCAACACGGCTTCTGCATCACGATGGGTTCGCTGGAAAACGGCGTCAGCGGCGTCGGCGTGCCGGTGCACATTCCGAATGCGCCGTACCGCTATGCGCTGGGCTGTGCAGCACCGTCCTTCCATTTCCCGCGCGACCACCTGGAACAGGAGATCGGCCCGGCGCTGCTGGCGGTCAAACGGCAGATCGAACTCCCTTTTACGCCGGCGCTCGGCCAGGCGACGCGCTGATGCGCAAGCGTTCCAAGCCGCTGGTGGCAAACACCGGCGCTGACTCGATCGACGCCGGATCACTCAAGCGCGGCCTCGACATCCTGCGCCAGCTGTCCAGCCATGGCCCGGCGGTCACCGTGAATGACGTCGCAGCGCGGCCGGGCGGTTCGAAAGCCACCGCGCGGCGCCTGTTGCAAACGCTGGCCGCCGAAGGTTTTCTGCGCCCGGTGCGCGGCAGCGACGGCGATGCCGACAGCTACGAACCCGGCCTGGGCTGCCTGACGCTGGGCACCGCGGTGCTGAGCAGCGTGCCCGAGATCTGGCAGCGCCAATCAGTGTTGCAGGATCTGGCGCGCAGCTTCAGCATCGACGTGCTGGTGGCAACGATAGCCCGCGGCGACGCGCTGGTGATCGCGCACGCTGCGCCCGACAGCAACAGCGTGTCGGCGGTTGGCAGCGTGACGGCGCTGGAGGCCGGCGCGCTCGGCCGCTGCCTGCTGTGGAAGCAGCCGGCGCCACGGCAGGCCGAACTGATGGCCGCCATTCGCACGCGCACCGAGCCGCGCTCGGCGGCCGTGCTCGCCGCGATCTACCAGGCTTTCCAGAGCCTGGAAGAAAAGCGCTATTGCGTGTCGGAACCGGCCGCCGGCCGCTTCGAGCTGGCCGTGCCGGTGCCTGACGCCACCGAGCAGCCGGTACTGTCCTTGGCCTGCACCGGGCCGAAGCAGTTGCTCGACGACGCGGAGCGCATCGAGGCCCTGCGAGCGCAATTGGCGGATACGGCGCGGCTGCTCGGTACGCATTGAAGCTGGGCGGCGGGTGCCGGCGCACCGCCTCGATCGCCGCGATTCAGTCGTCCGCGGCTTGCAGCACCACCAGCACCTGCCCTGCCGCCACCGAGTCACGCAGGGCGATGTGCACCTCGGCCACCGTGCCGGCACGCGGCGCGGTCACCGCGTTTTCCATCTTCATCGCCTCGATGACGACCAGCGTGTCGCCGGCGGCCACCGTGTCGCCAGCCGCCACCTGAAGCGCCACCACCACGCCGTGCATCGGTGCCAGTGCCTGATCGCCGCCGGCCGCGCCGCCGTCGGCCGGTGCCAGCCGCTGCAAGCGGCGGTGCCAGCCGGCGACCTGCAGTTCGATGGCGTCGCCATGGGTCAGCGCATACCAGGGGTGGCCGGCGATGCGGCCGTGCCGGATGCCACGCGGGGAGCAATCGGCGGCGACGTCGACACGCAGGAGCGATGGGGCCGGCTCGCAGCTCTCGCTGCCTTCGAGAGCGGCACGGCCTTCCGTGGCTGCGCCGATCGCGTTTCCGACCCGCACCAGCAAACCTGCCTCACTGGCCGCCACGATCGCCACGTGCCGTGGCACATCGTTCTCCCACGCCATCAGCATGCCGGCCGGCGCCTGCGGCACCAGCGCACGCCGATCGAGCAGACCCGCCGCGCCGCTCCACGGCCCGCGCGCAACAGTTCGCGTATCTTCATCCCAGGCCAGTGCAGCCATGCAGGCGGGCGCACCGTCGGGCACCGCCGGGTGGCGCAAGCGCTCGATCTGCTCATCGAGAAAGCGCGTGTGGATCTCACCGGCCGCCACGTCGGCATCGCGCGCCACGGCGGCCAACAGGCCGAGGTTGGTGGTCAGCCCGAGCACCGCACTGCCGTCGAGCGCCTTTGCCAGTCGCTGCAATGCCTGCGTGCGATCGGCGCCATGCACGATCAGCTTGGCCACCATCGGATCGTAGAACGGCGAGATCTCGCCGCCGTCGACCAGCGCCGAATCGACGCGCGCATCGTGCGGCCAGACGACCGCCAGCGCGCGTCCGGGCGCCGGGCGGAAATCGTGCTCGGCGTCTTCGGCGTAGATGCGCGCCTCGATCGCATGACCCGTGCAAGCGATCTGCTCCTGTGCCAGCGGCAACGGCTCGCCCGCCGCGATGCGCAGTTGCCATTCGACGAAATCGAGCCCGGTCACCGCCTCGGAGACCGGGTGCTCGACCTGCAGCCGCGTATTCACTTCGAGAAAGAAGAACTCTTCCGACGGGCTGACGATGAACTCGAAAGTGCCCGCATTGCGATAGCCGACGGCACGAGCGCCGCGCACCGCGGCGTCGATCAGCGCCTGCCGCGTAGGCGCCGACAGCCGCGCCGCCGGCGCTTCCTCGATCACCTTCTGGTGCCGGCGCTGCAACGAGCATTCACGCTCGAAGGCGTGCACGACCTTGCCGTGCGCATCGCCGAACACCTGCACTTCGATGTGCCGCGGCCGGTCGATGAAACGTTCGACCAGCAGGCGGCCGTCGCCGAAGCTGGAACGCGCCAGCCGCACCGCCGCTTCGGCAGCCGCGGCCAACCCGGCCGGCTCGCGCACCACCTGCATGCCCTTGCCACCGCCGCCGGCGCTGGGCTTGAGCAGCAGCGGATAGCCGACGTGTTGCGCCTGCTCGGCGATGACGCCGATCTCTTCGCTGGCAATGTCGCTGCCCGGCACCACCGGCACGCCGGCCGCGCGCATCATCTGCTTGGCACGCGCCTTGTCGCCGAGCGCGGCGATCGTATCGGGCAGCGGACCGATGAAGACCAGCCCGGCCTCGATCACGTTACGCGCGAACGCGGCGTTTTCGGAAAGAAAGCCGTAGCCGGGATGCACCGCGCGGCAGCCGGTCTGCACGGCGGCAGCGATGATCTTGGCGCCGTCGAGATAACTGTCGACGGCTGGAGCCGCGCCGATGCGCACCGTTTGCACGGCGCCGGCCAGGTGCGCGGCACCGGCATCGGCGTCGGAGTAGACGGCAACGTATTCGATGCCGAGCCGCGCGCAAGTGCGTGCGATGCGCCCGGCGATCTCGCCACGGTTGGCGATCAGGATTCGATCGAACATCAGGCTACATCCGGAACACGCCGAAGCGCGTTTCTTCCTGCGGCGCGGCCGCTGCCATCGCCAGCCCCAGCGTCAGCCAGCCGCGCGTGTCGAGCGGATCGACCACCGCATCGACCCACAACCGCGAAGCGCTGTAGATGGCATCGCTGTGATTCTCATAATGCTGGCGGATCGGCTGCTTGAAGGCTTCGGCTTCGTCGGCCGTCATCGCCTTGCCCTGGCGTTCGAGCTGCTGCTGCCGCACCATGGCCAGCACGAACGCCGCTTGCTCGCCCCCCATCACCGAGGTGCGCGCATTCGGCCACATGCCCATCAGTCGCGGGCCGAATGCGCGGCCACACATCGCGAAGTTGCCGGCGCCGTAGCTGCCGCCGATCAGCAGGCTGAACTTGGGCACGCGTGAGGTGGACACCGCGTTGACCATCTTGGCGCCGTGCTTGGCGATGCCGCCGGTTTCGTATTCGCGACCCACCATGAAGCCGGCGATGTTGTGCAGGAACACCAGCGGCACACCGGTCTGGCTGCACAGCTCGATGAAGTTGGCGGCCTTCTGCGCCGATTCGGAATACAGCACGCCGTCGTTGATCAGCACGCCGACCGGATAACCGCCGATGGCGCCGGTGCCGCACAGCAGCGTCGGGCCGAAGCGTTCGCGGTAGGGCACGAACTCGCTGGCGTCGAGCAGGCGTGCCAGGATTTCGATCGCCGGGATCGGTTCCTTCGGATTGGCGCTGATGATGCCGGTCAGTTCGGCCGGATCGTACAGCGGCTCGGCCGGCGTCGACGGCGGCACCAGCGTGGCGCGCTTGCGCGGTCGCGCCACGATCTCGCGCACCAGCGCCAGCGCATGAATGTCGTCGCGCGCATAGTGGTCGGCCACGCCTGACTGGCGTGTGTGCACGTCGGCGCCGCCCAGCGATTGCGCATCGACCACTTCGCCGGTGGCAGCCTGCACCAATTGCGGGCCGCCGAGGAAGATCGTGCCGTTCTCGCGCACGATCACCGTTTCGTCGCACATCGCCGGAATGTAGGCGCCGCCGGCGGTGCACGAGCCCATCACGGCGGCGATCTGCGGCAGCCCGGCGGCCGACATCTCGGCGATGTTGCGAAAGATGCGGCCGAACTGATGCTCGTCGGGAAAGATGTCTTCCTGCATCGGCAGGAAGGCGCCGCCGGAGTCGACCAGATAGATCGACGGCAGCGCATTCTCGCGCGCCACCGCCTGCGCGCGCACCTGCTTCTTGATGGTGATCGGGTAGTAGCTGCCGCCTTTGACGGTGGCATCGTTGGCCATGATCATGCACGGCCGCCCGCGCACCATGCCCACGCCGGTGACGATGCCGCCGCTGGCCACCACGTCGTCATACAGCTCATGGCCGGCCAGTTGGCCGATTTCGAGAAACGGCGTGCCGGGGTCGAGCAGATGATTGATGCGCTCGCGCGCGGTCAGCTTGCCGCGTGCGGCATGCGTGGCGCGCGCCTTGGCACCGCCGCCGGCAATGGCCGCTTCGCGCGCCGCGGCCACGCGCGCGCGCAAGGGCTCGTAAGCCTCGCGGTTGCGGATGAAAGCGGCGTCGCTGGTGCGCAGGCGGGAAACGATGCTCGCCATGCGCCGCTCAGTCTTCCTGCGCAGGCAGACGCAGCAGCGCGTGACCCAGCGCCTTGCCGGTCTGGTCCAGCCGCAGCGTGCGCGTGGCGCCGCCGCCCAGCGCGCCTTCCATCACGACCACCACCGCTTCGATGTTGTCCATCGGATAGCAGTTGACCGTGCCGGTGACCCACGCGCCATAGTGCGCGCGCACCCGCTCGGGCGTCAGGCTGCGCTTGAGCAGCGGATAGAACTCGGGGCGCTTGGCGATCACGCCGGCGGTGCAGATGTCGCCCTTGTCGCCGCTGCGGATGTAGGCGATATCGGCAAGATTGCGTTGCACGATCAGGCCTCCAGCACTTGAACGGTTTGATGAACGTAGCGGCGCGGAATCAGCGTCGGCCACAACGAGACCACCGGGCGCGGCTTGATCGGCGTACCGAACGAAGTGCCGCCCGGGCCCATGATCCACAGGTTGGCGCCGGCGCGGCGCACCTTGTCGGCTTCTTCGGCGCTGCGCGTGCGCACCGCGCAGCGCAGCCCCACTTCAGGCAGCCGGTTGGCGGCGGCGCGATCGATCGCCGGCGCCGCCGGGCCGTGCAGCATGTTCAGGCCGATGAAGTCGAAGTGCACCTGGTCGGCTTTCAGGCCGAGCCGTTCGAAGCGTTCGAGCATGGTCTGGCGCGCCTTCTCGGCGCGATCGTAGGGATCGGGCCACGGGAAGAACGCCATGCACTCGCCGATCCAGCCGTCTTCGTAGCCGATCACCAGCTTCAGCGTATCGGGCGGCGGCGCGCCGCGCACGTCGGCGATGCGCACGCGATCGCTGCCCAGGTCGGTGAGCGCCAGCGACGTGAAGTCGGCCACGCCGTCGGGCATCAGATAGCGGCGCGGGTCGGCGATCTCGTAGACCAGGTGTTCCTTGATCGTGAACGCATCCACGCGCCCGCCGCTGCCGGCCACCTTGCCGATCTGCGCGCTGCCGTCGGCGCCCATGTCGAAGAACGGAAAGCCGACGCGGCCCATGTTCGGCATCTCGGCAAAGCGCGACGACATGCCGCCGGTGCACGCCGAGGCGCACTCGACGACGTGGCCCAGCGTGATCGCCGACGCGATGCGATCGACGTGCGCCGCGTCGTAGCGCCAGCCGAAGTGATGCATCGCCGGGCCCACGTACAGCGCGTTGTCGGAGACGCGGCCGGCAACGACGACGTCGGCGCCCTGCTCGAGCGCCGACACGATGCCGCTGGCGTCGGTATAGACGTTGGCGCAGACCACGCGCGGGCGGATCTCGTCGAAGCCGTCGGCGCCGCTTTCCATGTGCTTGAACGGCACGCCATCGGCGCGCATCGCATCGAGCTGGTCGAGCAGGTCATCGCCTTCGACCATGCCAACCTTCAGCCCTTTCAGGCCCTGGCGAGCGGCATCGTCGCGGACGCGCTGCGCGGCACCGCGCACGTTGACGCCGCCGCCGTTGGAGATCAGCCGCGTGCCATTGCGATGGGCGATCGGCATCATCGCCTTCATGAACTGCACGGCGTCGGGCACGAAACCGGCGTCGGGCTTCTTCTGCTTCTGGCGCTGCAGCAGCGCCATCGTCAGTTCGGCCAGGAAGTCGAAGCACAGGTAATCGAGCTCGCCCTTTTCCAGCAGCTCGATGGCCGGATCCATCGCATCGCCCCAGAAGCCGGAGCCCGAGCCGATGCGTACCGTAGCGGAGGACTTGGACATCAGGATTTCTTCCTCTTGTTCGCGACGCGCTGGCGGTATTCGCCGATGCGCTGCTTGTGGGCCGGCGACTGGAACGCCACCGTCTGCACGTAGGCTTCGTATTCGAGATTGGCTCGAAAATCCATGTTGGCGCCGTGCCGCATCGACACCTTGGTCATGCGCGCGGCGCGATATGAGAAGTTGCCGGCGATCTCGCGGCCCAGTGCCTTGGCCCGCGCCAACAGTTGCTCGGCCTGCACCACTTCGGCGAACACGCCGATCGACAGGCCGGTGGCGGCATCGATGCTGCCGGCCGTGTACAAGTAGTAGTTGGCGCGCATCGGACCGATCAGGCGGCTGAGCAGATACGGCACGCCGACGTCGGCGCCCGACAGGCCGACCTTGCCGAAGAAGATGTCGTAGCGGCCGTGCTCGGAAGCGATCGCGATGTCGCAGGCCAGCGCGACGCCGGCGCCGCCGCCCACGGCCGGGCCGTTCACCGCGGCGATCACCGGCACGTCGAAATAATGCAGCCGCTCGGCAACGCGGTTGTAGCCGCGCACCAGGTCGAGATCGCGTTCGATGTCGGTCGGCTCGGGGCTCATCAGCTCGAACAGGTCGCCGCCGCCGCAGAACACGCGGGCGGCGCCGGTAATGATCAGGACGCGGGTTTCGCCGTCGGTTTCGATGGCGTCGAGCGCGGCGAGAAAATCGCGCGAGAACTGCAGCCCCATCGCGTTGACCCGATCGGGCCAATCCATCGACAGAACGGTGACCGGGCCGTCGCGCTCGATCCGGAATGGGCGTTGACTCATGGCTTGCTCGGTGAAGAAGGAAGGTCGAAGCGCAGCACGTCGCGCCCCAGGATCTCGCGCGCGATCACCATCCGCTGGATCTGGCTGGTACCTTCGCCGATCTGGTACATCTTGGCGTCGCGGTAATAGCGTTCGACCGGCGCGTCGCGCAGGTAGCCGTAGCCGCCGAGAATTTCGATCGCGTGGCTGCAGGCGCGCAGGCTGGCCTCGGCGGCGAAATACTTGGCCATCGCGGCCTCGGTCTTGATCGGCAGGCCGGCGTCATACATGCGCGCGACGTTCAAGGTCAGCAGGCGCGCCGCTTCGGTCTCGGTAGCCATCTCGGCGATCGGAAACGCTACCCCCTGGAAGGCGCCGATCGGCCGGCCGAACTGCTGCCGTTCGCGCGCATAGGCAGTCGCCGCCTCGAGGGCCGCCGCGGCCAGACCGACCGACAGCGCGGCCACCGCGATGCGCCCCTTGTCGAGCGTGCGCGCAAAGGCGCGAAAGCCGCTGCCCTCGGGGCCCACCAGATGGTCGGCCGGCACCTGCACGTCATCGAAGTGCAGCATCGCGGTGGGCGAGCCGCGCATGCCCATCTTGCGGTCGGCGGCGCCGATCGTGAAACCCGGCATGCCGCGCTCGAGGATCAGCGCCGACACACCGTTGCCGGTGTCGGCGGTGATCACGAACACGTCGGCCACCGTGGCATTGGTGTTGAAGGCCTTCGAACCATTGACGCGATAGACGGCGCCCTCGCGCACCGCGCGCGTCTGCGGATGGCCGGCATCGGAGCCGCCCGAGGGTTCGGTCAGGCCGAAGCCGCCGAGCTTGCGGCCGCTGGCCAGCTCGGGCAGGTAGCGTTGTTTCTGCGCGCTGCTGCCGTGTTCGGCGATCAACGTCGAGGCCAGGCCGATGTGCGCGTTGTATGAGCTGCCCACTGCGCCGCTGGCTCGCGAGATCTCTTCCAGCACCAGCGCAATCGACGTCATGTCGAGCGCGCTGCCGCCGTATTCGGTGGGAATGGCGGCACCGAGATAGCCGAGCTTGCCCAGCTCGTCGAACAGCTCGGTCGGGAACTCGTCGCACTCGTCGATCTGCGCGGCGCGCGGCGCGATGCGCTCGGCGGCGAAACGGCGGATGCCTTCGCGCACGGCGAGCTGCGAGTCGGTCAGACCGTATTTGTCCATGGTGTGCGATGCCTGCGGGGGCGCGCGCGGGACTAGCCCAGCAAGGCCTGCGCGCGCTCGCGCAGCACGAAGCGCTGGATCTTGCCCGAGGCGGTGAGCGGCAGCACGTCGGTGAAGTGCACGCGGCGCGGCAGCTTGTGCTTGCCGATCAGGCCGGCGCAATGCTCGATCAGCTCGGTTTCGCTGGCTTGCGCCCCAGCCTTGAGCACCACGAAGGCATGGATCACTTCGCCGCGGATCTCGTCGGGTACGCCGACCACCGCGCAGCTTTGCACGGCGGCGTGTTCAGACAAGGCGTTCTCGACTTCCTTCGGATAGACGTTGAAGCCGTTGGCGACGATCATGTCCTTCAAGCGGTCTTGAATGTAGACGTGGCCGTCTGCATCGACGGTGCCGATGTCGCCCGAGTGCAGCCAGCCGTCGCGGATCGCTTCGGCGGTCTGTTCCGGCCGGTTCCAGTAGCCGACCATGAACGTGTTCGCGCGAAAGCACAGCTCGCCCGACGTGCCCGGCGGCAGCGAGTTGCCGGCTTCGTCGACCACCTTCACGTCGACGCCGGGCAGCGTGGGCCCGGTGGAGCCGGGCCGATGCGCATCGAACGGCACCTGTGCGGCGGCGACCGGCGAGATCTCGGTCAGCCCGTAGCTTTCGATGATCTCGATGCCGTGCGTATGCTTGAGTTCATGCTTCAAGCGATCGGAAACCGGGCCGCCGCCGACGTCCATCAGCCGCAGGCTGGAAATGTCGGTGCTCGCCAGCTCGGGCGCATCGAAGATGCGCGAGAACATCGTCGGCACGCCGACCAGGATCGTGATGCGGTGCTTTTCGATGGCCGCCAGCGCGGCGACCGGATCGAAGCGCGGCAGGATCGCAGTGGCGCAGCCGGCCAGTGCCGGCATCATGAAATCCCAGCAAAAGCCGAACGATGAGAACAGCGGCAGCATCGCCAGGTTGCGGTCGGCCTGCTGATAGCGGGCCACCGCCTGCGTCATCACCGCGTTCTCGACCACGCCGCGCTGGCGCAGCAGGATGCCCTTGGGTTTGCCGGTGGTGCCCGAGCTGTAGATCATGATGCCGGGGTCGTCGCCGCTCGACGGTACCGGCTCGGCCAGCGGCGCGTGCGCGGCCAGCAGCGTTTCGTATTCCGACCAGCCGGCGGCGGGCGCGCGCAGCACCACCTTCAGCCGCGGCACGCAGGCGAGCAGCTCGGGGCTGGCGCGGTCGAGCAGCGTGTGATCGATGAACAGCGCGGCCGGCGTGCAGTCGGCCGCGGTGGCGGCCAGCTCGCGCGCCGTGGTCAGGATGTTGACCGGCACGCAGATCGCGGCGGCGATGCCGCAGCCCACGTACAGCTCTTGCAGCTCGCGTGAATTGCCGGTCAGCACCAGCACGCGGTCGCCCTTGGCCACGCCGGCCTGCACCAGCGCGGCAGCCAGCCGGCCGGCGCGCGTATAGGTCTGGCGCCAGGTTTGCGTACCGCCGTCGGGCAGATACAAATGGATGGCGTCGGGCAGCGTGCGCGCGTTGTGCGCGAACAGGCGGTCGATGCGGTCGAGCGGTGCGGTCATGATCGTTGCGCGGCGTGCGTCAGATGGCCATGCGTTGGCCGCCATCGACCGTGTAGACCTCGCCGGTGCAGAAGCTGGCGGCGTCGGAGGCCATGAACGCGACGAAGGCGGCGATCTCGTGCGGCTTGGCCACGCGCCGCATCGGGATGCGCTTGGTGATCCAGTCGCGTGCGGCCGGATCGGCCAGTATGTCTTTCGAGATGTTCGATTCGACGTAACCCGGAGCGACGCAGACGACGCGGATGTTGTCGCGCGCCCAGTCGTGCGCCAGCGCGCGCGTCAGCCCCTCGATACCGGCCTTCGACGTGACGTAGGACGGGCAGCGCGGGAATGCCACCTGGCCGGCCACCGAGCCGATGTTGACGATGACGCCGCCCTGCTTCTTCAGCTCGGGATAGGCGTAATGGGCAAGCGCGAACTGTGCCACCAGGTTCACCTGCAGGTCAGCAGCGAAATCGGCCGGCGACAGCGCTTCGGCCTTGGCATCGCGCAGCGCGCCGGCGTTGTTGACCACCACTTGCAAGCCGCCGAAGCGTTGCACGGCGTGCTGCACGGCGGCTTGCAGGTCGTCGTTGTTCGCGGCGTCGCCGACGCACACTGAGGCCTCGCCGCCGGCGGCCGCGATCAATGCGGCGGTTTCTTCCAGCGCAGCGCGGTCGCGGCCGAAGCAGACGACGGCGTCGCCGCCGGCGGCCAGCGCCTGTGCGATGGCGCGGCCGATGTTGCGGCTTGCGCCGGTAACCAGAGCGACTCGTCGCGTCACGGTGGCTATGTCCTCATTGCGGTTGTCGATCAAAGGCGCGGGCCTGCCGGCTCATACCTTGGTATAGCGGGTGCCGGGCGGCGGCAGCACGAACACGCCCTTGTTCAGCCATTGGCCGCCATCGGCCACCAGCACCTCGCCATTGATGTAGTTGGCCATCGGCGAACACATGAACAGGCCGATCTCCACCGTTTCCTCGATCGTTTCGAAGCGGCGGTTGGGGATCGACGACAGAATGCGGTCGCGCGCTTCCTGCGTGGGCCACAACGCGGTGCGCGACTGCTCGGTGTCGACGAAGCCCGGGCACAGGCAGTTGATCTGTACGTTGCGGTCGCCCCATTCGACGGCCAGCGTCTGCGTCATCGCGATCACGGCGGCTTTGGCGGCGGCGGAATGCACGGTGCCGGGGCCGCCGTACCAGGCATAGGCGGCCGAGATGCTGAGAATCTTGCCGCCGCCCTGTTCCAGCATGCGCTTGCCGGCCGCGAAGGTGCAATAGGCGGTGCCATTGAGCACGGTGTTGATGACCGCGTTCCAGCCATTGGGGCTGATGTCTTCGGCGCGCGCGACGAAGTTGCCGGCGGCATTGTTGATTAGTACGTCGACGCGGCCGAAACGCTCGACCACACGCGCCACCGCGGCCTCGACCTCTTCGGGCTTGCGGATGTCGAGCGAGCAGGTCAAGGCCTGGCCGCCGGCGGCGCTGACCTCGTCGGCCACCGTTTGCAGCAGCGGCTCGCGTCGGCCGGCCAGCGCGACCTTGGCGCCGAGTTGCGCGGCACGCAGCGCAAAGCCGCGGCCGATGCCCGTGCCGGCGCCGGTGATCAGCACCACCTTGTCTTGCAATGTTCCTGCGCTGAGCATTTGATTTTAATGAAATTAAATGTCTATATATGAAATATAACAGACTCTAAGGGATGCGATCGACGCTTGTCAAATCCATAAATCATTCTATGGAACAAGAATCTTCAGGCCCCTTTTTTGATTACGAAAATAATAACATCTAAATGAAATTTGATTCGGTGCATGCTATGCTGCAGTTCATGCAGAACCCCGCCCCCACCTCTTGCGACGCCACGCCGGAACACGTGCTGTTCAGCGTCGCCGACGGCATCGCCACGATCACCCTTAACCGCCCCGAGCGGCGCAACGCGCTGTCAATCGCCGCCAATGAACGGCTGTATGCGCTGTGGGAGAAAATCGATGCCGACGCCGGCATCCAGGCGGTGATTCTCACGTCGGCCGACTGCGGCACCTTTTGCGCCGGCATGGATCTGCGCGAGGCCGCGCAGGAACGCGAGCGCACCGGCCGCGACATCCTCGACCTGCTGCGCGACCCGATGTATCAGCGGATGCGCACCGTGCGCGCGCCGATCATCGCCGCGATGACCGGCCACTTCACCGCCGGCGGCATGGTGCTGGCGCTCAATGCCTACCTGCGCGTCGGACTGGCCGGCACGCGCGGCGGCATCACCGAGGCCAAGGTAGGGCGCGGCGCACCGTGGGCCGTGCCGCTGCTGTGGATGCTGCCGCAGCCGATCCTGATGGAGATGATGTTGACCGGCGAAATGATGCCGATCGAGCGGCTGGCGGCAATGGGTTTCGTCAATCACGTCGAAGCCACGCCCGATGCGGTGCGCCAGCGTGCACTCGCGCTGGCCGCGCAGATTCGCGACAACGCACCGCTGACCGTGCGCGCTTCGAAGCAGACGGTGCTGGCGGCGATGGAATTGGGCAGCGTCGCCGGCTTCGCGCAAGCGCAGCGCATCTTCGCGCCGGTGTATGCCAGCGAAGACGCGCAGGAAGGGCCGCGCGCCTTCGCCGAGAAACGCAAGCCGGTGTGGAGCGGGCGGTGAGCGCAGCCGGGGCGCATGCGGCAGCATCAGGCAGCCTCGGCACACGACGCTTCCCGCGCATGTTCTCGCCGATTTCGATCGGCAACGTACGGCTGCCGAACCGCTTCGCGATGGCGCCGATGACGACCAACTACGCCGATACCAGCGGCGCCGTCACCGACGAACTGATCGACTACCTGGCAGCACGCGCCGCCGGCGGCTTCGGGCTGATCGTCACCGAGAACATCGGCGTGCACCCCAGCGGCCGCGTCATGCCGCGCATGCTGATGGGCCATGAAGACCGCCTGGTGCCGGGGCTGGCGCGGCTGACGCAAGCATTGCAGGCGCGCGGCGCGCGCGTGTTCGGCCAGCTCTCGCATTGCGGCCGGCAATCGCGTTCGGCCTTCACCGGCGGGCAATTGCTGGCGCCGTCGGCGATCGCCTGTCCGGTCAATCGCGAAATGCCGCATGCGCTGGCCGACGACGAGATCACGGCGCTGATCCGCGCCTTTGCCGACGCCGCCGCGCGGCTCGATGCCGCCGGCTTCGACGGCATCGAACTGCATGGAGCGCACGGCTATCTGATCGGCGAGTTCCTGTCGCCGTATTCCAATCATCGCAACGACGCCTGGGGCGGTTCCCCGGAAAAGCGTCTGCGCTTCTTGCGCGAGATCATCGCGGCGATTCGTGCGCGCACCTCGCTGCCGTTGTCGGTGCGCTTGTCGGCCGAAGAGTTCGTGGCCGGCGGCTACACCATAGCCGATACGCTGCCGATCGCGCAGACGCTGGCGGCCGAAGGCGTGGCGGCGATCTCGGTGTCGGTCGGCGTGTATGAATCGTTCAATGCGCTGGCAATGGTGTCGGGCGAAGCCGAGGGCAAATGGCTGGCGCTGGCGGGCGCGATGCGCCGCGCGCTGCCGGCCGAGGTCGTGGTGTTCGGCGTCGGGCGCATTCGCAGCCCCGAGCTGGCCGAGCGCGCGCTGGCCGACGGCTGTTGCGACATCCCGCTGTTCGGCCGCTCGGCGATCGCCGACGCGGCGATTCCGAACAAGGCGGCCGGCATCGATCCGCTGCCGGTGGCGGCTTGCCTGTCGTGCAACATGTGCCTGGGGCGCTCGGCGAAGCCCGAAACGATCTGCCCGGTCGACCCGGCGGTGGGCCACGATCGCGCATTTCATGCCGCACTGGCACGCCATAGCGATGCGCGCCTGACGATCTTCGGCTCGGGGCTGGCCGCACTCACGCTGGCATGGATGGCCGCGCGGCGCGGCGCCGACGTCGAGCTGTGCGACGAGGCCGCCGAACTGGGCGGCATGCTGGCGCAGCGCTCGCACGTGCCGGGGCAGCAGGAGCTGGGCGAGACGGTGCGGGCCCTGTGGACGCGGGCACAAGCGGCTGGCGTGCGCCGGGTGGGGCGGGCGCAGGCGCTCACCAGGGCCGAGGCCGTCGCGGCGCCATCGCCCGATTCGGTTTCGGCACGCGGCGGCGGGCCGCGCTCAGGGCGCATCCGCATCGCCACGCGCCGCTACGAACCGATCTCGGCCTGCCACGCCGTGGCGGCCGATGAATGCGGCGCCCATGAACACAGCGCACCCTTGACGGTGTATCGCATCCTCGACGGCAGCCATGCGATCGCAGCAGGTGCCGTCTATTTCGTGCTCGGCGATGACCTAGCCAGCACCGATGCCGCGCTGGTGCTCGCCGCCGCCGGCGCCGCGGTGCGACTGATCAGCCCCAGCGGCCGCCTGGCCTGGGATGCGCATCCGGGCTTTCGCGTGATTGCGCGCAGCGCGCTCGAACGTCACGGCGTGCCGGTGCTGCCGGCCCTGCCCGAGGCGGCCACGCGCGAGCCGGGCGCGCAACGGGTGGCCGGCGCATGGCACGGCCACCCCGCACCCGATGACGCAGCCTGGCGTTGTGACGACGACGCTACCGGCGCCGAGCTGCTGCTGGACGAAGCCTGGGAACCGGCGGCGATGACGCGCGGCGTCTACGCCGCCGCCGACTGGGCACAAGCGCCCGATACACTGGGCTGACCCAAGCGAGGAGACCACCCATGCCCGCCGATCCGACCCGCAAGGCCGTGCAGAAGCGCCAGATCGCCGCCGGCGCCCAAGGGAACGGCAGCATCCTGTTCGACGCCGTGCATGCGGCGCCCAGCGAAGGCATCGCCTTCGATGTCTGGCATGACCGCGAACATCTGCCGGCGCTGCGCGCGACATTGCCCGGCGCCGCCGAACAGCGCTACGCCAGCGCGTCGCGGCACAGCCTGGTGTCGATCTTCGAGCTGCCGCAAGGCACCGACGCAAGCCGCGCCTTGTCGGCCGCTGCCACAGTGACGGCGCCTGCCGGCACGGTGAGCCGCATCGAGCGTTTCGTGGCGGTGCCGATGCTCGCGCAGCTGCGCGCCGACGCCGGCGAGCTGGCCACGCTGCCGGCGCGCGCCGCGATCGCCTATCCGGTGTTCTTCGGCGTGCCGCCTGAACACGAAGCCGACTTCGACGGCTGGTACGACGAAGAGCACCTGCCGATCCTGCTCGGTTGCCCGCAGTGGCTGGGCTGCCGGCGCTTCAAGCTGCAAGGCGCGCATGCGCAAGGGCATACGCATCTGGCCATGCACTATCTGCAGGATCTGCGCGCACTGCAGTCACCCGAGCGCGACGCCGCGCGCGACACGCCATGGCGCGACCGGCTGGCAGCCGGCGCGTGGTTCCGTGGGGACTACCGCGTTTATCACCGGCTCGCCTGAATCACCCGCCCGCCTGGCCCGCGCGATCGGCGATAGCGGGTTGCCGAACGTCTTCAGTGATACACCCCCGGCAAACGCCCACGCACCCAATACGGCACATAGACGTTGACCAGGTCCAGCTCGCGTGAGAACGCCGGCGGCGGGCGAAAGCCGCCGGCCGCATCGGGGCCTACCGACCACTCGATCATCGCCAGGTGATCGAGCACGCCCTGATTGGGAAAGCGATAGACGCGCACCGAGTTGACCACCCCGCCGCCCAACGCAGTCTCATGCGCGGCAGCCGCTTCGCGTACCGCCACCACCAGGTCGTTCTCGCGCTGCTGCTCGATGCCGCGCCAGCGCAGCAGCGTCAGCGACGCGAACGTGCCGGTCACGGCATCGCCCGGAAAGATCTGCACGGCAGCCGCACGATACTGGCCGCGCACCTTCGACAGTACGCGCTTGGACCAGGGCGAGAAACGCTCGCCCGAGACGGCCTGATAGCCGGGCTCGTCGAGCACGCCGAGACGCTCGAGATCGTAGATCGCCACGTAGCGCGGCCAGCCCGACACGCACACCCAGCGCAGCGCCGTCAGAAAACCCGGAATCGCCGCGCGCTCGGGCACGTGTTCGTTGTCATACCAGTCGGCGAATTCTTCTTCGAGCCCTGCCGGCGGTTCCATCATCGCCAGCAGCAGCCCTTTGGGTTCGGACGAGCTCATTGCGGCGTGATACCCGATTCAGTAGCCACCTTGCCCCAGCTCACGCGCTCGGCCGCAAAGCGTGCACGCAGTTGCTCGGGCGAACTGGTTTCCACCTTCAGCCCCATGCTTTCGAAGCGGTTGCGCAACTCCGGATCCTGGCCGGCCTTCAGGATCGCCTGGTTCAGACGATTGACGATCGGCTGCGGCAGATTGGCCGGCCCGAAGGCGGCGAAGATACCGAGGATTTCATAGCCGGGCAGGTTGCCCGCCTCGGCCACCGTCGGAATCTCGGGCAGCTGCGTCACGCGCTGCGGCGAAGTGACGGCCAGCGCGCGCACCTTGCCGCCCTTGATCTGCGGCAGCGCCACGATCATGTCGACGATGGTGAAGTTGACCTGCCCGCTGATCACGTCGGCGATCGCCGACGAACCGGTCTTGTACGGCACGTTGAAGAACTTGACCTTGGCCATGCTGCCGAGCATTTCGGCCGCCACGCGCGTTACCGAGCTGGTCCATGCATACGAGAGCTTGTCGGGATTGGCGCGCGCATGATTGATCAGATCGGGCAGCGTCTTGATCGGCAGATCGTTGTTGACGATCACCACTTGCGGCAAGGCGCCGAGGAACGAGATGGGGGTGAAATCCTTTTCCGGGTCGTACGGCACGTTCTTCATCAACGCACGCACGGCGGCATTGGTGGTGTTGGTACCGACCAGTAGCGTATAGCCGTCGGGCGCGGATTTGGCCACCGAATCGGCGCCGATGATGCCCACCGCACCGGGTTTGTTCTCAATGATCACCGGCTGGCCCAGCAGCTCGGACACCTTCTGCCCATAGACGCGGCCGACCGTGTCGGTGGCGCTGCCCGGGGCAAACGCGACGACGACGCGCACCGGCTTGGTCGGATATTCCTGCGCCTTGGTGGCCATCGGCGACGCCAGCACAGCCAACGCCATCAGTTTGAGCGCCACGCGCCCACCGAAGGCGCGGCGCATGGCCGGCCGGGGCGCCGACCGTTCGGCGCCGCTTGCACTCATCGTCTTGACTACGCTTGCGTGCATCACGCTCTCCTCGATTGCAAAGTCTTATTTCATTATAATGTCATTAATTTCGTAATAACTCAACCGTAAAAATTGTGATGGAATTAGAAGAACCTCATATAAAATTCATTTTCATAAATTAAATTCCATTATGGAAAATCCAGATCGATTCAAGGTCATCGGCTTCGTGATCCGTCGGGGTTATGTGCTGCCATGGCTGGCGGCGCTGATCGTGCTGGCGATCGGCTTCGCACTTTCGTATCGCAACGGCGACCTGTGGTGCGCCGTGCTGGCAGTGCCGGCAGCAGCCATCGGCTGGGGCCTGGTGCGGCTGGCCGTCGAGCTGGTCGACCTGGTGGCGGAAACGCTGCTGCCGCGCTGACCATGCCCGCTTCGGCCGTCATCCGTTACCGCTGCGACCTGGCCGTCGTGGGGGCCGGGCTCGGCGGCATGACCGCTGCGCTCAGCGCGGCGCAAGCCGGCCTGTCGGTGCGCGTGTTCGAAAAACTCGGCGATGCGCGCCACCTCTGCAACTCGCGGCTCACCGGCGGCATCTTCCACATCGCGCTCGACAGCCTGCTCGATCCGCCCGAGACGATCGCCGCGCGCATCCGCGCCGCCACCGATGGCACTGCCGAGCCGGCATTGACCGACGCCGTCGCCGGCGACGCCTTGCGCGCGCTGCGCTGGTTGCAGCAGCAAGGCATACGCTTCATGCGCTCGGGCCGCGATCCATGGCAGCAGTTCACGCTGGCACCGCCTTCGCTGCCGCAATTCGGCCGGCGCTGGCAGGGCCGTTCCGGCGATCTCATGCTGCGCACGCTGGAAGCGCGGCTGGGCGCCGCCGGCGGCAGCGTGCTGCGCGGCCATCGCGCTGAACAACTGCTGATGCGCGACGAACGCTGCGTGGGCTTTGCCGGCACCACCCTGCACGGCCAGCCGTTCGCCGTCGATGCGCACGCAGTGGTCATTGCCGACGGCGGCTTCCAGACCAATCCGCTGGCGCTGCAGGCGCATGGCATCTCGCCCGAGCCGGCGCAGGTAAAGCAGCGCAATGCGCAGACCGGCTATGGCGACGGATTGCGGATGGCGCAGCAGGTCGGCGCCGCGGCCACCGGATTGTCGGCGTTCTACGGCCACGTGCTGTCGCGCGATTCGCTGCACAACGAACTGCTGTGGCCGTTTCCGTGGGCCGACGATCTGGTGCGTTCGGGTCTGGTGGTAGGGCCCGATGGCCGGCGCTTTGCCGACGAAGGGCACAGCGGGGTTTATATGGCCAACGCGCTGGCGCGGTTGCCCGATCCGGCTTCGGCGCTGGTGATTTTCGACGATGCGGTCTGGCAGGGCCCGGGCAAGCTGCGCGCGATGTCGGCCAATCCGTTCATGGAACGCGCCGGCGGCACCGTGCATCGCGCGCCCACGCTGAGCGCTCTGGCCGCGCTCGCGGGCCTGCCGCACGTAAGTGGCGATTAGGTCGTCGGCTTCGAAGCCGGCCTGTTCGAGGCAGGGCAGGTCGAACGCATGCACCGCCTCGCGGATCATGGCGAATTGCGGAATCAGGTCATCGGGCGCCGGTGGCCGATGCGCCTTGTATTCGGGGTACCAATCGTCGCGAAAC
>JAFKGG010000036.1 GCA_017307915.1 Burkholderiales bacterium | reverse complement strand
CCGCCGCTACCAGCTCGGCACCGGGGTCGGCGACCGCCGGGCAGCCGGCTTCCGATAGCAGGCCGCCGTCGCGGCCAGCCAGGATCGGCGCGAGCAGCTCGGCGATGCGCTCGCGCGGCGTGTGCTCATTCAGTTCACGCAGGTCGAGCGATTGGAGCGGCGCGGTGATGCCGGCAGCCTTCAGGAATGCGCGCGCCGTCTTCGCGTTCTCGACGATGAAGTAGTCGAGCGCGCGCATTGCCGCCAGCGTATCGGCGGGCAGCACGCGGATGGGGTCGCTATCAGCGCCCAGTGGTACTGGGAGCAGCCAGAGCTGGCCGGGCATGGTGGTTTCAGCGGGGCGAGTTGGTAGTGGTGAAGGCGCCGGGGATGGCCGGGCTGACTGAGGCCGCAGCCTGCGCCGCCGCCAACGGCGAGCAGCCTGCGCGGCGCAGCATGCTGGTCAGTGCGATCAGCGGCAATCCGATGATCGCAGTGGGATCGTCGCCTTCGATCGCCTCCAGCAGCGTGATGCCCAGGCCTTCGGCCTTGGCCGCACCGGCGCAGTCGTAGGGGCGTTCCAGCCGCAGATAGCGTTCGATCTCGGCATCGTCGAGCGCGCGAAAGCGCACGCGCGTTTCGATCAGCGCGGCTTCATCGAAGCCGTCGGCCAGGCGCTTGACCGACACGGCGGTCAAAAAGCGCAGCGTGCGGCCCGAGGCGGCGCGCAGTTGCGCCACCGCATTCTCATGGTTGCCGGGCTTGCCGATCGATGCGACATCGTCGAGGGTGGCGGTCTGGTCCGAGCCGATCACCAGCGCCTGCGGATGATGTTTCGCCACCGCCAATGCTTTGGCCGCCGCCAGCCGCAGCACGAGCTGCGACGGCGCCTCACCGGGCAGCGCGGTTTCATCGACGTGCGGCGATTCGACGGTGAACGGCAGGCGCAGGCGTTCCAGCAGCTCACGGCGATAGCCCGAGGTGGAAGCGAGGATCAGTGCAGAGGTAGGCACGGCGGAGGAGGGCGGCCCGTAGGACCTGGATGCGTTGGAGGAGATCGGCGAGACGGCAGCCACCGGTGAGGCCGGGGCAGCGATCCGGTGCTCGGCGGTGCTGGTGGGGCACCGCCCAACCCGGGTATCGGCCGCCGGCTCCGGACAAGCCGCTATGATACGCAGGACCATGCCCTTGACGATCGATACCTTCGAATTGGCGCGCACCGGCGCCGCACGCGACGGCGAGTTGCCGGTGCTCGACATGCCGCGACTGGCCTCGCTGCTGCACGATGCCGACGGCGCGCTCGCGTGGTCGCTGCACGCCCGGCGCGAGCCGCGGCCGGAAGGCGGCGCCGACGACTTCATGCGTCTGGCCATCGACGGCACCGTGTCGGCCGGTTGCGTGCGCTGCCTGGGCCCGGTGCCGGTGGCGCTGAGCATCGAACGCAGCTATCGCCTGGTGCGCAGCGAGGAAGAGGCCGAGCGGCTCGACCTGGAAGATACCGAGTTCGACGTCATCGCCGGCAGCCGCCGCTTCGATCTGGCCGAGTTGATCGAAGACGAGGCGATCATGGCGCTGCCGCCGGTGGTGCGGCACGAGGATTGCGCCATCCCGGCGGATCCGGCGGCCGACGAGGTGGCTGCCGACGAGCGGCCCAATCCGTTCGCCGTGCTGCAGCGTTTGCGCCGCGACGAGGGCGGCAATCTGAACTGAAGCGGCCGCGACGAGTGCCGCTGCTCCGGCCTCGGCCGGCGCCGAATAGGCGGTGGCAGACGCCGTCGCGGCAGCGTCCGCTGACCTGTCGTGAGCAGAATGCCGCAAAATACTGATATCATTCGAGATTAGCCTTTTTTCCGGGGCCCTGTCATGGCTGTCCAGCAAAACAAGAAGTCGCCGTCGAAGCGCGGCATGCATCGTGCTCACGATTTCCTGAGCAAACCGCCTCTCGCGGTCGAACCCACCACGGGTGAAGTGCATCTGCGCCACCACGTGAGCCCGAACGGTTTTTACCGCGGCAGAAAGGTCATCAAGACCAAGGCCGACGAGTAAGCACTCGATGGGCGCTTCGATGCGCAGATCGTCCGGCGGCCCAAGGGCCGCCGTTTCGTATCGGGCATCGGGCTGCTGCGTACGGGGGGCGTCTCAGGCGCGTGTCGCTGGCGACGCCGCGGCCCGGAGCCTGGCTCGGCCCAGGCTGCGTGTTGCCGGGCCGGTTCGGTCGCGGCTGGGTTCGTCCTGCCTTGGGCTATCCCGGTTGGATCTGCCCCAGCCGCGGGGGCCTTTGCCGAATCTGCCCCGGCTGAGTCTGTCCTGGCTGGGCGTATCCCAATCGGGCCTGTGCCGGCCGGGCCTAGCCCGGCCGGGCCTGTACGCCTGATTTTTCTGCGTCCGCTCCCCGAGAATGCGTGTTCGTTCGACCGGCGCAGGGCGGTGCGAACCCGCGCACAGCCTGACCGGCGCAGCCGCTGCGGCTACACTGTGGCTGCCAACCGCGTCGCGCTCGTGTCAGCACGAGGCCGCCCGGGGTGGGCGCTGAAGCATCCGTCGACATCGCCGTGGGAGAGCCAAACAGCGTGACCGTCCGCATCGCCATCGACTGCATGGGGGGAGACCACGCTCTGCCGGTGACCGTGCCGGCGGCGCTTGCCTTCCTGCGAAATGAATCTGATGTGCGGCTGATTCTGGTCGGGCCCACCGACCAGATCGAGCAGGCACTGGCCAAGCATCCGAGCGCCGACCGCAGCCGCATCGAGCTGCGCCACGCCTCGGAAGTGGTTGCGATGGACGACCCGCCGGCCACGGCGCTGCGCAGCAAGCGCGATTCGTCGATGCGCGTAGCGGTGGAGCTGGTCAAGAAAGGCGAGGCCGACGCCTGTGTCAGCGCCGGCAACACCGGCGCACTGATGGCCATCTCGCGTTTCGTACTGAAGATGCTGGCCGGCATCGATCGCCCGGCGATCGCCGCGCAGATGCCGAACCAGAAAGGCGGCGCGACGATGATGCTCGACCTGGGCGCCAACGTCGATTGCGAGGCCGAGCACTACCTGCAGTTCGGCATCATGGGCGCGGCGCTGGTCACGGCGCTCGACGGCAAGGAACGCCCGTCGGTGGGTCTGCTCAACATCGGCGAAGAAGTCATCAAGGGCAACGACACGGTCAAGCGCGCGGCCGAGCTGTTGCGCACCAGCGGCCTGAACTTCCACGGTAACGTCGAAGGCAACGACATCTACGAAGGCACCACCGACGTGGTCGTCTGCGACGGCTTTGTCGGCAACGTGGCGCTGAAGACTTCCGAAGGCCTGGCGCGCATGCTCGGCGGCTTCATCCGCGAAGAATACGAGCGCCACGTGTTCACGCGATTGATGGCGCTGCTGTCGTATCCGGTGCTGCGCCGCTTCAAGCGGCGCGTCGATCATCGCCGCTACAACGGCGCCAGCCTGGTCGGCCTGCGCGGCGTGGTCATCAAGAGCCACGGTTCGGCCGATGCCTATGCGTTCGAATTCGCGCTGCGCCGCGCCTGCGATGCCGTGCGCAACGGCCTGTTGCAGCGCATCGAGCAGACGCTGACGCTGATGAGCGATGGGCTGGCCGTCGTGAGCGACAAGGCCGGCAACGGTGCCCGGAAAAACGGTAACGGTGCGATCGAACCGGGCCCCGCGCCGGCTTCGGCACCGGCCGCCAAGGCCTGAAGGGCGGTGCGCGATGGCCGGGCTTGATCGCCGCCGCAGCGCTCGCTTTCGTGTTCTGTGTGCCGATCGGCGCACGGTTTGCGCCGCATCGGCGGCGCCCTCCAATGTCAAGACCTTCTCATGACGCCACGTCATTCCCGCATCATCGGCACCGGCAGCTATCTGCCGCCGCGCGCCGTCAGCAATGCCCAGCTTGCCGCACAACTGGCCGAGCGCGGCATCGAGACCTCCGACCAATGGATCATCGAGCGCACCGGCATCCGACAGCGCCACCTGGCCGAGCCTGACGTCACCAGCAGCCAACTGGCCACCGAGGCGGCGCAGCGCGCGCTGCAGGCCGCCGGTCTGCCGGCCACCGACATCGACCTGATCATCGTTGCCACCTCGACGCCCGATTTCGTGTTTCCGAGCACCGCTTGCCTGGTGCAGAAGGCGCTCGGCACGCCCGGCGGCGCCGCCTTCGACGTGCAGGCGGTGTGTGCCGGCTTTACCTATGCGCTGGCGGTGGCTGATTCGATGATCCGCGGCGGAATGGCGCAGCGCGCGCTGGTGATCGGCG
>JAFKGG010000035.1 GCA_017307915.1 Burkholderiales bacterium | reverse complement strand
CGCCTGCCGCGGCTGATCGGCGAGGCGCGCGCGATGGAGATGATCCTGACCGGGCGCACGGTGCAGGCCGACGAGGCGCTGCGCATCGGACTGGTCAACCGCGTCGTCGAGGCGCCGCTGGTCGATGCCGCGCTCGCCTTCGCGCGCGAATTCACCGGCTTCGGCCGGCTGGCCGTGCAGTTCGCCAGGGAAGCCGTGCAGCGTGCCGCTGCCACCACGCTGGCCGAGGGCTTGCGTGCCGAGGCCGACCTGTCCACGCTCGCTTATCGCACCGCTGATGCCGCGGAGGGCATGCAAGCCTTCGTCGAACGGCGTGCGCCGGTCTTCAAGGGGGTCTGATGAGCCCGACCTGCATCGTGGTGACCGGTGCCAGCCGCGGCATCGGCGCGGCCATTGCGGCGCGGCTTGCGCAGGCCGGCAGCAGCGTCGCCTGCCTGTCGCGTTCCGGCGACCTGCCGTCGACGCTAGGCATGCTGAACGACGGTGCGGCCGGCCGCCTGCTGGCGCTGGCTTGCGACGTGACCCGGCCGGGCGCGATGCTGGCCGCACTCGACGACATCCAGGCGCGTGGGCTGCAGATCGCCGGGTTGGTGAACAACGCCGGCATCCATCTGCAAGAGCCCTCGGCCACGGCTTCGCTGCAGCACTACGAAGCGGTGATGACGGCCAATGCCACTTCGGTGCTGCTCGGTTGCCAGGCGGTGTACCCGTATCTGGCGGCGCGCGGCAACGGGCTGATCGTCAACATCGGCTCGTTCTTCGACAAGCTGGGCGTCAAGCACAACCTGGCTTATTGCGCGTCGAAAGCGGCGGTAGGCGCGATCAGTCGCTGCCTGGCCGTGGAGTGGGCCGGCGCCGGCATTGGCGTGGTCAACGTCGCGCCCGGCTACATCGAAACCGATCTGAACCATCAGGCACTGACGCAGGGGCCGCTGCGCGATTACCTCGACAAGCGCATTCCAGCTCGCCGGCCAGGCACTGCCGACGAGGTGGCGCGTCTGGTCGCAGCGCTGTTCACGCTGGGCATCCCGTTCCTGACCGGCGAGACGATTTATCTCGACGGTGCGCAAGGTATTGCACACTGAGGCAAGACGCACGATGAACATGCTCGAACGGCTCGATGCCTCGCTGCGGCTGAGCCATGACGAAAGAATGCTGCTCGACAGCGTGACTGCGCTGGCCCGCGAACGGCTGGCGCCGCGCGCCGCGGCCTACGACCGCAGCGGCGAGTTTCCCTGGGACAACGTGCGTGACATCAACGCGCTGGGCCTGAACGCCATGTTCGTGCCCGAGGACTACGGCGGCGCGCCGCTGTCGTACCAGTGCTATCTGGCCTGCGTGCGCGAGATCTCCAAAGCCTGCGCGGCCACCGGCATCATCTGGGCCACCAACTTCCACGGCATGAAGCCGCTGATCGAATTCGGTACGCCCGAGCAAAAGGCGCGGCTGCTGCCGCGCATCGCCGACGGCGGCCTGGGCGCGCTGGCAATCACCGAGCCCGGCGCGGGTTCCGACGCCACCGGCATGCAGACGACGTTTCGCGAGCAGGGCGAAAACATCGTCGTGGAAGGCGGCAAGACCTTCATCAGCAACGGCGACGTTGCCGATCTGTATCTGGTGTTCGGCAAGTGGGCCGGTATCGACGATCCGAAGCAGGCCATTTCGGCGCTGATCATCGAGAAGGGTACGCCGGGATTTTCCGTCGTGCGCCTGGAAGACAAGATGGGCACGCGCGCCTCCAGCACCGCGACGCTGGCCTTCGACCGCTGCCTGGTGCCGCGCGAGAACCTGCTGGTGGCGCCGGGCGCGGGCCTGCGCATCCTGTTCGCATCGCTGAACCGCTCGCGGCCCAGCGTGGCGGCGCACGCATTGGGCATTGCCCGCGCCGCCTTCGAAGACACGGTCGCGTACATCAACGACCGGCGCCAGTCGGGTCGGCGCATCCTCGAGTTTCAGGGGGTGCAGTTCATGCTGGCCGATCTGGCCGCCGAGCTGGCGCTGTGCGAGGGCTGGCTGTGGCGCCTGGCCGAGGCGGTCGACGCCGGCGCCGACGAGTTCGGCATCGAGGCATCGGTATTGAAGCTGCGTGCCACCGACCTGGCGATGCGTTTGACCACCGACGCGGTGCAGTTGTTCGGCGGCTACGGCTATTGCAAGGACTATCGCGTCGAGCGGCTGATGCGCGACGCCAAGATCACGCAGATCTGGGAAGGCACCAACCAGATCCACCGCCAACTGATCGGCCGCAGTTTTCTGAAGAAGCAGTGACGGGTTCGGCCCGTCTTCCGGAGAAACCATGGAACAGATCAAGACCGTCGGCGTCGCCGGCTGCGGCACGATGGGGGCAGGCATCGCCATCGTCTGCGCACGCGCCGGTTTCCGCACTCGCGTGTTCGACAAGCGCGAGCACGCCGTGCAGCAGGCGCGCAAGCAGACCGAGGCGTTCCTGCGCAAATCAGTCGAACGCGGCAAACTGGCCGCAGACAAGCTGCCGGCCATCATGTCGAATTGGCTGGGCACCACGCAGCTTGCCGATCTGGCCGACTGCGACATCGTCATCGAAGCGGTGTTCGAAGATCTGAAGGTCAAGCACGACTTGTTCACGGCGCTGCACCCGCTGTGCGGCGAACACACGATTTTTGCTTCCAACACCTCGACCATCTCGATCACCGAGATCGCCGGCGGCTCGGGCCGTGCCGACCGTTTCGTGGGCATGCATTTCTGCCTGCCGGCGCAACTGATGAAGCTGGTCGAGATGTCGCCGGGGCTGAACACCAGCGAGGCCAGCTTGCGCCGTGCCTGGGCCTTCTGCGAAGCCTTGGGCCAGAAGCCGGTGCGCACGCAGGATTCGCCGGGTTTCATCCTCAATTACTTCCTGATCCCGTTCAACAACGATGCGATCCGCCTGGTCGAGCAGGGCGTGGCCGAGCCCGCCGACATCGATCGCGCGATCAAGACCGCGCTGGGTTATCCGATGGGGCCGCTCGAGTTGCTCGACCTGATCGGCATGGATACGCAGCGCCTGCTGTGCGATGCGATGGCGGGCCTGACGAACGAGCCGCGCGCCGCCTGCCCGCCGCTGGTCAAGCGGATGATCGCCGCCGGCCACCTGGGCAGGAAGAGCGGCCGCGGCTTTCACCTGTACCAAGACACCAAGATGTACGGAGCCTGAGCCATGTCGTCGTATCGAATCATCCAGGCCGGCGACAGCCGCTCGTTTCCCGCTGATCACGCGTTCCTGCAAGCGGCGCAGCCGGGTGGTGCGGCGGCGGTCATCGTCGGCAGCGAGGCGGGCGCGGCCTTGCGCCGGCTTGCGCAGATCGATGCCTGCCCGTTCGTCGCCATCGAGCTGGGCACCGAATGCCTGGGGGTGCATACCGGCGAATCGCGCGGCACCGAAGGTTCGAACGTGGTCGGTTTTGCGCGCTATCGCCTGGGCAGCGCCGAGCCCACGCCATTGGTCGAGCTGGTGCGCCAGCCCGCGACGCCGGACGCCGTGGTGCAAGCCGCGCGTGCCGCGTTCGAGGCCGCCGGGCTGGTGGTGGCGGTGTGCAACGATTTTCCGGGGCGTATCGTGGATCGCTTGATCCGCCCGTATTTCAATGCCGCGCTGCGCCGCCTGGATGAGAAACTGGCCAGCGCCGACGATCTCGACAAGACCTTGTGCCTGGGCCTGGGCTACCCGGAAGGGCCGATCGCGCTGCTCGAACGCACTGGCCTGGTCCCGCATCACGACGTCAGCGCCGCGTTGTATCAGGCGCTGGCCCAGGAGCCCTACGCCCCGGCGCGGCGCGCGCAGGTGGCCAAGCAGCGCGCGATGGGCGGTGCCGTATGAGCCGCGCGCCCTTGTCGGGCATCTCGGTGCTTGATTTCAGTACGCTGCTGCCGGGCCCGCTGTGCAGTCTGCTGCTGGCCGAAGCCGGCGCCGAAGTGATCAAGATCGAGCGCCCCGGCCGCGGCGACGAAATGCGTTCATACCAGCCGCGCGTGGGCGCGCACAGTGTGAACTTCGCACTGCTGAACAAGGGCAAGCGCTCGGTGGCGCTCGACCTGAAGGTGCCCGAGGGTGTGCGCCAGGCGATCGAGCTGGTGCGTGGGGCCGACGTGCTGATCGAGCAGTTCCGCCCGGGCGTGATGCAGCGCCTGGGCCTGGGCTATGAGGCGATGCGCGCGCTCAACCCCGGGCTCGTCTACTGCTCGATCACCGGCTGGGGCCAGAGCGGGCCG
>JAFKGG010000034.1 GCA_017307915.1 Burkholderiales bacterium | reverse complement strand
TCGGGTAGCACCAGCTCGCGCCGTTCGCCGCGCGCGGTACGGTAATCAGCGGTGGCAAACTGCCACTGCGGCGTTTCGCGCACCGCATAAGCAGCGATGCCGGCGCCGGCCAGTAGCGCCAGGCTACGCAGCACGGCGCGGCGGCGGTTTCTGCTCCCTGCTGCTGCTCGCGCCGAGCGCAGCGCGGGCGCTGCGATGGAGGACGGGACTGCATGAAGCTGCTCGGCCACCCGCTGCACGCGCTGCCAGGCCTGCCGATGCGCCGGGTCGTCGCCGAGCCATTGCTCGAACGCCCGGCGCTCTTCGGGCGTCACCTCGCCCGACCACAAGACGACCTGCCACTGCAAGGCGGCTTGCGCAGCGGCATCCAGGTGGCCGGATGTCGCGTCATCGTCCACGCTTGTGCCGCTCAGGGTGGCTCCTCGAAGCATCGGTGGTCGCGCTGACGGTGCCGTGCCCGACTCGGCTCAGGCACCCTGCGAATCGACGACGGCTTGATCGGCCAAGCGGTCATTACCCAATGCCGCATAGCACGCCTGCATGGCCTTGAGCATGTACTTGCGCACCGTCGCCACCGCAATACCCTGGCGGGCAGCGATCTCGCTATAGGTCAGCCCGTCGAACTGCGACATCAGGAAAACATCGCGCACCTTGGGCAGCAGTGCGTTCAACATGGCATCGATGCGCATCAGCGCCTCGATGGCCAACGCCCGCTCTTCCGGCGACGGGGCCAATGCTTCGGGGCGCAGTGCGAGCGCATCGAGATAGGCCCGCTCGATCAACAGGCGCCGATGGCGGTCGATCACCAGCCCCTTGGCGATCTGCAGCAGATGCGGGCGCGCCTGCTCCGGCAGCGGCGTGCGGCCCGACACGATGACGCGCAGGTAAGTGTCATGCGCCAGATCGGCCGCATGATGGGCGTCGCCCAGCCGCCGACGCAGCCAGCCGTACAGCCAACCATGATGGTTGCGGTACAGAGCATGGACTTCCTGTTGTTGCAGCGGAACTTCGGCGGCGGACACGGCGCACTCCTGTCGGCGGTCTCTCATGCTTGCGGTGTTGGCGCAAGTAAATGAGAACGCTTCGCATTCTAAGGATGCGATGCAGACCTGGCAAGGCGGATCGCTCGACTAGTCGCTCGGATCACCCATACTGCCGAACTCCACCGGCACCTTCACGTAGAACAGGTGCACGCCCTCGTCGCGCAAACGCTGGAACAGACGTTCGGCCTCGTCGGTCGTCACCGCCATCAGCACCGTCAGCGGCTGATCGGTCAGCTCGAAGAAATGCGCTGAGTGAAAGCGGTGGTCATGCCCGACCCCCTCGCTGCCCGGAATCAAGGTGGCGCCGCGCAGGCCCAGCTCGGCCGCCAGATGGACCAGCCAGTCGGCCAGCGGCTTGCCGGCGTGGCGCCGATCCTGCTGTGTGAAGAAGGTGATCTGGTAGCCGTTCATGACGATCTCCTCACGCGGTTTTGAGCCACACCAGCGTGGCGATGCCGGCCAGCGTCATCACCACCGATCCCGCGACATGGGTGGCGATGGCAATGGCGGCCCATGAATACAGGCCGCGCTGCAGCAGGCCGGCGATCTCGGCCGAGAAGGTCGAAAAGGTGGAAAGCCCGCCGCAGAACCCGGTGATGATCAGCAGGCGCCACTCGGGCGACAGGCTGGGGGTCTGCGCGAAAAAGGCCAAGGCCAGGCCAACGACGTAGCCAGCGATCAGATTGGCCGCCAGCGTGCCGGGCGGCAGGTTGGGCAGCAGGCTGTTGAGCTTCAAGCCCAGGCCCCAGCGCAACAGGCCGCCGAGCACCGAGCCCACGGCGATGGCAAGAATCGGTTTCCACACTGCAAGGTCCTCTGTCGACCGTCGTTCTCGAGGACAGGCAGCCAAATACCTACGCGGCCTGTCCGGCCAGTCGTAGGCATCATCAGCCGCGGGTTGCGGCGGTTAAGGGAGGAATGCCATCTCCACTTATCAGTATAGCGATCTGCGCGGTAGCGGGTAGATCGGCAGCGGGCTGCGTCGGCGGCGACACAGACGCTGTGGGCTCCGCCCAATGGCCCCCACCATCACCCCGGGCGCTTGAACGCCTTGCGGGCCCGTTCGATTTCCGGCCGGATGACGCATCCGGCAGCGTGATCGTTGAGCAGCCCCATTGCCTGCATGAAGGCATAGACCGTGGTGGGGCCGACGAACTTCCAGCCGCGCTTCTTCAGGTCCTTCGACAAGGCCTGCGATTCGGCCGATTCCGATACGGTCTGGGGTTCGGCCAGCTTTGCGGGGTCTGGTTCATAGCGCCAGACGAAGGCCGCCAGCGATCCCTCGCGCTCGACCAGCTCCTGCGCCCGGCGCGCATTGTTGATGACTGCTTCGATCTTGCCCCGATGGCGGACGATACCCGCGTCTTGAAGCAGGCGCGCCACGTCGCGTTCGGTGAACTGCGCCACCTTGTCGAAGTCGAACTGCTCGAATGCCGCGCGAAAATTCTCGCGCTTGGCCAGAATGGTTCGCCAGCTCAGGCCCGACTGGAATCCCTCGAGGCTCAGCTTCTCGAACAGGCGGCGATCGTCGCTGACCGGAAAGCCCCACTCGGTATCGTGGTAGTACAGGAATTCCGGCGCGGCCGCGCACCAGCGGCAGCGTGGCTTGCCGTCCGACCCCAGGGTGGTTGCAGTCATTGCTTGGCCTCATTGGACGAAAACTTGAGCAGCATGATGAGCTCCTTTTCAATCGGCAGTGGTGATCACCTCAGGGTTTCTTCGCGCCGCTGAGCGATTGTCCGCCTTGTATCAGCGTGGCGCGCACCACCGCTCCCGCATCGTTGCGATGAAACTCGATGACTGCCCCCACGTGCCTGACCTCGATGCGATCGGGCCCGGTCTGTTCGGCGGAAATGGAGCGCTGCCCGGTGCCCTGCACCTTCAATTGCCCGGCCTCCTCGAATACGCGGATCGAGAACTGCGGCGTCAACGCGTATTCGCCGGCAAACGCCTGCCAGGCCGGATTGTTCGCACTGGGCCGGGTATCGATGCCAGCGCGCACTGCCTCGATCACGCCACCGCCTTGGCGCAATAGCAGCCGATTCACCTGCCCTGCCTGGCCCTCGCCCGGCACCGGCCGCAGCAGGTACGAGGCCGCCAGCGGATAGAAGTCGCCACGGCTGTCGTAGCCCAACGTCTGCGCTGCCTGGCCTTGTGCCTGCGCCTTCAACTGTCCGTCTTCGGCCCACAAACGCAGGCGCAGGTTCATCGCTGCCAGTTCATACTCGCCCGGCAAGGCCTTGAGCAGATCCGGCGGCGTCGGCATGGCGCGCCGAGGCGTGCCGACGGGCAGGTCCACCAGCAGCGGCAGTGCCGCATCAGCCAGGCCCCCCAGCTCGGCCAGCGTGGTATCGGCGAGCATCACGACGCCTTTTCGCGCGGCGGGGTCGAACGCCACCAGCGACGAGAAACCGCCTGTGCCACCCTCGTGCAGCACCAGCGCGCGCCCGCGCACGACGGGCAGCGACCAGTTCATGCCAAAACCCGCGGCCACCGGCTGCTGCGTGCACTTGATCGGCCCTGCCAGCGGTGTGTGCGTCACACCCATCTGTGCTTGCAGGTAGGCCACCATGTCGTCGAGGCTGGCGCGCACCATGCCCACGCCGGCCAGGTTGGTGGCGATGGTCCAGGCCGGCGCAAGCCGGCCATCAGGTGTATGCCCTTGCCACCACACGGCGCCATCGCGCGGGCGGATCGACGCCTGACGCATGCCCAGCGGATCGAACAGCCGTGTGCGCAAGGCCGTCTCCAGATCGTTGCCATGGGCGCGCGCCACGGCCAGCGACAGCACCATCATTCCGAAGTTGGAGTAGGCCGCCGTCGAACCGGGTGCCCTATCCAAGCGCGTATCGGCCAGAGCGCTCAGAAGCCCGGCCTCGCTGAGATCGGCATAGGGATTGCTGACATCCTTCGGCACCATGCCGGGCGGCAGCCGCGGCAGCCCCGCGGTGTGGCTCACCAGATGCCGGATGCGGATCTCCTGATCCTCGAAGCGCGGCACCCGCGTGCCTTCGGGCAAGTGCCTGGCGATCGGATCATCGAGCGTCCAGCCGCGATGTTCAATCAGATCCGCCACCAGAAAAGCCGCCATCGTCTTGCTGACCGAGCCGATCTCGAATGCGGCCTGATCGGCAGGCGGTGTGACAGCACGCGCGCAAAAACGCGCACGAGCAAGCTGCTCCCCTTCCA
>JAFKGG010000033.1 GCA_017307915.1 Burkholderiales bacterium | reverse complement strand
TGGCCGCTGCGGATGCGGCCGCGGTTGATACGGCCGATGCCGATCTTGCCGACGTAGCTGGAATAGTCGAGCGCCGAGATCTGAAACTGCAGCGGGCCGTCGGGATCGTCGGCGCGTGCCGGTACCTGGCGCAGGATGGCCTCGAACAGCGGTTTCATCGACAGGCCGTCGGCGGCGGCGTCGCCCGGCCCTTCCACGCCGTCCTCAGGCAGATCCTTCAGGCTGTCGACGGCAAAGCCGTTGACGGCCGATGCGTAGACGACCGGAAAGTCGAGCTGTTCTTCGCTGGCACCGAGCTTGTCGAACAGGTCGAAGGTCTGGCTCACCACCCAGTCGGGGCGCGCGCCGGGCCGGTCGATCTTGTTGACCACCACGATCGGCTTCAAACCCAGTCCCAGCGCCTTGCGGGTGACGAAGCGCGTCTGCGGCATCGGCCCCTCGACGGCGTCGACCAGCAGCAGCACGCCGTCGACCAGCGACAGCGCGCGCTCGACCTCGCCGCCGAAATCGGCGTGCCCTGGGGTGTCGACGACGTTGATCCGCGTGCCTTCGTATTCGACGGCGCAGTTCTTGGCCAGGATGGTGATGCCGCGCTCGCGCTCGATGTCGTTGCTGTCCATCACGCGCTCAGCCACCTGCTGGTTGGCGCGGAAGGTGCCTGATTGGCGCAGCAACTGATCGACCAGCGTGGTCTTGCCGTGGTCGACGTGCGCGATGATCGCGATGTTACGGATGGCTGGCGTCGTCATGAGAGGAGGTTCCGCTTCGTTGTATGGGGTAGCGCAAGCATCTCAGTGGCTCGCGACGGGAATGTTTCGAGGTTCATCGGCTGCGCCAGTGGCGATCAGGCGCAGCGGGATCAGCAGGCCGTCGGCGCGGCGCTGGGCGACGCCCAGCAGACGCTCGGCATGGTAGACGCGCACGCGGGGGGCGGCATTGCCGGTGCGGGGGCCGACCGGCCCCTGCGCGGCAGGCGTGGCCGCCAGCGCGGGCTCTGCCGAGGCCTCGCCCGCCTCGACGGATGCATGCAGCCGCTGGCCGTGTAAAAAGCGCGCCGCCAATGCCGCATCGAGCCGTACCTGCGGCAAGCCGGCCAGCAAGGCATCGACCGGTGCCAGCCGCGCAGCGCGCTCCGCCGGTGCCAGCGCTTCGAGCGCCGGCAGCGTGATCGCATCGGCCACCGCCAGCGCACCGACGCGTTCGCGCCGCAGTCCGCTCAGGTGCGCGCCGCAGCCCAGCCGTTCGCCGATGTCGGCAGCCAGCGTGCGAATGTAGGTGCCTTTGCTGCAACTTACGCGGATCACCGCCACGGGTGCCGCGAAGCTGAGCACTTCGATCGCATGGATCGTTACCCGCCGCGCCGCGCGCTCGACCTCGATGCCGGCGCGCGCGTATTCATACAGCGGCTTGCCGTCGCGCTTGAGCGCCGAATGCATCGGCGGCGTCTGCTCGATTTCGCCGACGAAAGCGGCCGCTGCCGCACGAAACTGCGCCTCGTCGCAGCGCACCTCGCGCTGAGCGATCGGGCGGCCCTCGGCGTCGGCGGTATCGGTGGCTACGCCCAGCGTCAGCTCGGCCAGGTAGGTCTTGTCGGCGGCCAGCGAATCGTCGGCGAATTTGGTGGCCTCACCGAACATCAGCGGCAGCAGACCGGTGGCCATCGGATCGAGCGTGCCGCCATGGCCGGCCTTGGCGGCGTTCAAAAGCCGCCGCGCACGCATCAGCGCGTCGTTCGAGCTCAGGCCGTGCGGCTTGTCGAGCAGCAGCACGCCATCGATCCGATCCCTAGGTTGTCTGCGGGGCTTGTTCATGTCAAACGGGCACGGCGGCGCGGCACGGGCCGCGCAGTGCATGCAGGCCGGCAGCCGCTACGGGCGCGGCCGCCATGCGCCGATCCTCACGGCGCCGGAACGTAGTGTGAACGCGTCCTAATCGTCGGCGTGGCGGCGGTTGGCTTCGTCGATCAGCTTCGACATCTCGATGCCACGTTCGGTCGAGACGTCGTGCACGAAGCGCAGCTGCGGCGTGGTGTGGATACGCACGCGCCGGCCCAGTTGCGAACGCAGGAAGCCGGCGGCGTTGCGTAGCCCCGCCAAGGTATTGGCAACAGTGGCCTCGTCGTCGGGCAGCACGCTGAAGTGCACGGTGGCATAGGCATAGTCGGGCGTCAGCTCGACGCCGGTGATCGTCACCAAGCCGACGCGCGGGTCTTTCAGCTCGCCGCGCACCAGCTCGGCGAGTTCGTGGTGCACCTGTTCGGTGACCCGCACGCTGCGGCTGACGCCGCCCGGTTGATGCCTGATGACCATGCCTGCCCTGCCCGCGACGCACGCCTTACAGCGTGCGCGCGACCTCCTTGACTTCGAACACTTCGAGCTGGTCGCCTTCCTTGATGTCGTCGTAGCCCTTCAGCGACAGACCGCACTCGAAGCCGTCCTTGACTTCGCGCACGTCGTCCTTGAAACGCTTGAGCGAATCGAGTTCGCCGGTCCAGATGACGGTGTTGTCGCGCAGCAGCCGCACCTTGGCGCCACGCCGCACCACGCCTTCGAGCACCATGCAACCGGCGACGTTGCCGACCTTCGGCACACGGATGATCTGGCGGATCTCGACCAGGCCCAGCGCCTCTTCCTTCTGCTCGGGCGAGAGCAGCCCCGACATCGCCGCCTTCACGTCATCCACCGCGTCGTAGATGATGTTGTAGTAGCGAATGTCGATGCCGTTGGCCTCGGCCTGCCGCTTGGCCTGCTGGTCGGCGCGCACGTTGAAGCCGATGATGACCGCCTTCGAGGCGATCGCCAGGTTGACGTCGTTCTCGCTGATGCCGCCCACCGCCTGGTGCACGATCTGCACCTTGACCTCGCTGGTCGACAGTTTCTGCATCGCGTGCGACAGCGCTTCCTGCGAACCCTGCACGTCGGACTTGACGATCAGCGGTAGCGTCTTCACCTCGCCGGCCGACATCTGATCGAAGATGTTCTCCAGCTTGGCGGCCTGCTGCTTGGCCAGCTTGACGTCGCGGAACTTGCCCTGGCGGAACAGCGCGATCTCGCGCGCCTTGCGCTCGTCGCCCAGCATCATGACTTCCTCGCCCGCGGCCGGCACGTCCTGCAGCCCCTGGATCTCGACCGGGATCGACGGGCCGGCCTCGGTGACCGGCTTGCCGTTTTCATCGAGCATGGCGCGCACGCGACCGAACGAGGAGCCGGCCAGCACGACGTCGCCGCGCTTGAGCGTACCCGACTGCACCAGCACGGTCGCCACCGCGCCGCGGCCCTTGTCGAGCCGCGCTTCGATGACCAGACCTTTGGCCGCACCGTCGCGCACCGCTTTCAAGTCGAGAACCTCAGCCTGCAGCAGTACGTTTTCGAGCAGATCGTCGATGCCCGCGCCGGTTTTGGCCGACACCGGCACGATCGGCACGTCGCCGCCGTATTCTTCCGGCACCACTTCGTGCGAGACCAGCTCCTGCTTGACGCGATCGGGGTTGGCCTCGGGCTTGTCGATCTTGTTCACTGCCACGACCAGCGGCACGCCGGCCGCCTTGGCGTGATGGATCGCCTCGATCGTCTGCGGCATGACGCCGTCGTCGGCCGCCACCACCAGAATGACGATGTCGGTGGCCTTGGCGCCACGCGCACGCATCGCCGTGAACGCCTCGTGGCCTGGCGTGTCCAGGAAGGTGACGACGCCACGCGGCGTTTCGACGTGATAAGCGCCGATGTGCTGCGTAATGCCGCCCGCCTCGCCGGCCGCCACCTTGGCGCGCCGGATGTAGTCGAGCAGCGAGGTCTTGCCGTGGTCGACGTGGCCCATCACGGTCACCACCGGCGGCCGCGGCAGGCGCTCGGCATCGGCGTGCTCGGCCTTCTCTTCCAGGAAGGCCTCGGGATCGTCGAGCTTGGCGGCCAGCGCCTTGTGGCCCATTTCCTCGACCACGATCATCGCCGTGTCCTGATCGAGCACCTGATTGATGGTGACCATCTGGCCGAGCTTCATCATCGTCTTGATGACTTCGGCGGCCTTCACCGACATCTTGTGCGCCAGGTCGGCCACGGTGATGGTTTCGGGCACGTGCACTTCGCGCACGATCGGCTCGTTCGACATCTGCTGCATCGAGCCCGAGTCGTGCCGGTCGCGATGACCGCCGCCACGGCCTTTCGGGCCGCGCCAGCCGCTGTCGGCGGCGTCGCCGCGCGTCTTGATGCCGCGCTTCTTGGCCGCCTCTTCAGAC
>JAFKGG010000410.1 GCA_017307915.1 Burkholderiales bacterium | reverse complement strand
GCGACCTGTACGCGATGGCCGGCATCGGGCCGGCCGACGTCGGCAACGTGCAACGCTGTGAAAACTTCACCGGCGCGGTTGTGATGGCGCTGGCCGAGCACGGCTTTTATGCGCCGGCGCAGGCCAATGACTTCCTGCAGCTCGACAACCTGCTGGCGCCCGACGGCCGACTGCCGCTGAACACCAGCGGCGGCAACCTTGCCGAGTGCTATCTGCAAGGCTTCGAACTGGTGGTCGAGGCGGTGCGCCAGATCCGCGGCCAATCGACCAGCCAGGCCCGGCGGCATGACGTATCGCTAGTCATCAGCGGGCCGATGGTCACGCCCGCCAGCAGTCTGCTGCTGGGGTCGGAGAACGCCTTATGAGCCCGACCTATCTGCCCCCCGGGCTGCCGCCGCCGGCTCCCGAGCGCGACGGCCTGTCAGCGCCCTATTGGGCCGGCCTGCGCGCGGGCCGCCTGCTGGTGCAGCGCTGCGCCCACTGCGCCACTTGGCAGTTCGGCCCGGAATGGCTCTGCCACCGCTGCCACGCCTTCGATCCGGACTGGGTCGAGGTCGAGCCGCGCGGCCGCATCTTCAGTTGGGAGCGCGTCTGGCATCCCGCGCATCCGGTGCTGGCGGGGCATGTGCCCTATCTGGTGGTGCTGGTCGAACTGCCGCAGGCCGGCCGCGTACGCATGCTCGGCAATCTACTGGGCGATCCCAGGCAGCCAGTGCAGATCGGCGCCGAGGTGCACGGCGTTTTCGAAGCGCACGACGAGGCCGATCCGCCGTATACGCTGTTGCAGTGGGCCAGCCCCGGGGCGCCCGCGCCGGGTTGAGCCGCGCCCTGCGCCCTGCGCCCTCTACGCCCTGCGCGCCGCCGCGTCCACCGGCCCCAGCGCATTCCAGCGCGCCAGATATGCATCCTGCATTTCCTTGAGGAACTGCGACATCTCGGCCACCGCCGCATCGGCATTGCGCGAGCGCAGATGGCGCAGAAAGCGCTCGCGCGACGGCAGCGTGAACGGATTCGAACTGGGCCCGATCTGCGCGATGAAGTGGCCCAGCACTTCCATCACCGCTTCCATCGTGATCGCGATGATCGGGTTGCGCGTGGCGCGCGCCAGGATCAGGTGGAACTCGCGGTTCAGCCGCTGCCGCTCGTCGAAGTCGCCGGCCGCATCGGCGCGCATGGTGGCTTCGACATTGGCCTGCAAGGCCGCGAAATCATCGTCGTCGGCACGCTCGCAGGCCACGCGCACCACCAGCTCGCTCAACCAGACGCGGGCTTCGGTCAGGTGCTCAGGCGTGATCGTGCCCAGGTGATACAGGTCGCGCATGCCCCCCACCACCACGTGCCCGCTGCCCGGCCGCACGAAGGCGCCGCCGCCGGCGCCTTTGCGCGATTCGATCATGCCGGCCAGCTCCAGCGCCCGCAGCGCCTCGCGCAGCGTGTTGCGGCTGACCTTGAACATCGACGCCAGCTCGCGCTCGGGCGGCAGACGATCGCCGGGCCGCAGCTGCCCGCTGGCCACCAGACCGCGGATCTGGGTGGCGATCTCCTCGAAGGCACGTTGCGGCGTGATCGCCTTGAAGCGCGGAAACGGCGAGGCGGCGGAGGCGGTGTTCATGGGTGGATCTGAGCCTGGCGATACGGTGTTGCGATGCACTGCGGGGATCCGGAGGGCGGCGACGCCCTCCATCGGCAGCCCGGTGACTATACCGCCGATTGCTTGTTTGATTGGTTGATCCTTCTAGATTGGTTGATCCTTTAATATAATAATAAGGCTTCGTTCCCGCGAAGGCTCAGTTCCAAGAATGCGGCAACGCCGCGGAGGAGACCTGCATGACCATCCGAACCGCCCGTCGGCGGCTGCTGACGCTTGCCATCCCGGCCGTCGCCGCCGCCCTGTGTACGCCGGCCGCCATGGCGCAAGACGTCTGGCCGTCCAAGCCCATCCGCATCATCGTTCCGTACCCGGCCGGCGGCACCACCGACCAGTTGGCGCGCGCCATCCAGCATCCGCTGTCCGAGATCCTGGGTCAGCCCATCATCGTCGAGAATCGCGCCGGTGCGGGCGGCACGGTGGGCACCGAGGCCGCCGTCAGGTCGGCGCCCAACGGCTACACCTTCGTGTTCGGCAACAGCGGCCCCAACGCACTGGCCGGGCTGGTACGCAAGCTGTCCTATGACTCGCTGCAGGATCTGCGGCCCCTGTCGACCGTGGCCATCGTGCCGATGATCCTGGCCGTGCCTGCCGACAGCCCGCACAAGACGCTGAAGGAATTCCTGACCTACGCGCGCGAGCAGGGCTCGGCGCTGAACTACGGCTCGGTCGGCCCCGGCTCGCTGTCGCACCTGACGGGCGAATACTTCAACGACCTGGCCAAGCTGAAGATGCAGCACATCCCGTATACCGGCGGCGCGCCGATGGTGGTGGCCTTCGGCAGCGGCCAGTTGCATGCGGCCTTCGTCACCGGGCTCGACGGCGCCAGCATGCGGCAGGCCGGCCGCATCCGCTATCTGGCGGTGGCCACCCCGCAACGCACCGACGTGCTGCCCGGGCTGCCCGCGGTGGCCGAGGAAGTGCCCGGCTTCAGCAGCCAAGCCTGGTTCGGCGTGCTGGCGCCCAAGGGCCTGCCCGACGACATCATGCAGCGCATGCATGCCGCGCTCGTCAAGGCCATCGGTGCGCCCGACGTGCGCAAGATGTTCGCCGATCGCAACGTCGAAGCCCGCAGCAGCACGCCGGCCGAGTTCGAGAAGCTGATCCGCGACGAGATCGAGCAGTGGCGGCCGGTGGTGAGCAAGGCCGACATCAAGCCGTAGGCGTCGGCCCGATCATCGCCCGCGCCTGCACCCACTGATCGAACTGCTCGCCGCTCACATGCCCCGACGCCAGCGCCGCTTCGCGCAGCGTCGTGCCCTCGCGGTGCGCGCGCTTGGCGATCTCGGCGGCGCGGTCATAGCCGATGTGCGGCGCCAGCGCCGTCACCAGCATCAGCGAACGGTCCAGCAGCTCGGCGATGCGGCCGCGGTCGGCTTCGATGCCGGCCGCGCAATGGGCGTCGAAGCTGCGCATGCCATCGCTCAGCAGCCGCAGGCTCTGCAGCAAGGCGTGCACGATCATCGGCTTGTAGACGTTCAACTCGAAATTGCCCGAAGCCGAGCCGATCGCGATCGCCGTGTCGTTGCCGATCACCTGCGCGCACAGCATCGTCAAGGCCTCGCACTGCGTCGGATTGACCTTGCCCGGCATGATCGAGCTGCCCGGTTCGTTCTCGGGGATACGGATCTCGGCCAATCCCGAGCGCGGCCCGCTCGACAGCCAACGCACGTCGTTGGCGATCTTCGTCAAGGCCACCGCCAGCGTCTTCAAGGCGCCATGCAGGGCGACGATCGGCTCATGGCCGGCCAGCGCCGCGAAGCGGTTCGGCGCGGCGCTGAACGGCACGCCGGTCTGATCGGCCAGCTCAGCCGCCACGCGCGCGCCGAATTCGGGATGCGCATTCAGGCCGGTGCCCACCGCCGTGCCGCCGATCGCCAGTTCGTGCACGGCTGGCAGCGCCTGTTCCAGTGCACGCCGCGCGATCGCCAGTTGCGCCACCCAGCCTGAGATCTCCTGGCCCAGCGTCAAGGGCGTAGCGTCTTGCAGATGGGTGCGGCCGATCTTGATCACGTCGGCGAACTCATCGGCCTTGCGCTGCAAGGTGGCGCGCAGCGCGTCGAGCGCCGGCAGCAGCGCCGCGCCGGCCTGCGCCGCCGCCACGTGCATCGCGGTGGGGAACACGTCGTTCGACGATTGCCCCATGTTCACCGCATCATTGGGATGCACCAGCCGCTGCGTGCCGCGCGGCCCGCCCAGCAGTTCCGAGGCGCGATTGGCCAGCACCTCGTTCATGTTCATGTTCGACTGGGTGCCCGAGCCGGTCTGCCACACCGACAGCGGAAACTCGCCGTCGTGCGCGCCGGCCAGCACCTCGTCGGCGGCGCGCACGATGGCGTCGGCCTTGGCCGCATCCAGCAGACCGAGCCCCCGGTTGACGCGCGCCGCCGCCCGCTTCACCTGCGCCAGCGCACGGATCAGCTCCGGCGGCATCTTCTCGGTCGAGATCGCGAAGAACTGCAACGAACGCTGCGTCTGCGCGCCCCACAGCCGGTCGGCGGGCACGTCGATCGGGCCGAACGTGTCGCGCTCGGTGCGCACGGCGGCTTTGGCTTCGGTCATGGCGATAAACTCCTTGGCGGGTCAGGGTAGGTTGAAACCGCCAACTTACCAGTTGGGGCGTGTTCACCCTACGATCGCCCCCGCGTGAGTCCGGCCCAAGGCCTTCGGGATATGTTCATAGAGCGCAATCGCTTGGTAGTCTTCGCCTGCGGTGCCGTGCGGCCGCAGCAGCGGTTTTCACTACCCCATACATCGATCGGAGAAGACTCATGAGCCTGTCTCGTCGCCAGTTTGCTCGCACCGGCCTTGGCCTGGCCGCCACTTCGCTGCTGCCCTGGGCCGCCGGCTGCGCCGGCCCCCGCGCCTCGGCGGTATCCGGCAGTACCGTCGCGCCCGGCGTCTATCGCATCCGCCTGGGCGACACCACGATCACCTCGATCAGCGACGGCAGCGCCGCCCGCCCGCTCGATGCCAATTTCGTCCGCAACGCATCGCTGGCGCAGGTGCAGCAAGCGCTGAAGGAAGCCGGGCTGCCCACCGATCAGCTCACCTTGACGTTCAGCGCCTTCGTCGTCGAAAGCGGCGGCCGGCGCGTGCTGATGGATTCCGGCAACGGCCAGTTCGGCGCGGCCACCGCCGGCCGGGTGCAAGCCAATCTGCGCGCCGCCGGCATCGATCCCGCCTCGATCGACGCAGTGCTGATCTCGCATTTCCACGGCGATCACATCAACGGGCTGCGCAACCGCGACGGCGCGCTGGCCTATCCGAAAGCGCGCATCCACGTGCCCGCCCCCGAATGGAACTTCTGGATGGACGACGCACGCATGGCCGCCGCGCCGGAGAACGCCCGCGGCGGCTTTCAGGGCGTGCGCCGCGTGTTCGGGCCGATCGCCGCGTCGGTGCAGCGCTTCGAACCCGGCCGCGATCCGCTGCCGGGCATCAGCTCGATTGCCGCCTACGGCCACACGCCGGGCCACACCGCATTCAGCCTGCGAGCCGGCGGGCAGACCTTCGTCTATCTCGGCGACCTGACCAACATTCCGGCATTGTTCGTGCGCAACCCCGACTGGGCCGTCGCCTTCGACATGGACGCCGACCTGGCTCGCCAGACGCGGCGCCGCCTGCTCGACGCCGCCGTCGACGGCAACTGGATCGTCGGCGCTGCACACTGGCCGACGCCGGCCATCGGCCGCGTCGTGCGGCGCGGCAACGGCTACGATCTGGCCATGCTGCGCTGAGCAAGGGCGCGCGAACGCAAGCTGCAATCCGATGGAATTCCGACTGGTCTACGAAGGCCCGCTGCACGGGCAAGGCGCCAGGGCCCCGCACAAGTGGGACATCCGCCGCGCGCTGCATCCACAGCTCGAGCGCCTGTGGGGCGAACCGCCGCTGGCCCAGGCGCGCGAGCGGCTGCTCGCCTATCCGCCGATGGCGGCGCCTTCGTCGATCATCGTCGAGAAAGACGGGCTGCGTTTCGCGCCGCTGGTGTCGCGCCGGCTCAATCTCTATGCCGAGCTGTCGGTGCTGCTGTTTCGCCAGCAGCCGCGCGGCACGCTGATCACCGACGGCGGCGACATCGACAACCGCTTGAAGACGCTGCTCGACGGCCTGCGCGTGCCGCGCGGCGCCAATGAAGGCCGGCAGGATCCCGGCGACGTCGCCGAACCCAGCCCGTTCTTCTGCGTGCTCGAAGACGATTCACTGGTCACCAAGGTCACCGTCGAATCCGAGCAGCTGCTGCGGCCGGCCGATCCCGATTTCGTGCTCGCGATCATCGGCGTGCATGTGAAGAAGACGACGCTGACCAACGAAAACATGGCGCTTTGAAGACATTGCGCTGTACGGCCATGGCACGCGCTGCGCGGGCCTTGGCCTCGCCAGCCGCGCACGAAACCGGCCATCCCGTCTGCCGACCGTTCATCCGCTACAACGTCGCCCGCCTGCAACGTTCGGCCCGCATGGGTCGACGCCTGTCATCGAATCGGCGGCGTTCGTTCCCCCGCGCTCATCATGAACTGCCGCCGATCCTAGTCTGGCATGGCATCGACTCATGGAGAGCAACAATGAATATGACCCATGCCGAAGCGCCCGACACCGTCAGCGCCAGCATCAATTCGCTGACCGCGCTGTTCGACAGTTCCGAAGCGCTGGCCGCCGCCAATCGCCTGTATGAGCAGAACCGCTCGGGCCTGCGCTTTTTCTGCGAAAACCGGCGCGTAGTCACGGTAGACGAAGCGCAGGAGATGACGGCAGACGGCGAAGCCGTCGGCGTCGCCGCATTAGCTAGCGCCTGACACCACCGGCCCGGCCGCCCGCTGCGCGGGCTTAACTTGCCTGCGGCAAGTTAGCCTGCGCCGCAATTTGGTCCTGCGCTTTTAGCGCACGAGTACATTGTGGCTCCGGCCGCCCGCTGCGCGGGCTTAACTTGCCTGCGGCAAGTTAGCCTACGCCGCAATCTGGTCCTGCGCTTTCAGCGCAGGACCAGATTGTCTCTATGTATCAACTCCGGTTCTTCGGTGAAGCCCAGAATCGACTCGATTTCCGAAGACGGGCGCCGCATGATCAGCCGCGCCTCCGAGCTCGAATAATTGATCAGCCCACGTGCGATTTCGCGCCCACCCGGATCGCGAATCGCCACCGCTTCGCCGCGCTCGAATTCGCCGCTGACCTCGACCACGCCGATCGGCAGCAGGCTCTTGCCGGCGTTGAGCAGCGCGCTGGTCGCGCCGGCATCCAGCGTCACCGAGCCGCGCAGCTGCAGATGATCGGCCAGCCACTTCTTGCGCGCCGCCAGCCGCGGCATCGAGGCCACGAACTGCGTGCCGATCGACTCGCCGGCCGCCAATCGCACCAGCACGTCGGCATCGCGCCCCGAGGCAACGATCGTGTGCGCACCACCACCGGCGGCGCGCTTGGCTGCCAGCACCTTGGTGATCATGCCGCCCTTGCCGATCGAACTGCCGGCGCCGCCGGCCATTGTCTCCAGCTCGGCGCTGCCGGCCACCACTTCGGACAAGAAGACCGCATCCGGATCGCGGCGCGGATCGGCCGTGTACAGCCCCTGCTGATCGGTCAGGATCACCAGTACGTCGGCATCGATCAGATTGGCCACCAACGCGCCCAAGGTGTCGTTGTCACCGAACTTGATTTCGTCGGTGACCACCGTGTCGTTCTCGTTGATGATCGGCACGACGCCCAGTTCGAGCAGCGCCAGCAGCGTCGCGCGCGCGTTCAGGTAGCGTTTGCGATCCGACAGATCGTCGTGCGTGAGCAGCACCTGCGCCGTCTGCAGGCCGTGATCGCGAAAGCACGATTCATAGACCTGCGCCAACCCCATCTGTCCCACCGCAGCGGCAGCCTGCAATTCATGAATCGCCTTCGGCCGCTTCGACCAGCCCAGCCGCTTCATGCCCTCGGCCACTGCGCCCGAGGAAACCATCACCACTTCCTTGCCCAGCGCGCGCAGCGCCGCGATCTGCCGGCCCCATAACGAGATGGCGGTCGCGTCGAGCCCGCGGCCCTCGTTGGTGACCAGGCTCGACCCCACCTTGACGATGACGCGGCGCGCATCCTTCACCGCGGCGCGGCGCGACTGGAGAGTCTCATCTGCCATACGCGCCTCGCTCAGCGATCATCGCCATCGCGCACGACATCGCCACCATCGCCACGCGGCCCAGCATCGCCTTCATGCGCACGTGCCGCGGACACCTGCGCACTTTCAGACGCAGGCACATCAGCCATGTCGCGATCGAAGCGCACATCGGCATCGGCCCCCGCCTCGTCCGCGCGAATACGTTCCAGATACTCATTGACCGCCAGGCACAGCGGCTCGCAGCCTTCGTGCGTCAAGCCCGAGATCGCGAACACGCGCTCGATCGGCATCGCGCTGCGCCCGCGGCCGGCCAGACGCTTGACGAAGTCATCTATCCTGGCGCGCCGTTCTTCGGCCGGGATCATGTCGATCTTGTTCAGCACCAGCCAGCGCGGCTTGGCCGCCAGCTCGGGATCGTACTTGGCCAACTCGCGCACGATCGCGCGCGCATCACGCACCGGATCGGCGTTCGGATCGAACGGCATCAGATCGACCAGATGCAGCAGCAGCCGCGTACGCTGCAAGTGCCGCAAAAAGCGATGCCCCAGCCCCGCGCCGTCGGCCGCGCCTTCGATCAGGCCCGGAATGTCGGCCACCACGAAACTCTTCTCGGGCCCGACACGCACCACGCCCAGGTTGGGATGCAGCGTGGTGAACGGATAATCGGCAATCTTCGGTCGCGCGTTGCTGATCGCCGCGATCAGCGTCGACTTGCCGGCGTTCGGCAAGCCGAGCAGGCCCACGTCGGCCAGCACCTTCAGTTCCAGATGCAGCCGCCGGTGCGCGCCCGGATGGCCCGGCGTCGATTGCCGCGGCGCCCGGTTGGTGCTCGACTTGAACCGGATGTTGCCGAAGCCACCGTCGCCGCCCTTGGCCAGCAGCTCACGCTGGCCGTGCTGCGTCAGGTCGGCCACCAGCTCGCCGCTGTCTTCGTCGCGGATCTGCGTGCCCACCGGCACACGCAGCTCGATGTCGTCGGCCGCCGCGCCATATTGATCGGAACCGCGCCCGCGCTCGCCATTGCGGGCGATGAACTTGCGCTGATAGCGGTAGTCGACCAGCGTGTTCAGGTTGCGGTCGGCCTCGACCCAGATGCTGCCGCCGCGGCCGCCGTCGCCGCCGTCGGGGCCACCCCTGGGGATGAATTTTTCGCGACGAAACGACACGATCCCCGCGCCTCCGTCGCCGGCGGTCACTTCGATGTGTGCTTCGTCAATGAACTTCATGATGGTGCCCGTTCTGGCCTGGCCTTGGGTGGCCGTCGCGGCCGGTCCGAAGCGACCGCCCAGACGAAAAAAGCCCCGCGCGGCGGGGCTTTCTCCGATACCGCGGTTGCGCGCGTTACTGCTGCGGCTCGATGTTGACCGTGCTGCGCGAGCGCGGGCCGTTGACCGAGAACCGCACTTGCCCGTCGACCAGCGCGAACAGCGTGTGGTCTTTGCCGACGCCGACGTTGCGGCCCGGATGGAAGCGCGTGCCGCGCTGGCGCACGATGATCGAACCGGCGCTGACCGTTTCGCCGCCGAATGCCTTCACGCCCAGCATCTTCGGCTGCGAGTCGCGGCCATTTCGCGTAGAGCCGCCGCCCTTTTTCTGTGCCATGGTGTCTGACCCCTGTTACTACTAGCTTAGGCAGCGGCCGCAGCCGGCGCCGATTTCTTGACCGGCAGCTCGGCCGTCGTCTCGCCGAGCGCCGAAGCGATCTTGCTGACGAACAGCTCGGTGTAGTTCTGGCGATGGCCCTGCTGCTTGCGATAGTGCTTGCGGCGACGCATCTTGAAAATGCGCACCTTGTCGTGACGACCGTGGGAAAGCACCGTAGCCGAAACCGTCGCCCCTGACACCAGCGGCGTGCCGACCGAAACCTGGTCGCCAGCGCCGACCGCCAGAACCTGGTCGATCGTGATTTCAGCCCCGATGTCCGCCGGCATCTGTTCTACTTTGATCTTTTCGCCGGCAGCGACTTTGTACTGCTTGCCGCCGGTTTTTATGACCGCGTACATGGGAACCTCTTCTCAAGCGTGCGTTAGAAAACCCGGCGCGGCCACGCTCAACCGAACCGAAACCCATAATTATCCGACAAATCCAGCCGCGGGTCAAAGCTTCGGCGCAGCGCTCTACACGCCGCGCAGCCACTGCGCGGCACCGTGTGACGCGCCGTGACGCGCCCACGCACGCAAGCGGCGCCACCGCCGCCGGCACCGAACACCAGGCCGCAGCCCGTCTATAATCGTCGATTCACGGCCCCCTCACGGCCACACTCTTCATGAAACCCGCCGAACTCTTCCCAGTCTTGGCCTCCGACCTGGCCGAGACCGACCGCCTCATCCGCCAGCGCCTCGGTTCCGAAGTCGCGTTGATCAACACCGTGGCCGACTACATCATCGGCGCCGGCGGCAAGCGGATGCGTCCGTTGCTGCTGCTGCTGTTCGCACGGGCGCTGGGTTACAAGGGAGTGAGCCATCACTATCTGCTGGCGGCGGTGATCGAATTCATCCACACCGCCACGCTGCTGCACGACGACGTCGTCGATGAATCCGCGCTGCGCCGCGGCCGCCAGACCGCCAATTCGGCGTTCGGCAACGCCGCCTCGGTGCTGGTCGGCGACTTCCTGTATTCGCGCTCGTTCCAGATGATGGTCGAGGTCGACGACATGCGCATCATGCGCGTGCTGGCTGACGCCACCAACACCATCGCCGAAGGCGAGGTGTTGCAGTTGATGAACTGCAACGACCCCGACGTCGACGAAGCGCGCTACATGCAGGTCATCCGCTACAAGACGGCGCGGCTGTTCGAGGCCGCCGCGCAGATCGGCGCCATGCTCTGCGGCGTGGCGCCGGCCGCCGAGGAAGCCGCCGCCGAATACGGCCGCCGCCTGGGCACCGCGTTCCAGTTGATCGACGACGTGCTCGACTACTCCGGCGTCACCGGCGACATCGGCAAGAACGTCGGCGACGATCTGCGCGAAGGCAAGCCCACGCTGCCGCTGATCCACGTGATGCAGCGCGGCACCGAGGCCGAACGCGCGCTGGTACGCCACGCCATCGAGCAAGGCTCAGCCGACGAGTTCGACGCCATCATGGCCGCCATCCGCCGCACCGGCGCCTTGGATTACACGCGCCAACGCGCCGAACAGGAAGCCGCCGCCGCCCGCGCCACCATCGTGGCGCTGCTGCCCGACGGCGCCGCTTCCGTCTGTCGCGATGCCCTGCTATACTTGACGACTTACTCGATCGAGCGTGACCGGTAACCGGGCGCGGCGATTTGCGGCTTTCCCGACTTGGCCGCAGTACGCCCCACCCATCACGGTATGGTCCACGGCCGATCGGCGCATCGGCGCTGCGTTCTGCAGCGCCCGATTCGGGGTGTAGCTTAGCCTGGTAGAGCGCTACGTTCGGGACGTAGAGGCCGGAGGTTCGAATCCTCTCACCCCGACCAGAATTTCCCTTCCAGATCAATCGCCCAAGCGATGTCCGATTCGGCTTTTCCGAGCCGAACATCGATCCTGCACTTTCTTATCGAGTGTCGGCGCACTTTACATCACCGCTCTCGCCCGATACGGCCGCTTCGCTAACTCATTGATTAGCAAGGTACAAGGAAATTTGTCACGAATCTTGCTTTGATCCGCGCCGAAGCTCATCAACGCCACGGAGACAATCATGATTCAGCGCTGGTCGCAGTATTTCGCCGCTTGCATAACAGCCCTCGTGCTGGCCGCGCCCGCCTCCGCCGCCGTGATCACTTTCGACAATCTGGCCGGCGCAAATGAGGCGCCCTTCACCTCGCCTTACGTGGAAGGCGGCTACACCGTCACCCCAGGGGCTGGTTGGCTGACTGGCCAGATATACGGCAATGCCATCCCGTCGATCTTTTCCGGTCCCTTTTATGGAATGGCCGGCCCGCGCGAAATAACGGTCACCGGCGGAACGTTCACCTTCGATGCGGTCGACCTGTCCAGTAACGTCGCCGCGGGCACCACATACAACTTCGTCGGCTCACTGCTCGGGTCGACCGTGTTCGACCTCTCCGGAACACTCGGCAGCACGGGCTTCAGCACGATCCTTTCCAGCAGCGCAGCGGTGATCGACAGCCTCACCATCATCATGACGCCGGCGGCTGGCGTCACCAGCTACAACATCGACAACATCGTCGTGAATGCCGCGAGCGTGGCGGTGCCTGCCCCCGTCACCCTGTCCCTGCTCGGCCTCGGCCTGGTCGGCCTCGCCGCTGCAAGGCGCAAGCGCGCCGCGTAAGCTGCTTGCACTCCACGCAAACCCGCCGTCACGGCGGGTTTTTTCATGATGGTCTTTACATCAAAGGCCCAGGCCGCCCGAGATAAGACTCCTTGATCGCATCGGCCGTCCAGCACGCCAGCATGCCAATCGTTTCCGTTGGCCCGTTCGACGCATTTTGCGGAAAGGCGCTGCCACCAACGACGAACAAGTTTGGAACGTCCCAGGACTGCAGATACTTGTTCACGACGCTGGTTTTCGGATCAAGGCCCATGACCGCGCCGCCCACGTTATGGGTGCCGCCGTACGGCACGACGCTGTATTTACCCGGAACGGGGCGCGCATGGTAACTAGCGGGATTGCAGGCTCGCGCGATTTCCATGCAGCGTTCGTTGGACCATTGAAGCAGCTTGCGTTCGTTGTCGTGCCAGTCAAAAGTCATCCGCAACAAAGGCAGGCCGTAGGCATCTTTGTAAGCAGGATCCAGATCCAGATAGTTCTGCCGATAGCTCATGCATGAGCCGCTGGCCACGATCGAGAAGGTCCGCAGGTAGTTGTGCGCAACCGCCTTCTTCCAGGCGGGGCCCCAGCGGGGCGTGCCGGGCGGCACCGGTTTTCCGATCAATGGCGTGGCGCCCCGGTTGGCCACGCTGGCGCACACTCCGCCAACGAAACCCAGCTGCGCGCGGTCGTTCACGTGGCCATCAAGATCGTCGATCGAAGTATTGATGTTGCCGCCACCGATGAACGGGTTGAACTCACGATCATCAAAGAACAGATCAACGCGCCCAATCGACTGATACGCATAATTGCGACCGACCACGCCACGGCCGGTATTCGGGTCATACGGCTCTCCAATGCCGGAAAGCAGCAACAGGCGAACGTTGTTGAAACAATAGGCCGCCAGGACAACGATGCTTGCCGGCTGATAGATCTCTTGCCCTCGGGGGTCGATGTAGATGACCCCCGTAGCCTGTTTCCCAGTCGAGTCGGTCGTGACCTTGATGACATTGCACTGGGAGCGCAACTCAAAATTGTTCTTTTTGTAGAGCGCCGGCATCACCGCCGACAGCGGTGTCGCCTTGGCGCCATGCGCGCATACATAACTTGAACAAAACCCGCCCATCTGGCACTCGGACAGCATGTTCCGATACAGGTTCCGATAGTCCTGCGTCATCGCCGCCGTGGCGCCCTGGTATGGCGTATAACCCAGCTTCAAACAGGCATCGGCAAATATCTGCCCTTGGGGGGTGCGCTTGGTGGGCGGATTCGGATACTCGCGAGAGCGAGGCCCCTCATGCGGACTGCCGCCCGCTTGAATTTGGCCTTCGATGTTGCCGGCCTTGCCGCCGACGCCATAGATCTGCTCGAACATGTCGTAGTACGGCTCGATCTCATCCCATTGCACGCCCCAGTCCTGCGCGGTGCAATCCTCTGGAAACAGCGCTTTACCGTACTGCTGCTCTACTCGAGTACGTAACTCGAAATCCTCCGGAAAGAACCGGCGCGCATTGCCGCCCCAATGAACACCGGCGCCGCCGACGACCTCGCCAAGCTTGAAGCCGCCCATTTCCCGCATCGGCAAGGCTCGCTCGCCGACACTATTGCGAAATGTGAGCGTCTCACGCGACAGATTCTGAAAGATGTCGCTGTGCCGTTCGTAATGCAGTTCGTCGTAAACGTGGGGCGTGGCGAAATCTTTCTGCGGATCGACCATACGGCCGCGCTCCAGGCACAGCACGTCCAAACCCGCATTGGCAAGCTCCATGCAAATAATGGAACCGGCCACCCCGCTGCCGACCACCACGGCATCGACGCTCTTCATTTTCCGGGGCGACATTTCAATCTTCCTCACGCTTTAGCTGCACGTGCACTGCCATGCCTTGCGCATCCGTCTTCGCGCGCTTGGTCGCGATATCCAGAATGCTGACCGGCTCGACGCGGTATCGTTCTGAACGGCCAACGTGTTCGCGATACGCCCCGGAAGGAACACCCGGAAAGCCGAGCAACTTCCAACCCGCCTTGTCGTGATTACCGCCGTATAAGGGATCCGAAAAGAAGCCCTCTTCGGTGTTACGCCACAGCAGCTCAAAAAACAGCCGGCTCGAAAGCGAAGGCAAATCGAATTCGCCGCGCTCCATCGCGGAGAGAATTTCGTCTTGCGTCTCCGGCGGCAGTTGATCGAACTGCCTGCCGAACTTCGTGCGGCACCGTTCGTCTATTTCGCGAATGGCGGTGCGGTAGATTTCCTGGGGCGTCAATCGAGATTGAAAACCCTGCTGCGGCGAGCCTTCGTACCAGGGCCCTGCGCGATAGCTGCGCCCGTGCACACCCCATGCACCGCCCAGTTGGCGGTCAATGTAGTAAGCGACGCCAGCCTCTTTGGCACCCGCACCCAACTCATCGGCCGGGATCAATCGCTCGATGGCCGCCTCCAGAAATCGCACTTCGGGCGCGGTCAGAAATACATACCCCATCGAGGCCGTCTTTGTCGCTTCCATTTCCAGTCTTCACATAGGTGCCATAGGAGTCGACGAGGAAATCGCATGCACGCGATTTCCTTCACCCATGAGCGCTATTGAGCTTCCACTCCACTGGCCTTGACCCGTTCTGCCCACTTCGGCAGATCCGCCCGCATGGATTCGGCAAACGCCTGCGGCGTGGGCGATACGAACGGCTGCAGCCCAGCTTTGCGCAGGCGTTCCGTGATGTCGGGCCGCATGATGATTTCCGCGACCTTGCGGTTGAGAAACATGGCGATCTCGGGGGGAAGCGCCTTGGGACCGAACAGACCGAACCAGCTCCGCGCAACCAGTTCCGGATGGCCTTCTTCAACGACAGTCGGCACATCGGGATACTCAGCGAGCCGCTTCTCGGCGGTGATCGCAAGCGCCCGAACCTTTCCTTGCTGCATGAACCCACCCAGATTGCTGGGCGTATCGAACATCAGATCAATCCGCCCGGCGGCCAGTTCCAGCGCGGCATGGGAGCTGTTCTTATGAGGGATGAAGTTCAGTTTCAGGCCATTGCGCACGGAAAACAGCGAGCCGACCAGATGCCCGACCGTGCCCATGCCGGCACCAAAGGTCACCGCATCCGGGCGGGCACGCGCATACTCAACCAGTTCCTTGAGGTTGCGGGCCGGCACCGAAGAATTTTCAAAAACCATCAGGGGCAGCTCAACCACCGTAGTGATCGGCGTGAGATCCTGAAGCGAATCAAACGGCATTTTCTTGATCAGAGACGGATTGATCAGCAAGGTGCCCAGGTAACCCATGAGGAGCGTGTATCCGTCGGGTTCCGCTCTCGCCACCTGCGCCGCGCCGATATTTCCGTTTGCACCCGCCTTGTTTTCGACGACAACCGGTTGGCGAAGCTCTTTCGCCAGCTCCACGCCGACGATACGAGCCATGACGTCGCCCACCGCACCGGGCGGAAATGGAACGATCAAAGAAATAGGCTTCGTCGGATACTTCTGAATCGCGTCCGTCGCCGGCCCGTTCGCCCAGCTCGTCCCCCAAGCCGTCGCCGCTAACAACGTAACAAAAATACCTCGAGATATGCTGAACAGACGTTTATTCATTGCGTGACCCATCCTCGCATACGATTGACGTTAATCGAACAAGCCCTTGGTTCAAGTTTTCGACAAGGGATGCGGAATGTTGTCTCAACCATCCTGAACACTCAAACAAGGTGTCCAGCCAATGGACGACATCTCAGAGAACTCACCGCTAGGGGCATGGTCAGCGAGGCGCCCCGCCACCGCATGGCAGCATCGATGGCGCTCACTTGATTTTGCGGGGTCGAACTGCCAAAGTTGGCGGCGCATGGCGATGCGGGACATGCGCCATCAAGCGCCGATCAATTCTTCTCGAACATCAAAGATGAAGTCGAAACCGGGATGGCGATGGCTTGCGGTCTGGCTGCTGTGGCTGGTCTGCGCATCGGCGCTGGCAAACGATGCAGAGACCGCGTATCAGAATGGCACGGCCGCGTTCAAGCAGAAGGACTACGCCACGGCGGTGGCCGAGCTGACCGCAGCGGCGCAGGCTGGGCATGCCAAAGCGCAGAACACCTTGGCGGCAATGTACTACTCGGGCAGAGGCGTAACAAAAGACTATGAGCAGGCGCGAGACTGGGCGCTGAAAGCAGCGAACCAGGGGCACGCCGAAGCACAGAACAATCTGGGCTTCCTGTACTTCCGGGGCCACGGGGTCGCCAAGAACTATGAGCAGGCGCGAGACTGGTTTCTGAAAGCGGCAAACCAAGGGCACGTCAGGGCCCAGGTCAGTCTGGGCAATATGCATCTCGGCGGTTACGACCCGGTCGAGACCGATGGCTTGCTGGCCGCGATATGGTTCCGGCGGGCGGCTGACCAGGGCGATGCCGAGGGGCAGGTGCAACTGGGCCGGATGTATGAGGACGGCAAGGTCTTGGTGAAAAATCCCGAGCTGGCCTTGCATTGGCAGCGCAAGGCTGCGGAGCAAGGCCTGGCCGCCGCTCAGGTACGGCTTGCAGCCGCCTATGCCCGGGGTACTGGCGGCGTGAAGCAGGATTCGGCGCAGGCAGCGCAGTGGTTTCAAAAAGCCGCCGATCAGGGCGATAGCGCGGCGCTGTACAACCTGGCCTGGCTTTACCAGGCGGGACGCGGTGTGCCGCAAGATTCGTCACGGTCGGTCGCTTTGATGCAGCAAGCGGCTGAGCAGGGCCTCGTGGATGCCCAATACCAGTTGGCAAAGATTTATCGCGAAGGCAAGGTCGTGCCGCGAGACATGGAAAAGGCGCTTCTTTGGTATGGCAAGGTAGCCAATCAGAACGGGCGGAACGCGCCGCCCGCACATTTCGCGCTGGGTCTGGCCTATTTCGAAGGCCAAGGCATCGACAAGGATCTGCGCACGGCCCTTTTCTGGTTGACGCTGGCGGGAGAAAACGACATCAGCGCAGAGGCCTTCCGCAAGCAGGCGCAGGCGCAATTGCCACCGGCCGACGTGGCCAGAGTGAACGCCGAGGTGGCGCGCTGGAAGGCGGCTCCGGCCGATGCCAAAGCCAACCCCAGGTTCTAGGCCGTTGGCTCTTTGCCTTCAACGGGCGTAGCGCATACCCTCTTCCCAAACCCCTCTGATCTTCGCCACGAATTCCCTCGGTACTCGCTCATCTCCCTTGGCGTCGTCCAGCGTCTGCCGCATGCCTTCAGCAAGAGCCTCCAGCACACGAGAAGGCTGACCCACGCCACAGATCCGGCGGCCAAAATCATGCAGCTCTTCGGTAGTCGGATAGGTCTTTGTCCGATGCCTACCCGCGAACAGCTTGAGCGCAAGCGTACGATCCTCGAGCTCGGGGCCACCTGGATACTGCGCGTACTTGTAGACCGAGGTCGTCACGACATCGAACATCGGTGCGAGCCAGACATCCGTACTGGAACGATACAGAACACCGAAGTTTTTCAGATGGGCATCGCCGTTGCGAACCATGACGGAAAAGGCCACCTGCTGGAAGAACCGATGCAGGTTGTCGCTGTGCATTTGTAGCTGACGCAGCAACTCGGCGATGCGCTGATAGCTGCCCTGATACTTGCGGTCTGCCAAGACGTCACGCACACGCAAACCGGCCAGCGCCGCGATATCCTCGAAACCAAGCCGCTCGATATGGCCGTCGCCGTGATCGACCAAATCGAAGCGGTCCAGTATCAGCATCTGCCCGTCATCAGACAGCGCGAACGAGGGCACGTCGATGCCCGCACGCCGGGCCGCGCTCAAGCAGAGATATTCGTTAACGGTCAGGTGCGGATATATGCCCGCAGCCTTCACGATGAGCGAGGGAATCGGAATCGTCGCTGGCTCCGGCACCATGATCTTGGGTTGGATCCCTGCAATCCCTACGCCGGTGCTGAGGCTCGGCATCACCGATCGATACCGCGAGCGCGCGAATCTTTTCAATCTGTTCGAAGGGGGAAGCCGGCGCTATGCGCCGGGATCAGTAGTAGTCATCCGCCTTCAAGCCCAGCCCCCGCGCCAGGTTGATGTGCTGGATCTCTGAAGACCCCTCGCTGATCGTCAGCATCCGCGCGTCGCGAAAATAGCGCTGCACCGGCGAATCCATCATGTAGCCGTGGGCGCCGTGCATCTGCAGCGCATCGTTGGTCACTCGCACTGCCATTTCAGAGGCGAACAGCTTCAGCATCGACGCTTCCTGGAAGCATTCGCGCCCCTGGTGATGCAACGCCGCGGCACGCAACATCAGCAAGCGCGCCGCGTCGATGTTCATCGCCATTTCGGCCAGCTTGAAGCTGTTGGCCTGGTAATGGCCGATCGGCCGGCCGAACTGCACCCGCGTCTTGGCGTGTTCCAGCGCCGCGTCGTAAGCGGCGCGCGACACGCCGATCGCGCGTGCGCCCACCAGCAGCCAGCTTGCCGTGCGAATGCGCCTGACCTTGTCGAAGGCCTCGCCAGGCACCCCCAGTTGGCTGTCCTTGGCCAGCACGCAGTCGTCGAACGTGAGCTCGGCAATCTCCGAGCAGCGGATGCCGGCCTTGCTCAGCTTGCGCACGCGCAGACCCGGCGTATCGCGCGGCACGATGAACAGCGACAAGCCGTCCATACCCTTGGATTTGTCGGTATAGCCCTCGACGATCAGATAATCGGCGATCGTCGAATTGGTGATGAAGGTCTTGGTGCCGTTCATCACGTAGTGCCCACCCGCGTCGCGAACGGTGGTCTGGATGCGGCTGCGATCCGACCCCGCCTCGGCTTCGGTAGCGGCGAACGCCCAGGCCTCGGCGCCCTGGCAGGCCGGCGGCAGATAGCGCCGCTTCTGCTCCTCGCTGCCGCATTCCAGCAGCAGCGTGGCGGCATAGGCGGCGTGCACCATGGTGCCGATCGCCATGCCCAGCGACACGTAGCCCAGTTCCTCGGTGAAGATGCACTGCGTGAAGATGTCGCCCCCCGGGCCGCCGTATTCCTCGGGAATGGTCAGGCACAGCAGCCCCAGTTCCCCCATGCGGCGCAGCAGCGGCCGCGGAAACTCCTGCTTGTCCTCGGCCTCGTCCACCAGGGGCGCGACTTCCTTGCGCGCGAAGTCGCGCGCCGTCTTGCGGAAGGTTTCGTATTCAGCCGGCAGCTCGAAATCGATCATGTGTAGACCAGCGTTTGTTTGTAGGTGAGCAACAGTTCGCGCTTGTCGTTGCAAAAGCGCCGCTCCACCACCACGAACACCATCGGTCCGTTGCGGCCCTGCTTCTGGAAGATGTCGATGTAGCGGTTGACCACCGTCACCCGCTCGCCCGGCTGTGCATACTTGAAGAACTCGACTTCCACGCCGGCGTTCAGCAGCCGCTTCAACGGAATCGGTATCTCGGGCAGCGCGAATAGCGCGATCGCGCCCTTGGTGCCGTCGTAGTCGGGATCTTCCCAGGCCCGATCGAGCGGATCGGGCGCGTCCGGCGCGCGCTGGAACATGTGCACCGGAAACAGCGGCGGCGCCACGATGCCGCCATAACGCGTGCCGCCGGCATAGGCGTCGTCCCAGAACAGGCGGTCGCCGTCCATGATCGCCTGGCTCATGCGGCGGATGCTGCCGCGCTCGACCTGATCGCAGGCCAGCTGTTCCTCGGATTCGACGCCGATCAAGGCGCGCACTTCATCCGTGATGTACTGTACTTCAGACACCGATGCTTCTCCTTGCCAGTTCCTTGACTTCCACGCGGCGGATCTTGTTGTTGCCGGTCATCGGAAAGCCGTCGACGAAACGCACGTAGCGCGGCACTTTGTAGCCGGCAATGTGATCGCGGCAGAACGAGACGATCTCCGCCTCGTGGGCACTGTTGCCGGGGCGCAATTGCACGAACGCCATGCAGACCTCGCCCAGGCGCTCGTCAGGCACGCCGACCACGCAGGCCTCGGCCACCTTGTCGTGACGCCGCAGCAGGTTTTCCACTTCCAGCGGCGACAGGTTTTCGCCGCCGACGCGGATGATGTCTTTCAGGCGGCCCAGGAAACGCAGGTAGCCCTGCGCATCGAGGCTGCCCAGGTCACCGCTGTGAAACCAGCCCTGCGCGTCGAAGGCCGCGGCGGTTTCCTCGGGTTTGTTGAAATAGCCACTCATCAGGTTCCAGCCGCGGATGCAGATCTCGCCTTCCTCGCCCGGCGCGAGCCGAACGCCGGCGCGATGCCGATCCTGGATGCAGACCTCGATACCGGGCAGCGGCCTGCCCACGCTGCGCGTACGCAGCGTTTCGGGATCATCGGCCACCGCCATGGCGGAACAACCGGTGGTCTCGCTCAGGCCATACAGATTGCAGACGCGGATACCGAGCGACTCGATATTGGCCATGTCCACCGCGGTGCCGGTGGTCCAGGCGCGGCGCAGCACGCTCAGGTCGTAGCGATCGGCAAACGTCTCGCGCTGCGCGAAATAATCCTTGAAGAAATTGAAGCCGTGATAGGCGGTGCAGCGGTTGCGGCTGATCGTCTGCAGCACCGCTTCGAGTTCGTATTTCTCCACCGAGTAGACGGTGCAGCCGTGCGCCAAGGGCGCGGTCAGCGCATGCATCGTGCCCGAGACATGGAAGTACGGCGCCGGGCTGAAGAAGCGGTCATCCGGCGTAAGCTGCTGACGCAGCCCCACTTCGTAGCCGGTACGCGCGAAATTGCGCTGCGACAGCACCGCCCCTTTCGGAAAGCCCGTGGTGCCCGAGGTGTACTGGATCAGGAACGGGTCGCCCGGCTGCGGCAGCGCAGGCGCGCCGGCCAGCGTTGCGTCGGGCGCCGCGCGGCCCTGCGCTTGCAATTGCTCGAACCCGATCAAACCGGCCGGCAGCGGGCCTGCCGTGGCCACGCAGATGCCAGCCTTCAGCGCCGGCAGTCGCGCGCAATGCCCGCCGCTGCGCAGCCCGGGAGCCACCTCGTCGAGCAGTCGCACGAAGTCGATGCCGGCAAACCGGTCGTTCAACACGATGAACGAGGCCGCGCATTGTTCAAGGATGTAGCGCGCCTCGTCGGCCTTGAAGCGCGTGCTCAGCGGCACCAGCACCGCGCCCATCCGGGCCGCGGCATAAAACACCAGCGGCCACTCGATGCAGTTGCCCATCCACACCGCAACGCGATCGCCCTTGCGCACGCCGGCCGCCAACAAGCCCTTGGCCAGCTCCTGCGAAGCCTGCCGCAATTCGTCGAAGCCGATGCGCCGGCTGCCGATGCAGAACGCATCCTTGTCGGCAAAACGCGCGGCGATCCCATCCAGCAGATCGCCGACCCTCTCGTACGCCATCACTGCGGATCCGCGACGAACGGGTAAGGCGTGGGTTGGCCGCCGCGCATCGGCAACACGGCGATCGCCTCGCCGGTGGTGGATTGGATGCCGCGCTGGTTCTCCAGCAGGATCGAGCACTCGACGTAGCCGTGCTCGCCGCGCACGTATTTGTTGGTGACCTTGCCGCGTGCGGTGATGATGTCGCCGGGCAGATCCTTGTCACGGAACTGGAACTTGATCTTCCACAGCCAGCCTTGCAGGCCGACCCAATCCTTCATCATCTGCACCAGCACGTGCTGCTTCCACGAGCCGTTCACCACCACGTCGGGCAGGCGGTCGTGCCCGGTGGCAAACGCCTGATCGTAGTGGATGCGGTGCCAGTTCTCGATGGCCGCGCTCCAGCGCATGATGTGCATGGTGCTCATCGGCCCCTTGGAAACCGGCGTGATTTCAGTGCCGACTTCCACGTCTTCGAAATGGATCTGTGTGTTCATCTTGATCGTTCAACAGCGACAGGAAAACGACGATTCCTCGCCGAGATAGCGGCCTTGCGCGCCGTCGCGAGCCGCCGCTGCCGGCGCCCCCGTCACCACGCGCCCGGCCTTGAGCACCAGGCGCACGCGCGTGAATGCATCCGGATCGCGCAGCGGATCGCCGTCGACCGCCAGCACGTCGGCGGTCTTGCCGGCTTGCAGCGTGCCGGCGTCGTCCAGACCGAGGATCTGCGCGTTGATGCGCGTGGCGCTCTGCACCGCCTGCATGGCCGGCAGGCCGGCCTCGATCAGCAGCGCGATCTCGCGCGCCACCGAGTTGTGCGCAATGCACGGGCCGCCGCTGTCGGTGCCGGCGCCGATCGCCACGCCTGCGGCGCGCGCCAGCCGCACCGCTTCGAGCGATTTTTCCCAGGCGACTTGTGATTTGCGGCGCACGTCGTCGGGCAGCACCAGCTCGGCGGGCGGATCGGCCAGCACCCGATAGGGCAGCAGCGTGGGCACCAGGAAGATGCCGCATTCCGCCATGCGCGCGGCCAGCGCTTCGGTCAGGAAGTTGCCGTGCTCGATGCAATCCACGCCGGCCGCCACCGACACCTCGATCGACTTCAGCCCGACGGCATGCACCGCCACCTTGCGGCCGAAGCGATGCGCCTCGTCAACGGCGGCCTGCATCTCTTGCAGCGTGAACTGCGCCGCTTCCAGACCGGCGCCGGCGTTCGACACCTGGCCGCTGGCCATCAGCTTGACGAAATCGGCGCCGTCCTTGAACAGCTTGCGCACCGTCTTGCGCATGTCGTCGGCGCCGTCGACCTCGCGGCCCAGCACGTTCTCGCGCCGGCCATAGCCGCCGGTGATGGTGAGCTGCGTGTCGCAGCAGACGATGGTCGGGCTCTCGGCGACGCCCGCGCGCGCCGCGTCTTTCAGTGTGGGAATGACGCCGGTGGGCGCGCCCATGTCGCGCAAGGCGGTAACGCCGGCGCGCAGGCTGTTGCTGGCACGCTGCGCCGAGCGCAGCAGCGTCATGCCGCGCGATTCGGTCTCGACCAGGCCGCGCGGGCGCGGCGAGCCGTCATCGACCAGATGCACGTGGCTGTCGATCAGACCAGGCAGCAGCGTGCAGTCGCCCAGATCGGTGACCGGCACGTCGCTGCCCAGTTCGGCCGCGCGCGCGATACCCACGATGCGGCTGCCCTCCAGCAACAGCGCGTGGCCGGCCAGCGCCTGCTCCGAGACGCCGTCGATGATGCGCGCGGCGCGATAGGCGTGCTTCACGTTGGCATCCCCATGAGGTTGATCACTTGGCGAGCCCGGCTTCCTTGAGGATCGGCAGATACGTCTTGCGTTCGTGCTCGATCATCTCGGCCACTGCCTTGCCGTCCATGTAATAGAGCGCCTGTTTCATCTTGGCGAACTCGGCCTTCATCTTGTCGTCGCTGATCACCTGCTTGATCGCGTCATGCAATTTGCTGGTGATCGCCGCCGGCGTGCCCTTGGGCGCGAAGATGATGCCCACCGGCACCTGGATCGGCACGTTGAAGCCCTGTTCCTCGAAGGTGGCTACGTTGGGGAAGTTCGACGAACGCTGCTTGGCGAAGGTCACCAGCGCGCGGAACTTGCCGCTTTCGATCAATGGCGCCGCGGCCACTTCGGTCACCGAGGCCATCGGAATGTGCCCGCCCATCACCGCAGTGATGAGATCGGAATCGCCCTTGAACTGCACTTCGTTCAGCGAGATGCCCGCCACCTTGGCGAACACGGTAGGCGCCATGAACGTCACCGAACCCTTGCCGAGATGGCCGAAGGCGACACCGGAAGGATTGGCCTTGGCCGCGGCCACCAGGTCGGCCAGGTTCCGGTAGGGCGAATCGCTGCGCACCACCAGAAGCTGCGGCGACATCTGCCAGGCGATCACGGGCACCAGGTCATCGCTCTTGTAAGGGGTGCTCTGGATCAGCGGCGTGGTCGAAAACGCGCCCTGATAGAAATGCCCGATGGTGTAGCCGTCGGCCGGCGCGTTGGCGAGGAAGGCGGCAGCGATGGTCTGCGCCGCTCCCGGTTTCGGCATGACGACGAAAGGCGTTTTCATGCTCTTGGCCAGCGCTTCGCCCAGCAGGCGCACCGACAGGTCGGTCTGGCCGCCGACGGCCAGACCGTGCACGATGGTGACGGGCTTGCTGGGATAGTCCTGCGCCGCGCTGGGCACCGCATGCAGCGTTGCCATCGCGCAAGCCAGAGGGCCCAGCAGGCGGGCGAATGTATTCATGGTCAGGATCTCCTCGATGATGATTGCGACGCCGCTGCGTCAAACGGTGGTTTGCAGCTTGCGCCGGTAGCTGCTCAGGTCGCCGCCGCGCATGACCTTGCCGGGCAGTGGGTGGCCGACGATGCGTTCGGCTTCGCGTGCCACCTCGACCAGCTTGTCCAGATCGACGCCGGTTTCCACACCGATTTCCTGGCACAGGTGCACCAGGTCTTCGGTGACGATGTTGCCGGGCGCATCCTTGAACCCGGCATAGGGACAACCGCCCAGCCCCGCCACCGCCGAATCGAAATCGTCGACGCCCATTTCCAGCGCAGCGAAGACGTTGGCCAGACCCAGGCCGCGCGTGTCGTGCAGGTGCAGGTTGATCTTGTATTCAGGCCACTTGTCCTGAACCATGCCCACCAGGCGACGAATCGACAGCGGATTGGCCCAGCCCATCGTGTCGGCGAGCTGGATCAACTCGATCGGCAGATCGTTCTCACGCGCCGTGCCGATCAGGCGATCGATCAAGGAGATGACCAGTTCCGGCGCGATATCGCCCTGGTAGTTGCAGCCGAACGCCGACATCACGCCGATCTCGGTGATCTTCACGTTCCATTCGCGCGCTGCCGCGATGCGTTCTTCGGCCTCGGCCAGCGTTTCTTCCAGCGTGCGGTTGGTGTTCTTCTTCGAGAAGGTCTCGCTGGCGGTGATGCTCAGCTTGCCGAGCACGGTCAGCTTGTTGGTCTTCAGCGCGCGCACCATGCCCTGGCTGTTCAGGTAGATGCCGGTGTAGGCAGTGCCCGGGCGCGCCTTGATGCCGGCCACCACTTCCTCGGCATCGGCCATCTGCGGCACCCATTTGGGGCTGACGAAGGAGGTGACCTCGATCTCGGGGAAATTGCATTCCGACAGCATGTCGACCAGACGGATCTTGTCGGCGGTGGCGACGGGGTTCTTCTCGATCTGCATGCCCTCGCGCGGGCCGACTTCGTGGATGGCGATCCTCTTGGGTAGTGCCATGGCTGCTCCTGTCGTTCTTGGGCCCGGTGCGGTTCTGGGCCCAGTGCGTATGGTGACGCGTTAAATTCGCTATGCGAATAGATTACTCGCAGTTACTATGTTAATAATAGCCACGTCGAAACCCCTGCGCAAGCAAAGCGCCGCCGCCCGCGAACGATGCTCAAACGTGCCCACGACATGGTCGCCCCTGCCGGCAAGGCCCCCGCGAGCAAAGATCGCCAGTTCGTCACCGCGCTGGCGCGCGGGCTGCAGATCCTGTCCTGCTTCTCATCGGAGACGCCCGAGCTTTCCGGCTCGGAACTGGCCAAGCTCACCGGCCTGCCGCAGCCCACCGTCTGGCGGCTGTGCCATACGATGCTGCAACTGGGCATGCTGATCACCACCAGCGGCGACAAGATGCGCCCCGGCCTGCCGGTGCTGCGGCTGGGTCACAGCGCGCTGGCACGGCTCGACGTGGTCGAACTGGCGCGGCCGCACATGCAGGAAATGGCCAACGCCTATCGCGCAGCGTGCGGGCTGGCCACGCGGCAAGGCCTTCAGATGGTGATGATCGAGCGCTGCCACGGCGACAACCCGCTGTTGACCAATCTGCGGCGCGGCTCGGCGGTGCCGATCTCGTTCTCGGGGCTGGGCTGGTGCTATCTCGCGGGCATTCCCGCCCAGGAACGCCATTCGGTGATCGCCGAACTGGAACACGATGACACGCAGGCACAGCGCTGGAAAGCCGTCCGCAAGGCGTTCCAGACGGCGCTGGCCGAATACGAGGAACGCGGCTTCATCGTCAACTCGGGGGTATTTCACCCCGACTATCACACCGTGGCCGTACCGGTCTACGACCGTCACGGCAAGTTCCATTGCGGACTGAACTGCGGTGGGCCGCTCAGCACGCTGCCGCCGCAAAAACTCAGAAAGGAAGTGGCGCCCAGGTTGCTGGCGCTGGCGCGCATGCTGGAAGCCGGCATGGTGCTGGACTGAGCCGACGACCGCCGCGAAGATCGTCATCCGAGCACGGCGCGGTCGGCCAGGCTTTCAACACTCCCCCAGAAAAGCCCCCCGAGCGCGCAGCACACCTTGCAACTGCCGCACGTCGACATCATGCGGCGAACGATCATCGCGGCACGCCAGCGCCGCCGCCGTGCCCGCGGCCTGCCCCATCACGAAGCAGGCCCCGCTCACCCGCGCCGCCGACTGGCCCTCATGCGTCATCGCGGCGCAGCGGCCGGCCACCAATAGGTTGTCGACACCGCCCGTGCCAGTGCGCCGCGGCAGCAGCATCCGGTACGGAAGCTGGTTGTAGCCGCGCGAGGCTGGAATCGGCGGCCATTCCCATGACACGTCGCCGGCCACGTGCTTTTCCAAGGGCCAGCCGTTGACGCCGATGCTGTCGTCGAAATCGGCGCATTGCAGGACGTCTTCGCGCGTCAGCATGTATTCGCCGATCAGCCTGCGCGTTTCGCGAATGCCGAGCTGCGGCGCGATGTCGAGCACGTAGGCGTTCTCGAAGCCCGGCACCTTCGCACGCAGGAAGCGCAGGTAATCGACGACCTGTCGCCGTCCTTCGACTTCGGCCGCGCTCAGCGCGCGCGCATCGGTGCCGTCGGCGGCCGAGCCGTCGGCGTTCTTCAGCTGCGTGACGTTGACGCGCCATTCATACGGGTGCTTCTGCGGGCGCACGATCGCGCCGCGGCGCGGGAAGCGGAATTCGCCCGCCGCTTCGGCCTCGTCCATGCGCTTGGGGATGGTGGCCCAGGCGTCTTGCGCGCGCAGCGGGTCCACCTCGCCCACCTTGAACATCAGCGTCGGATACAGCAGGTGCCCTGACGCATCGCCTTTTTCGGTCGGCACGCCGGCCCAATGCGCCAGATCGGCATCGCCGGAACAATCGATGAACAGGCGCGCACGCACGGCAACGCGGCCGGACTTGGTTTCCAGCGCCAGGGCGTCGATGCGCCCATCAGACGCCTTGATCACGCCCGCCGCCAGCGCGTGGAACAGCAGCTCGACGCCGGCACCGGCCAGCAGATCGTCGGCGGCGCATTTGAATGCCGATACGTCATAGGCCTGCGCGTGGATCTTGCCGAAGATCAGATGCGGCTCGTTCAGGCCGCCTAGCGCCGCGATCCGCGCCAGCAGATCGTCGGCCACGCCATGCACCACCTGTCGGATGTCGCCGAACACATTGGCGTGCAGGCCGCAAAAGTTGGTCACACCGGCGGCCGTTCCCATGCCGCCGAGGAACCCGTAGCGTTCGACCAGCAGCACCCGCACGCCTTCGCGCGCAGCCGCTACGGCGGCGGCAATGCCCGCGGGGCCGCCGCCCAGCACCACCACGTCGAATCGGCCGTAGACGGGTAGCGACCGGGCGGGCTCGACGACGGGAGCGGATATGGTGGGCTGGCTCATCGGGGTACCTCGGTATTGCGCAGCGGAGCGCGGCGGCGCTGCCGCAAAGGGTCGAATGCGACCTTAGCCAAGCAGGCGTCGTTCGTCCAGCGCAGCGGCGAGCCTATCCCAGGTCTCGCCGCCCCGCTCCACATATGAAACGGCCCGGCCGGAGCGCCATGCCGATCAGGCCGCTGCTCAGCAGCAGCCC
>JAFKGG010000032.1 GCA_017307915.1 Burkholderiales bacterium | reverse complement strand
CGCCTTCAGCTCGGCGCCGTGGGCCAGCAGCAGCGTGTACAGCGTCGATCCCGACTCGTGCGACACCTCGGCCACCTTGGCGGGCAGGCCGCGCGTGTCGCCGGCCGGCAGCAGCCGCAGATGCTCGGGCCGGATCGCCAAGCGCAGCGGCCCGGCCGCGCGCGCCAGCGATACGGCTAGCCAGGCTCCGTCGGCCAGCCGCACGGCGCCGCGGGCCGGGTCGTAATCGGCATCGAGAAAACTCACGTCGCCGATGAAATCCGCGACGAAGGTATTGGCCGGCCGCAGGTAGATCGATTGCGGATCAGCCAGTTGCTCGATGCGGCCGCTGCGCATCACGGCGATGCGATCCGACAGATAGAGCGCTTCTTCCTGGTCGTGCGTGACGAACAGGAAAGTGGTGCCGGTTTCGCGATGGATGCGGCGCAATTCGGCTTGAAGCTGCCGGCGCAATTTCAGATCGAGCGCGCCCAGCGGCTCATCGAGCATCAGCAGCGACGGGCGGGTGGCCAGCGCGCGCGCCAGCGCGATGCGCTGCTGCTGGCCGCCCGACAACTGCGACGGGCGGCGATCGCGCACCTGCGGCAGTTGCACCAGCGCCAGCATCTCGTCGACGCGCGCGTCGATCTGCGCCTGCGGCACTTTCTTGGCGCGCAGGCCATAGCCGATGTTCTCGGCCACGCTCATGTGGGGAAACAACGAATATTGCTGGAACACCATGCCCAACCGGCGTTCGCGCGGCGGCAGCGCCGTCACGTCCTGGCCGTCGATGGCGATGCTGCCGGCGTCGGGGGCTTCGAAGCCGGCGATCATTCGCATCAGCGTGGTCTTGCCGCAACCGCTGGCGCCGAGCAGCGTGAGGAACTCGCCGTCGCGGATGTCGAGATCGATGCAGTCCGCGGCAACGGTGCTGCCGAAGCGTTTGACCAACTGGCGGACGGAGACTTTCGGTGTCGACATATCGGAAAACGTGTGCCCGGAGAGGCTGCGGGACGGTTGATTTTTTATTGATATATCAGACGAGTATTAACCAACATCCAGGCACGCTTGTCAACTGCGGGGCGTGCCGGTTTCGCCGAAGAGGCGGGAAAACGCGATGAAAATCCACCGGCCAGCGCGCCGGTGGCGGCCTATGGGGCCGCTCAGGAAGCGCCGCGCAGAATGCGGCGCTTCAGCGATGTCAGGTGGATCTGGGCGGTGCTGATCGCCGCCTCGCGGTCGCCGCGTTTGACGGCTTCGAAGATGGCCTCATGCTCCTGGCGGGTCAGCTTCAAATCATCGACGCTCCACACCTTCAAGTGCCAGATGCGGCTGGCGCGCTGATGCAGCAGGCGCATGACGTCGGCGAGCATGGAGTTGCCGGCCGCGTTCACCAGTTCGTCGTGAAATTGCGTGTCCAGCGACATGAAATGCGGGAAGTCGCCGCTCTCGATCGCCAGCCGGCTTTGCCGCAGCAGGTCGTCCAGCTGCGCCAGGTGGTGCGCCTGCGCGCGTTCGGCGGCCAGGCCCATGCACGACGGCTCGATGATCATCCGGGCCTCGAGCAGCGCGATCACGTCGTTGAGCGAATCGGGCCGGATCATGATTCCCTTGCGCGGGATGATCTCGACCAGCCCCTCGAGTTTGAGCATGTGCAATGCCTCGTGCACCGGCGTACGGCCGATGTCGAGCAGTTGGCAGATGGTCGATTCGTTCAGGAACTGGCCCGGCCGGAATCCCAGCGTCAGGATACGTTGCTTGATTTCGGCATAGGCGCGGTGCGTCAGCGACTCGCCCGGCGTCTTCGCAGGGCGGTGCCCGCCCGGCTTGGGGTCAGACCCGCTGCGTCGGCTCGTGCTGCGTGCTTGGGAGGCGTTGGATGGTCGGCGAGCCATTTAAGGAACGCGGTGAACTGGGAGGACATGCCGGTATCGGCGAGGGCAGATGATACGCGAGCTGTACGCGCGCAAGCCGGGCGGCGGCACCGGCAATTCCGGTCAGGCGGCAAGTATTGGCTCCGCCCTGATCGATCCCGGCAAGTTCCGGCAGGTTACAGTCGGAGCCCGATCCAACCGAATCAGTTGGGCGAACAGAATGCCACGCCTTCGGCAACCCAGCCATTGGCGATCATTGATCTGTACGTCTCACCGCTTGCAACAAATCGGTGATTGCTATCGGCCTGGGCAGCGCGATCGTTATACAGTCGCCATATTGGCACCGTCCCACCCGGACAGCTTCCTCCCTTAGGAATCAGCGCCCGAAACGCGATTCCTTCGTACGCCCATCCGCTGCCTGCTTGCTTGAGACCTTCACACTCAGCGGCGCCAGCCGTATAAAAATGAGAGTTCACCACCTGAGAATAGAAGCGGCAAACCGGCTTGGCCGCATCAGGCGCAGCTCCCGCCGCAGGCCAGCCGTTGAAGCCTTTATCAGAGATGAACCAGCCATCGCCAGCCATCCCTTGGACGATGCCGTCGCGTTCAGCGACGCTGGCCGTGATGAAGTAATGTCCGCTGCGATGGTTGAAGAATGCATGAATCTGCTGAGTCTCTCCGATGGGTGCGACGGACACAGAACTCTGAGTGGGAGACTGCGTCAGCGTTGAACCGACTCGCGAGAAAAGCTTCACCGCATAGGTTCCGGGAGCCAGTCCCGCGACGGTCGTCGTTACTTGAACTTCTTCCGGAACGAAGCCGCTATCGGTCGCCGCATACTCGACTGTCAAAGTGCTTCCATCAACGGAAACGTTGACAGGCCAGCCGATCCCGCCATTGTGCGTGGAAAACGTGAGTTCGAATGGTTCGTACGCGCTGGGGTACGCAGGGGTGACCACGATAGGGGTGTTCTGCGCCTCAGCCGCGATCGGAAGGGTTAATAAAGCGCACAGAAGTTGCGCGGTCTTGCATGTGCCCACGATAGTTTGAACTCCGCCAAGTAGCGATGCGAGCGGCGAACAAGGTCACCGCTCCCCACCTTCGCAGCCATCGACGATGTCACGCTACCCTAGATCAGCAAGCACCGGCGCGTGATCCGACGGCTGCTCGCGTTTGCGCGGCTCGCGGTCGATGCGGCACTCGCGCACCTGCGCGGCCAGCGAGCCGGGCACCAGGATGTGATCGATGCGCAGCCCGGCATTGCGGCGAAACGCCAGTTGCCGGTAATCCCACCAGCTGAAGGTCTTCGGCGGCTGCTCGAACAGCCGGAACGCGTCGACGAAGCCCAGCGCCAGCAGCGCTGCGAAACGCTCGCGTTCCTGCGGTGAACACAGCACCTGGCCTTCCCAGGCGGCTGGATCGTGCACGTCGCGGTCGTCGGGCGCGATGTTGAAATCGCCCAGCAGCACTGTCGGCAATGACTGCGGCTGCGCCAGCCATTCATGCAGCGCGTCGATCCAGCGCAGCTTATAGGCATATTTGTCGCTGCCCACCGACTGCCCGTTCGGAAAATAGGCGCAGATCACGCGCAGGCCGCCCACGTCGGCGCTGATCAGGCGTTTTTGCTCGTCATCGAACAGCGGATTGCCGATCGTGACTGCCGCCGGCGCACCGACCGTTTCGCGCCGGGTCAGCAGCGCCACGCCGTTATAGGTCGGCTGCCCCGAGAACGCCACGTCGTAGCCGATCGCTTCCAGCTCGGCCTTCGGAAAATTCTCGTCGCGCAGCTTGGTTTCCTGCAGGCACAGCACGTCGACGGGCTCCTTCTGCAGCCAGTCGATGACGTGGGGCAGGCGGACCTTCAGGGAGTTGATGTTCCAGGTGGCAAGCTTCATGATTGTTTCTAGCGATTTGATTTTTCAAGAGAAGATTCACACCTGGAGCAAACTGCTGGCGACCGCGGAAAAATCTGCTGCGGCCGCGGCCACGGTGTGATGTGGCACAAAGCGCCATGGTAACCAGCCTGGCCGCGTCTGCCAGACGGATCAGTACTCGCCGACATGGCCTCGCCTCGTGATGCGCATCAAGAGCCGCTTGCTCGGCCACGATGCTGACAGGATCCGGCGGGTCACCGAACCGGGGCAGCCACCGTGCCCTTGGCCAACCGCACCGGCCCGCAACAAGGGCCCATAAGCCGAATCAGCCAATCGCTGAACGCCTGCAACCGCCGCGAAAGATGACGCCGATGCGGATACACCAACTGGACCGGCATCGACGGCGCGGGCCACTGCTGCAACACCTCGACCAGCTCGCCTGACGACAGCGGCTCGGCAACGTCGAAAGCGGGGATCTGGATCAACCCCAGCCCGGCGAGACAGCAGGCAATGTA
>JAFKGG010000409.1 GCA_017307915.1 Burkholderiales bacterium | reverse complement strand
AGGTGGCTTCCTGCATGATCCGCGCCGACGTGAGATCGTCGCCGCAGCGGCGCAGCACCTCGGTCATCAGCACCGCCATGCTGTAGCCGGCGAAATTCAGTTGCTCGGTGATGTCGCCGTCGGGATAGTATTTCTTCATGAAGGCGAGCCACTCGCGGTATTCGGCGTCGGATTCCCATTCCGGATCGCCGGCCGACTTGCTGGGCGTGGCCGAGATCAGCCCCACGCACTTCTCCAGCCCGGCAACCCGCAGCACGGTGGGAATGAAGTTGCTGGTAATGGGCAGAATATGCAGCGGCTGCCAGTTCAGATCGCTGACCTTGCGGATCGCCTGGATGGTGAACTTCGGCGACGTGATGTTCATGAAGACGTCGGCTTCCGAAGCGGCCAGACTGATGATCTGCGATTCGACCGTCGGCGCGGTGACCTCGTAGGCCGCCGTGGCGGTAACCGCCGCTTTGCTGTTCAGTTCCTGAAGGCGCCTTCTGAAGGCGGCCAGGTATTCCTTGCCGAAGTCATCGTTCTGATAGAGCACGGCCACCTTGGCGGTGGGCTTCACGCGATTGACGTAGTCGGCGTACACCGTCGCTTCCAGCGAGAACGTCGGCAGGCCCGGCAGCGTATACGGATAGTTCTTCGGGTCGGCAAAGCGGTCGCTGCCGGCATAGACGAACAGCTGCGGCACCTTGCGGCTGTTCAGGTAGCGCTGCACGGCCACGTTCTGCGCCGTGCCCATGCTCGAGAACATCGCGACGACCTGCTCGCGTTCCACCAGGTTGCGCGTCTGCTCGACTGCCTTGGACGGGTTGTAGCCGTCATCCACCGACAGCAGGCGAACCGCGCGGCCGTTGATGCCGCCGTTGTCATTGAGCATGGTGAAGTAGCGCGTCTGCACCTTGCCGACCGAACTGAGCGCCGACAAGGGGCCGCTGTACGGCATGGTCTGCCCCAGCTTGATCTCGCCCTTGAATTGACGGTTCGCCTGCTGTGCCCATACGGGCCTGGTACAGAGAAGAGGCAGCAGCGCGAGCTGAAGGAGATGACGGCGCCTGAGCGCCGACGCGACGACCTGATCCATGCTTGTCTCCTGTAGCAGGGCAGTCGAAAGCCACCCCTCATTTGTCTTCAAGGAAATTATCTTCCTTGAAAGATATCTCGTCAAGAGACAAGCACAGAGGCAGCGCAGTCACATCTTCGCGATCAACTTGCGAAAGCAGGCATCGACCGCCTCGAGCTCGGTGCGCGTCACGCCGCTGCCCTGCACGATCCGGGCCAGCGACGTGCTGATACGGGTGATCGCCGCGTCTGCGATGCGGCGCCCGGCAGCCGTCAGGCGTACCAGTTCCGAGCGCCGGTCGTCTTCGGCGGCCACCCGCTCGATCAGGCCGGCCGCCTTCAGCCGGTCGAGCCTTTTGGTGATGGCGCCGGAGGTGATCAGCAGATCGCGAAACAGATCGGTGGGCCGCATCGCATTGGCCAGGCCGTTGCGGCGCAGCGCCAGCAGCACGTGCAGCTCACCGACGTTGTTGACGCCGGCTTCGCGCGCGATCACTGCCACGCGCCGTTCGTGCAGCACGTGCGCGTATTCGATGCGCAGGAAGAAGCCGGCCAGCCAGAAGTCGATGTCGGGGCGTTCCACCGCCCAGCTCTCAGAGATGCGGTCGACGCGGCTGGGGCGCAGGCCGTCCACCCCCTTCTCGCCTGATGAATAGCGCATGGCGCCGGCCGCCTCCCCCTGAGCAGCCGGCAACACGCCGCGCTGCCAGTTGGCGAGCGCCGCCAGCGCTTCCTCATAGCTCAGCGCGTGAGGCAAGCGCCGGCCCGCCTCGTGGCTGCGGCCGAGCCTGGCCTGCTTGTATTTGCCGTTGCCGACGAACTTGCGGCCATACCAGGTGGCGCTGCGCGCGCCCTTGTAATAGCCGAGATAGACGCCAGGCTCGACCAGCTCCCAATAAGGCTTGGCGCTGACCTGCAGCGATGCCCGTGCGTGCGCCGAATCGAGCCGGACGGGTTCAAGCGGGATTTGTGCGGGTGCTTTCATTTGCCAAATCTTACCAAACAAACCTAACTTTTCCAAAGTGGTGCTGCGCATCGAACGGCGCATCGACGCCGATGATCGTGATTGCCAATTTACCAAACTCACCTAATACAAGAAAAACATTGGTTCTTTCCTATGAACCATAGGCATCTATTGACTTTTTATCTTCTTGGGAAGATTATTTGCCGCACTAGCGATCGACCCGGCTCATCCGTGAGGAGACTATGACCACCAAAGAAGAGAACGAGCTGCTGACGCGCGTCGAGAACGGCGCCCCCATGGGACGCATGCTCAGGCAGCTCTACTGGATTCCGGCCGTCCTGTCGTCGCGCCTGGAGGCCGACGGTGCGCCGGTGCGCGTCAAACTGTTCGGCGATTGCTTCGTCGCCTACCGCAGCACCGACGGCCGCGTCGGTTTTCTGAACGAGGCCTGTCCGCATCGGGGCATATCGCTGGCCTTGGCAAGAAACGAAGACAACGCACTGCGCTGCATCTTCCATGGCTGGAAGCTGTCCATTACCGGTGAAGTATTGGAGGTGCCCAACGAGGTCTCGGACCCCGAGCGCTTCAGGAAGACCGTCAAGGTCAAGCACTACCCCGCCATCGAGGGCGCGGGCCTGGTCTGGGTCTGGCTCGGCAGCGGCGAAGCGCCGCCCGCGCCCAACTTCGAATGGATGAACCTGCCGCCGGAGCAGGCCTACGCCTGCGGGCTGGAACTGCATTCGAACTGGCTGCAAGGCGTCGAAGCCACGATCGACTCGTCGCACGTCGCCATCCTGCACCAGAGCCATCTGGCGACCAACCAGTCCGACATGGCGGCCACCCGCGTCAACACGGCGGTGCGCTACAAGTTCCAGGACACGCCCTACGGCTACCGCGCGGCGGCGCTTCGCGAGGCCCCCGGCGGCGAATGCCTGGCCCGCGTGACCGAATTCATCATGCCCTACTACGGACTGATTCCGCCGCTGGGAAACGGCCAGGACCAGGACCGCACCGTCATCATGGCCGTGCCCATCGACGACACTCACCTGATCCAGTGGTATCTCTTCTACAACACCGAAAAACCGCTTGACTCGGTCAAGCGCACGCAGCGTGCGAACACCTGGCCGATGGCAGGCGGCATCGTCGATTCGCCCGATCAGTACTGGGGCCAGCAGCGCCGCCTGATGAAGCACGGCAATCACACCGGTTTCACCGAAATCGTGATCGAGGACTTCGTCGCGCAGGTGAGCATGGGGCCGATCGTGGACAGAAGCGAGGAATACCTCTGTTCCGCAGACCAGGCCATCGTGCGGCTGCGCCGGCAGTTGCTCGAGGCGGTGCGCACCTTCGAAACCGGCGAGCTGCCCAAGAGCGCCCGGCCCGAAGCGCGCGACTACTCGCAGATCACGGCGACAGGCGGCCGCCTGCGCTCGATCGATGAAGACTGGCGCAAGCTGCCGCGGTGAGCCATGAACAAGACCGATACCCAAGACTGGGAGGCGGCTTGTCCCGCCGATTCGCTACGAGAGGGAGAGCCCAGAGGCCTGAAGCTGAAAGGCATTCCGATCGCGCTCTACAAGGTTGAAGGCTGTGTCTATGCAACGCATGACGAATGCACGCACGCCTATGCGCTGCTGTCCGACGGCTTCATCGACGGGCACACGATCGAGTGCACGCTGCACGGCGCGATGTACGACGTTCGCGACGGCAAATGCCTGGCCTTCGCTTCGTGTGACGTGAAGACCTATCCAGTGCAGGTGCAAGACGGCATGGTCAAGGTGCTGCTCTCACCCGCAGGCAGCGACGACAGAAACGGCAACGCCGATGGCGATGGCGATGGCAATAGCCATCGATGAGTCCGCCCCAGCGGACATCGCCGCCGGCCCAGGACCGTTGCGAGCGCTTCGTCGCGGGACCTAGGCACTCGCGGCTCGGCCCGCTCATCGGGCCGTACTCATTCCCGCAGATATCGACTCACATCAAGGAGCAAACAATGTCTTCCGTCGCGCAAAAAACCATGATCCTGGGCTTCAACACCACGTCGATCGATTGGATTCCGCTGGCGCCCGGCGCCTGGTACAAGCCGGTACGCTTTTCCGCTGACGGCGAGGGCTGGGTCAGCCTCGTGAAGCTGGCCCCGGGCGCCACGGTACCGCGCCATCACCACGTCGGCGCGGTGCAAGGTTTCAATCTACAGGGACGTGGCAGGTTCATCGAACAAGACGTCGTCACGACGCCGGGCACCTATACATTCGAGCCTGCCGGCACCATCGACACACTGGTGGCCGAAGGCGACGAGGAACTGATCATCCTGTTCACCGTCGACGGCCCGGTGGAATTCCTGGCTGCCGACGGCGCGGTGGCACGCCGCGAAACACAAGCCACCAAGATCAGCAACTACGAGCAGAACGTTCCCGGCGCGCGCGAGCTCGACGTGGTGCGGATCTAGCGGAGCGGACGGTTGCGCGAGGCCGCTTGCTCGGGCAGCCTCGCACAGGGCACATCGTGCGCGAGCGACCCGGCTAGACCTCCGGGCCGGGGCGGCTTCGCCCCAGCATCTCCGCCCCATCCTCCGGCCGCAGCCGGCGAAACGCCACGGCGGAACACAAGGCCAGCGCCGCGATCGACACGAACGCGGCGGGAAAGTCGGCCGCCCCCACGTGCTCCGGCCCGCGGCCGTGCAGATGACTCGTGATTGCCAGCACCGTCGCCCCGAGCACCACGCCCACAGCGAGCGAAATCTGCTGCCCCATGGCGGCCAGGGCCGTCGCATGCCCGGCCCGCTCGCGCGGAATGTCGCTATAGCCGACGGTGTTCAGCGCCACCATGGCCATGGACGTGCACAAGCCGCCCAGGAACATGACGAAGAACATCCAGCCGCGCGGCGTGTCCGGCGTGAACAGGCCGTATGAGGCGTAGAACACGGCCGCCAGCACGGCCGACCAGATCATCAGCGAACGAAAGCCCACGATGCTGATCGCACGCGTCACCGCCGCACGGGTGGCCAGCGAGCCCAATGCCGTGGCCATCGTGAGCAGGCCGGACTGCATCGGGGTCATGCCGAATCCGATCTGGAACAGCAGCGGCAACAGGAACGGCGCTGCTCCGATCGCCACTCGCATCGGAAAGCCGCCCAGCAGCACGGTGCGGAACGTGGCAAAGCGTGCGACGCCAAAATCCAGCAAGGGATGTTCGATGGCCCTGCTGCGGCGAAAGTAAACGTATAGCGACAGCAAGCCCACGCACACCATGACCCCGATCGCCGGGCCCGGCAGCATCGACTTGCCGATCATCTCGAGGCCGCCCAGAAGACCCACCAGTGCGACGGCCAGCAGCGCGAGCCCGACGGTATCGAAGGAGCCGGCCGAGTGCGGCGCCGGCTCCGGATCCTGGTCGATGAACCACCACGCAAGCGCCGCGCCGAGCAGCCCGAACGGAATGTTCACCAGGAAGATCCAGCGCCAGGACGCGACCGTGACGATCGCACCGCCAAACACCGGGCCGGCAAGCCGGCCGATCGCGCCGGGAATGGTGAACCACACCATGGCCTTCACCATCTGATCCGCCGGCACACTGCGCAGCAGAATGCTGCGCCCCACGGGCACCATCATCGAACCGCCGATGCCCTGCAGCAGCCGGCACACCACGAGCTGGCCGAGCGTGGCGGCCATCCCGCAAAGCGCCGACCCGAGCGAAAACAGCAGGATCGCGGTACAGAACAGCCGCTTCGCGCCGAAACGCTCGGCCAGCCAGGCGCTAGCCGGCAAAAAGACGGCCAGGCTCAGCAGATACGAGGTGATGGCGAGATTCAGATCCAGCACTTGCACCTGCAAGGAGTTCGCCATGGCGGGCAATGCCGTGGCCATCACCGAAGTGTCCAGGTTCTGCAGCAGCAACGGACAGGCAACGATCATCGGCACGAGCCGGGGATTACGGTTCGATCTTGGCATGTCTGTCAGTTTATCGGCTTGCTTTCCCGCGGTCGTCCGGCGCCGGACGACCCGCAGGCTTCAGGGCGCTGCCGTCGAGCCCGCCGCGTCCGCCACGAGCAGGTCTACGAGATCGCGCGCGAACACCGGCAGCGCGGCAACGCTGCGGGTGCAGATCTGCAGCGCCCGCACTGCCCATTCGTCGGCCAGGCCGACGATCGCGATGGCCATGTTGCGGCTGTGGCGCCGCGCGGCCGATTCCGGCAGGATGCCGACGCCGACGCCGGCTTCGATCATCCGGCAGGCGGCCTCGAAGTTGCTGACCTGGATGCGCAGCTTCCACGTGCGATGCAACTGTTCGCAGATCTGTCGCAAATACACATGGATGGCGCTCGCCTCATGCAAGCCGACGTGGTCGAATTCGAGCGTATCGACGAAGGCAACCTCATCCAGTTGCGCGAAGGCGTGGCTGATCGGCACCACCAGCGCCGTCCGGTCCATGCGATACGGGATCACCTCAAGGCGTTCGGTGCGAACCGTCTTGCCGATGATGCCGATATCGGTCTGCCCGTCGGATACGGCCCGCACGATGTCGTGGCTGGTTCGCTCACGAAGATCGATGTTCACGTCGGGGTGATCCAGCAGATAGGTTCGCAACACAGGCGGCAGATACTCGCTGAGCGCCGTGGTGTTCGCGAAAACGCGCAGATGCCCTTTCAGCCCGCGCGCATACTCCTGCAGATCGCCCCGCAGATGCTCGACCTGGCCAAGTACCTGCCGGGCGTGCTGGACAAAGGCCTGCCCCGATGGGGTCAGCGTGACGCCCTTGTGAGTGCGGTGCAACAATTGCGTGCCGATCGCCTCTTCCAGCGCCTTGATGCGCAGGCTTGCCGCGGGAAGCGACATGTGCGCCGCCTCGGCGCCTCGCGTGAGGCTGTTCTGCTCCGCGATCCTCACCATGAGGCGGAAATCCACCATCTCGAAATTCATGGCCGAGCTCGGTCCGGTCTCGTTGCAGCGGCGCTGCTACCAGACCGAGTGTAGACCAGACCAGGTTCAGAGCAGACCCAGCACTTCCCGCAGATCGGCGGCGCCGTCGAGGCGCTCGACGCCATCGGCCAATCGATCGGCCGCCGGCGCTCCCAGAACGGGGCGCGCAATGCGGTCGAATTTCGTCCGCACCACGCGCCATTTCTCGCTGGCCGCAGAGGTACGCTGGTGGAGATCGACCTCGTCGGTGAACGTGCGCCCATCTACCGTCTCGATCGACACCTGCGCCTGTGCCCAGCCCAGCGTCGGACCGAGCCGGATGGCGGTGCGTGCCCGCAATTCGCGCAGCGCCGGTTCGGCGACCCGCGCGTCGGTGAAGTCCGATTCCGTGGCACGGCCATAGCACAAGGCTTGCGCCGCAGCATGGGGCAGGCTGAACTTGCCCTCCATCCCCGACACCGGTTCGATCACGCGTGCGTTCTCCATCGACATCCGGCTGACCTGGGCGCGAATCGCCAGCACGTTTGCGGTCGACAGCGCATGTTTCGACCGAAGCGCGATGACCCCTTCGATCAATGCCTGCGTACAGAAGGACGATGCGTGCAGCTTGAAAAGCACCTCGCGTATCGACCAGTATCCGCCCCAGTCGTCGAGCAGCCGCCCCCAATCCGCTTCGCCAGCCATCACGCTGGCGAAACCCCGCTTGCCTTCCAGGATCGTGGTGGCACTGGAAAATCAGCGCGCCGCGAGCAGCGCCGCCAGCACGCCGTCGCGCGCGGCCTGGCCGGCATGCAGCGGCTTGGCCATCGTGCCGAACACTTCTTTCAGGCCGGCCGCCTGGGTGCCGGCAAGACCGATGGCCATCGCCATCTGGTGAGGATTCAGCTTCAGCAAGTGCCCCGCCGCCGCCGCGGCCCCGAACCGGCCGAGCGTCGCGGTAGCGTGCCAGCCCCGCTCGTAGTGAGCGGGATTGACGCAAACGCCCAGCCGAAGCTCGACCTCCATCCCCAGGGCAATGGCAGTCAGCGTATCGCGCCCGCCGGCCGCCAAGTGTTCAGCCATTGCAAGGGCGGCAGGGATCACCGGCGCGCTGGGATGCATCGACGCGGCGATGTGCATGTCGTCGAAATCCAGCGCGTGCGCCGCGGTGCCCTTGATCAAGGCAGCATTGGGCACCGAGGTCTTGGCGCCGGCTCCGACGATCGTGGCCTGCGGCCGATCGCCGAACTCGGCCAGCAATTCACGCAGGATTCGAGTCGCATCCTCCTGAGCGCCGAGCAGCGCCACGCCCAGCGTATCGAGCAGGCACGCCTTGGCAGTGCCGATCACGTCTTCCGGGACGTCGGCCGGGCGTAGACCACAGATCCGTTCCGCCAGCGCCTGTGTGATCCTTTCGTCGGTAGCCACTGCCTCGCTACTGGAGCGTGATTTCACTGGCCAGTCCCTTGATGACCTGGGCCCACCGATCGCTTTCGGCCCGCACCATCTTGTCGAATGATTCCGCCGAGCGCGTATCGATCACCATGCCCGCGTCGAGCAGCCGCCGCTTGACCTCGGGATCGGCCAGCGTCTTGATCACGCTCTGGTGCAGCTTGGACAGGATCGGCGCCGGCGTTCCGGCAACTCCCCACAGGCCGATCCAGATGTCCGCTTCATAACCGGGCACCGATTCCGCCACCGTCGGCACGTCGGGCAAGGTGGGAATGCGCTTGGACGAGGTCACGGCGAGTGCCCGCAGGCGACCGCTGTCGAGGAAGGCCTGCACCGTCGGCAAGCTGGCATAAGCCATCGCCACGTTGCCTGCCACTACGTCGGCCAACGCGGGCGCGATGCCCTTGTACGGCACGTGCAGAATCTTGACGCCGGCCTTCATGTTCAGCAGCTCGGCGAACAAGTGGTTCGGCGACCCGTTGCCGGCGGATGCATAACTGAGCTCACCGGGCTTGCTCTTGGCCAGCTCGACCAGCTCCCGAACGTTCTTGACCGGCACCTTCGGATTGACCACCACCACCGTCGGGATGATGACGAGCGAGGTCAAGGGCGCGAACTCTTTGGTATCGAACGGCGGCGTCTTGTACAGATGCGGGATCATGGCGATCTGATTGCTCGAGATCAGCACGGTATGTCCGTCGGGTGCCGCCCGGGCCGCAAGCTGCGTGCCGATGACGCCGCCGGCGCCGGCCTTGTTCTCGACCACCACCGGTTGGCCCAGCAGTTCGCCGAGCTGCTTAGACATCAGGCGGGCCACGACATCCGTGCCGCCCCCTGCGCCGGTCGGAACGATCATCGACACAGCCCTGGACGGGTAGGCAGACGGTTGCGCCTGAGCAGCACCCGCCGCGAAGAGCAGCGCAGCAGCGAACAAGCATCCGCCAAATCGATAGTGCATCGTTTCTCCTCCGGTTATTCGAATCAACTCGCCATCGGCGTCAGGCCGACTTGAATGAACGTATCGCTCGCGCCATTTCATTGGTCACGATCATGACCCCTTCGTCCACGCCCAATCCGGGCTTGGCCAGCAGCTCGGTCGGGCGAACGGCCAGAGCGACGTGGGCTGACACGCGAGCCGATACGTCGGTCTCGTTGCAACTGCCGCCCAGATAGACGCCGACACCACCGCGATTGCAGGCGATCGCCGCCTCGATCGTATTGTGGACACCCCCCAGGTCGGGCATCTTCACCTGAATCAAATCACAACACTCGCTGTCGACGAAATGACGCACGTCTTCGAGCGTATTGCACCATTCATCGGCGATGAGCTTGATGTTCGACCCGGCCCGACGCAAGGCGTTGCGCAGATCGCGCATCAAGCGCACCTGGCTCTCGCGCTCGCCGGCATCGAGCGGATCTTCGAACAGCACCGGATACGGCGCGCTCGCCTCCTCGATTCCTCGGAGATAGGCCACGGCACGATCAAGATCCGGACCGGTGCGATGCGACAGCAGGCCGTGAAGATCGTAGTGCAGCGTCGGCTTGAAATCGGGCGTGGCAAGTTCGCCGATCCGACGCACGATCCACGCCGCGTATTCACGCAAGCCGTCGAGCTGGTCCATGCGAACCATCGCCGTCTGCGGAAAATAGGGAAGCCGGCGCAAGATCGCCTTGTCCACGTTCTCATGCCAGCTTCCGCCGCAGGAACCCAGCAAAGGACACGGCTCGGCGATCAGCGGCAGCCCATACTCCTGCGTGATCACTTCCGCCATCGTCAATCCGCGAGCGGCCGCCACCGCCTTCAGAAGGAGCTGCGAGACACCGTAGCGCAGCGCCATGTGCGGCATCTTGCCGCCGATTCTGAGCCGATCCAGTTCGGCTGCCAGTTCCCGGAACTGGCTCAGCTTGAGTTGCCGCAGCCAATCCTGGACCGGCCCTTCGGCTTGCGCAATCAGCGTCGCCGCATCGGGTAGCTGCTGGCGCCCCGAGCGCGACGCGTGGTTCACCGTCGCGCAATCGCCGTCGAGCGTGCGTCCATCCGACATCGTTGCCGTCATCACCACCGTACTGCTGACCTGGATGATCGACTTGAAGCCGGCTGTGAGAGGCGCTCCATCGTAGAGAAAGCCGTTGCGCGGCGCACCTTGCGCAATCGCTTCCTGGTCTCGCCAGTAATAGCCGCCGATACCTTCAGCTGCTTGCAAAGTGGAGAACTGCATGGCGTCGATGCCTCGATGGATGGCCAACTTGATGCGGCAGATTCTATTGATCCCGATCGGCACAGACTTTTGTTTTTTATAAGCCCCCCTTTAAGCAATCCGCAGTTGGATTCGTTTCAATCCATCGACTCATGTCTCGACGCATATGCCTTTGAATTCGGCGAACCCCGTTTGCCAATTCAGCAATTCCTGGGCAGCAAATCCTCTTCCTATACTGGCTTCGCGCTATCACATCGAACCGGCATCCGGTTCACTCACTTCTGATTCGGAGACGCTTCATGACACTCGGCGTAGGAGGCATCCTATCGGCTGAACCCGCCCCCATCGTTCGTCGCCTGACCTTCGGTTCGAAGGAGGCCGCATCGCCGGATCATCGCGATCTGTTCGATGCAATGGCGCGCGTGAATCTCGCGCACGCGGTCATGCTGCATGACCACGCGTTGGTCACGCATGAGGTGGGCGGCGCACTCGTCGGCCTGATGCTCGAGATCTTGCGCGGCGGCATGCAGTCGGTGCCCTTGCAAGCGGAAGATGGCGATCTCTATCCGCAGATCGAGGCCTATGCCAGCCGCCAGCTCGGCCGCGACGTCGCGGGATTTCTGCAATTGGGGCGCTCGCGCGGCGACGTCATTCCGGCCGCGATGCGGCTGAAGCTTCGCATCAAGGAAGCGCGCCTGCTCGATCGGCAACTGCAACTGCGTGCGTCGATACTGGAGTTGGCCAGACGCCACTCGAAAGCGGTCATGCCTTCATACACGCATTGGCAACGATCGCAGGTGATGACGCTGGGACACTTCCTGGGTCGTTTCGCGGCATGGTTCGGGCGCGACTTCCGCCGTCTTCTGGATTGCACGCTTCGGCATGACCTGTCGCCGCTGGGATGCGCCAACGGTGTCGGCACCAGCGTTCGCCTCGATCGATCGACGACGTCGAATCTGCTCGGCCATCTCGATCCGGTTCCATCAGCGGGCGATGCCGTCTATTCCTGGGACTACATGATGGAGCCGGTGTGCGCCACCGCCGTCTTCGCCTCGCACGCCGCCCGCCTGATGGGCAACTTCATTCTCTGGCACACACCCGAATTCGGCATGGTGCGGCTGTCGGATGCGTTCTCCACCGCCAGCACCTACCTCCCACAGAAACGCAACCCGGAACCGCTGGAAACCGTAAAGGCCTTCGCCGAGCTGATCCACGGCGACCTGGCCACCGTATTCCTGATGGCGCGCAACGAGGATTGGCCGCACAGCCTGATCAATCAAGGATACCCGGCGATCAACCGCGCGCTGGACCTCGGCGTGGATTGCGCAGACCTGATGACCGCGATCCTGTCGGACATCGAGTTCATGCCGTCGCGCATGCGCTCACACATCGACGGCAGCTTCGTCACCGCCTCCGAAGTGGCCAATGCGCTGGTCGTCGGCACCGGCATCGCGTTCCGCGAAGCGCACGAGATCGTCGGGCTGGCCGTACGAACCTGCCTGGCCGCCGGCGAAACGCAGCTCAAACCCGAGTCGATCCGGGAAGCCGCCGTTACGCTCGGCCACGGCACGCTGCCTATCTCCGATGACGAGATCCGATCAGCGCTGGATCCGGATGAGTTCGTCAAACGCATGAACTCGCCCGGCGGCGCCAGTCCGGACAGCTTCGAACACATCATCGCACTTTGGGAAAAGGAACTGAACCAGGATCGCCAGGCACTCGGCGAAGCGGTTCAACGCTGGGAACGCGCCGACGCGGCACTGATCGAACGAGCGTCGGCAATCGTAGTGAAAACCCGATGAACAGGAGACATCTCATGCGCCAAACATGGATTCGGTCACTCGCATGCCTGGCTGCGCTGCTCGTCAGCGCAGGTGCCAACGCAGCAGGCCCGAGCTATCCCGACAAGCCGATACGCCTGATCGTGCCCTACCCGCCCGGTGGCGGCGCCGACCTGTTCGCGCGCACGATCGGCCCCCAGCTCAGCGCCCAACTCGGCCAGGCCATCGTCGTCGACAACAAGCCGGGCGCCAATGGCATCGTCGGCACCGAGCAAGTGGCCCGGTCGGCGCCGGACGGCTACACGATCCTGATGGGGAACATCGGCCCGAACGCCATCAATCAGGCGATGTATCCAGCGCTGCAATACGACTGCATCACGGATTTCGCGCCGGTCTCGCTGACCGGGTTCACCAACCACATTCTCGCCGTTCACCCAAAGCTGGGCGTCAATGACGTTGCCGGTCTGATCGCACTGGCCAAGCGCAATCCCGGCAAGCTCACGTATGCATCGTCGGGCCTCGGAGGCTCGCCTCATCTGGCCGGCGAGCTGTTCGCCCTGATGACGCAGACGACGCTGACGCACGTTCCCTACAAGGGCGCCTCACCGGGCAATTCCGATCTGGTCGGCGGGCAAGTGGATATGACCTTCAACACGCTGCCTCCGCTGCTGAGCTACGTTCGCCAGGGACGCATCAAGGCGCTGGCCGTCACCGGCGGGCAGCGGGCGGCGTCCTTGCCGGACGTTCCCACGCTGGCGCAAAGCGGGGTCAATGGTTACGACGTCTCTACCTGGTACGGGATATTCGCGCCGGCCGGAACGCCGCCTGAGGTGATCACCCGGCTCAATCGCGAAATCGAACGAGCGCTGGCAAACGTGGAGGTGCGCTCCAAGCTCGAAGCACAAGGCTTCGAAGTCCAGGCGAGCACCCCCGAGGCGTTCGGAGCGATGGTTCGAACCGACGTGCAGAAATGGCGTGACGTGGTCAAGCGCGCGAACATCAAGACCAACTGAGGGTGCGGCGACCGCGGCTCATCGCCCTTGCTCGACGGCCAGTACATGGCCCTGCTCGAGCACCTGCACGTCGTCCAGCCACAAGGAGCAGGAAGACATCGGCATGTCGAGGTGGCAAGCGGTGTGCCGCGCACCGCCCGCCTCGGCATTCGGTCCGGTAGAGAACATGAAGTTCCCGAAGTATGAGCGGGCATCCATGCCGTTAGTCTGCTTGTCATACATGCCGAGCATGGTCCAATGGGCCCGGTCGTGCAGGCCCCAACCCAGATGCGAGACGGCGAAACCTTCGGGATCCTTGAACGACTCCATGTAGTCCTTCAAATACCGCGCATCCAAACCACCGGTGATGTTCCGCACATAGCCGCTCTCGATCTCCAGTGTGATGGGCGTCTGCACATACTTCTTGAAAGGCAGGATGGTGTCGCCCCGATCCAGCACGACGACCCCCGAGGCAGATTGCTCATCCGGCCAGCGCGCGATCAGGGCGCTGGGGGCATGATCCCATCGGCCTGGCTCATCGACGAAGCCGTACTGAGCCAGGCAAGGGTATTGACCCAACTTGGCGATCAGCTCGGTGCCGGCCGAGGATCGGACAGTCATCGTCCGGGCTGCCTGCATCCGCAATTCGGCCGCCTTGACTCGCAGCTTGTCGGCCGCCGTCGGCCGCATCCGAATGAATATCTCGGGCGGCTCCTTGACCAGCAGGATCCGCGTTCCGGCGGCGAGAATCTCCTCCTGCTCGCTGCCTCGATACATACCCATCATGTCGATCACCAGATCCGCTTCCCGCAAGGCGGCGATCGCCGAGCGATTGCCGGTGAGCGCGGTGGGCGCGGCAATCGTCGTGCTATCGCCGCCGATCCGCTGAATCCTGGGTTCGCCGAGTTCGACGATCATGCAGGCACAACCTGTATCGCCGACGGCCAGGCGGGCCGCGGACAAGTGAGCTGGAATCGTGATGTCGCCGACCAGAATCACGACGATCTCGTCGGCCCGCAGGCGGCATAGATTCAGAAGCTCGCGCCACGCTCCGATGAGCGCCCGGGTCAATTCCATGTCCAGATACCTCCGTGCAACAATCCAAACCGACCCGCATCGCGGCTAGCGCGAGTGCAGGCTATCGTCGATCTCTCGAACCGTGGCCACGAGCGCCGGGCCGATCTCGGAATCCAGCCGCTTGATGGAAGCCAGCCGGGCCGGAACGCTGAAGCTGAATGAGAAGATCTTCCCGGATGGTTCATCTCGCAGAGCAACGCCGACGGCGTTGACGTCGGGCCGAACCTCGCCATACGAGCGGCTGAAGCCGTGCCGAGCGTAGTGCTCCTGATCGCTCCGGATCCCAGCGAGCATCGCCCCGGAACGAGCGGGGTCCGCGACGCGGAGCTGATTCAGCAGCATCCTGCGTTCATCACGGCTGCACATGGCCAGGTAGGCGCGCCCCACCGCCGACTCCGCCAAGGGTAGAATCAGCCCGACGTCGGGTAGCGTCAGTTCACCCTGTGGCGCCCGGCAGGTCTCGATGTACACGATCTTCAGTTGATCGCGAACGCCCACCGAAACGGAGCCGCCCGCGGTCTGGGCGAGCGATTCCATGAACGGCCGTGCAATCTGGCGGATCCTGATGCTCGCCAGCAGCGGATACGCGATCGTCAGAACGCCGGTTCCAAGCGCGTACTTCCGCACGCGTACATCGAAGCTCAGATATCCCAGGCTGACGAGCGTGTAGGTCAGCCTGGACACCGTTGGGCGCGGAAGGCCGCTGCGCTCGGCAATCTCCTTGTTGCTCAGCCAGTCGTCGCGAGGACCGAAGCAGCGCAGAACCTTCAGGCCGCGGGCCAGATTGGTGCAGAACTGCCGATCTACTGGAGCATCGTTCTCGCGCTTCATGTTTTCATCGTAGCGCGAACCGATCTCCAATACGCAGGCATCGATGGGAAAAGAGCCCAGGGTATCGTTCATTGCCGATGTGCCAGGGATGAGCTACGGGAAACGTCCAGCACCGCTTCGATGATCTTCACGTATCCGGTGCATCGACAGATGTTGCCGCTGAGGTGGTGGCGGATCTCGGCCTCACTGGGCGCGGGATTCTCCAGAAGCAGCGCCTTCACCGCCAGTACCATGCCTGGCGTGCAGAATCCGCATTGCATGGCTCCGTGTTCCACGAAGGCCGCCTGAATGGGGTGCAGTCCTTCTTCGTTGGCCAGCCCCTCGATCGTCGTGACGGTTCGGCCATCCACGTCGGCCGCCAGCATCGAGCATGCCGTTGCCGGGCGATCATCGACGAGTACGGTGCAGGCACCACACACGCCCACGTCGCACGAGCGTTTGGTGCCCGTCAACTTCAGATACTGCCTGAGCACGTCGATGAGAAGTTCTCTGGGCTCGATGGAAAGCGCAACCGGCTTACCGTTGACGACAAAACCGATATCCAGCATCGGAACTTCCGGGCTCATGAACGCGCCTCCATGGACAGAACCTTCCTGAGCGTTCGACGGACGAGCACTCTTGCCAGATGCCGCTTGTAGTCGGCACTGCCGAACAGATCGTCGGCCACGTCGTCGAGCTCGTCGCACGCGGCCCCTGCGTACTCCTCGATATGCATCAATTGTTCTTCGCCGCTCATGATCGCCAAGTGATCGGGCAGGCTCGGCAATTCGGTCGGGCGGCCGCAGGCAGCGCCCACCACGAACCGGAACCGTGTGCCACCGTCGCCGCTATCGGCTCGGCACGCGACGTTCACCGCAGGCCTTTCCAGATGCCCGATGGATTCGTATGCGATCCTGCTCGTGCAGGCCGATGGCGGCACGCGGATTCCGATCAGAATCTCGTCATGCGCCCTGTCCGTCGAAAACTCTCCAGTGAGAAACTCGGAGAGCGCGATCTCTCGTCTTCCGGCAGGGCCGACCAGGTGCATGACGGCGTCGGCGATGCACAAGTAAGCAGGCGGATCTGCGTGCGGCTCGGCGAAACAGAGGTTGCCGCCTATCGTTCCGCTGGCTCGGACGCGAGCATTGGCGACGTCTCTGCTGAGCAATCCGTACGTCGGCAGCGCTTCGCGCAGAATGGGATCGGACGACAGCTCCCTGTGCGTAGACAGCGCGCCGATCATCACGCCGGCATCGGGGAGGCGCTGCACGCCACGCAGCGGCTGGATTGCCTTCAAATCGACGATATGATCATAGCGAAGCACCCGCGCTTTCATTGCGACGAGCAGCTCGGTGCCACCGGCGAAGGGAGCCGCGGCTTCTCCGTACTTCTCAAGCAGCTCAAGCGCTTCTTCGACAGCGCGCGGGCGATGCAGGGCGAATCTCGATGGGAGCATGATCTAGACACTCAGCTCGCTGCGCAGGCGCTGCTCGAACTCGCCGAACAGCTCGCGTGCTCGCTTCTTGACTATGGGATAGCCAAGCGCGGCCAGCTTCCCCAGCACCTGGGTGCTGGAGTTCACGAGAATCGCTGTCTGCCCACCCTCGATCGCCTGCAGATCGACTTCCAGCAGCACGTCGATGTTCGTGCCCGTCAGTTTGTCCGCTCCCACGGCCCGGGCTCGTACGCTGCGATGCTCCACGATGTTCTCTACGACGATCACCGTGGGCACCTCGACTTTGAACACCCCCAGTCGCTGTCTCATGACTGCGCTGTATCGGCGGTTGGGTTCGATCTCGACGACATCTGAACAACCGGGGATCAGCCCGGCGATTCTGGTCAGGTCGAAAAAGAGCGTCCACACGGCAGCGATCGGCGCGGGAACGACGAAATCCGAGCGGAACGCGATGCCTTGCGATCCGGGAACGGCACGCTCTGCGGCTTGGACAGGCGCCGCCTGCTTCGAAAGAGCACTCGCGCCCGCCTGGGCTGCTTGCACCTCTGCGCGACCGGTCGATTCGGCCTTCCACTCCGACTTGCCGAAGCTGCGCCGGAACTTGTCGAAGAACCGCAGGTATCTGCTGCGCTGCGCCAAAGCCGCGGGCTCGCAATACGATGATTCATCGGCGGCAAGCGCAACCGGCGCTTCAGCGGTGGAACCCGGAGCAGGCGACGGCTCGTCTTCCGAAGAGCGTTCACGCAATGCGCGCCAGACGCGTTCAGGCGTCAGCGGCAGCTGCCGAATACGCACGCCATGCCGGCGATGCAGCGCATTGGCGATGATCGGCGCGACCGGAAGGATCGCGCCTTCGCCCATTCCTCGGGCGCCGAACGGCCCCGGCCCATCGCCGCTTTCGATCAGCAGCGTGCGAAATCTCGCCGGGGTGTCGTCGATCTTGGGAACCCGATAGTCGATGAGGCTGGCATTCAGAGGTTGGCCGTTCTCGTAGATGATTTCCTCGTACAGGCTGTGACCGATCCCCATCATGGCAGCGCCCTCGTCCTGCCCTTCTGCCGCTACCCGATTGAGCGCCCGGCCGCAATCGACTGCGCTTACGTAGCTGGCGATCCGGATCTGGCCGGTGTCGGCATCGACGTCGATTTCAGCGGCGCCCGCCGATGTTTCCCAGAAGATCGGCGCAGGGCCCATGCCCGGCGTGCGCGGCGTGACACGGCCGATTCCGATGTACTCGCCGCTGCGGATGTTCCAGCCGGCGTAAGTCAGATCGCTGATCGACAGGCATTTGCCGTTTCCCGAAACGCCTGAGGGCGAAAGCGCATACTCGTCGAGCGAACCGCCATTCACCTCCGCGGCAAGCTGGGCAAGCTGGCGAATGATGTCCTGGCACGCCATTTCCACCGCTCGCCCCATGACGACCGTCGAGCGGCTTCCGCCGGTTCCCCAGTCGAACGGAGCGATGTCCGTGTCGGGCATCGCGTACTTCACTTTTTCAAGCGGCTGATGAAGCAGCCTGGAAGCGATGTACCGGAGCACGCCGTGCGTTCCCTGCCCGATCTCGATGGTGTTCGCATAGACGACGACCGATCCGTCGACCTTCAGGCGCACCATGGCCATCGCCAATGGGAAGATTCCCGGGTCGGTTGCGCCGACCGCACTTGCCACCGCCTGCGACCGGCCGCCGGTGATCGCATCCAGCTCGCCGCGCGCCTGCTTGAGCATCTGCGACATGTCGACATCCACGGGGCGTAGATCCGGCCGGATGCGCTGGCCCTTGCCGATCATGTTGAGCAGGCGGAACTCGTCGGGATCGAATCCCATGGCGTGAGCCATCTCGTTCATCTGGGATTCAGTGGCCCACACGCCTTGCGGCCCGCCGATGGACCTGAAGGCTGCCCCCGGAATGGTGTTCGTATAGACACCGAAGGCTTCAATCTTCAGATTCGGAATCCGATACGGACCGATCGCGCGAATGGCTGCCTTGACGGCCACGATCGGCCCCGTATCCGAATAGGCGCCGCCGTTGAAGACGACTCGTATGTCCTTCGCGAGGATGCGGCCTTCGCGGTCGACGGCCGTCTTCAGCCGCACGCTGCCATTGAGCCGGCGCGCCGTGCGCATGGATTCATCGATCGACAGGCACACCCTCACTGGGCGGCGGACCTTCCACGACAGCGCTGCCACCAAGGGGTCGAGCTTGACGAAAGCCTTGCCGCCGAAACCGCCGCCGACGTATGAGGATATGACGCGAACCTGGGCGAGATCGAACCCGAACAATTGGCAGATGACTTTCTGTACCGCACTCAGCGACTGGCCGCAGGACCATATCGTGCCGCCGCTCGAGCCGATGTCGGCGATGGCGACGTGCGGCTCCATGGCGTAGTGAAAAACCATCGGAAACGAGTATTCGTTTTCAAACACTCGAAACGCCGACGAAAACGCCTGGCCGACGTCGCCATTCTCATACTGGTGATGCTGAAAGACGTTGGTTCCGGCGATCGGCCGGGTCTCTCCCTTGACGTAGAAATCCTTCTGCGCCTGGGGCGCTTCATGGATCAGGGGAGCATCGTCCTGCATGGCCTCGACTGCGTCGACGACAAAAGGAAGAGGCTCGTACTCGACTTCAATTTTCTCCAGCGCCTCTTCCGCGCTGAACTCATCGACCGCCGCCACGGCAGCGACCGGATCTCCGACGTAGCGCACCTTTTCGATCGCGATGATCGGCCGGTCGCGCAGATACATTCCCCAGTTCGGATTCAGGCTGGCAAGGTCAGCCCCCGTCAGGATGCCGACCACACCGGGCATGCGCAGCGCATTTGCCGTATCGATTCGCTTGATGCGTGCATGCGGGTGGGGACTACGAAGAATTCTCCCGTGCAACATGCCAGGAACGGTCACGTCGGTGGCAAAGCGCGCTTCACCGGTCACTTTGGCGATGTAGTCGTGCCTGATGCCTTCCGATTCGTGCAGCTGGGTTTCCGCCCTCATCTGATGCCCTGCCTATGCTGGTTGATGAGCATCAGATGGGCACCGTCGTTGCGTCGTACTGGAAAAGCCACTCGTAGCGCTCACGAATGGCCTCAGGTCCCCAGTTCTTTTCCATGTACGGAACCGCGGTCTCGCTGTGGGCAAGCGCAGGGTGATGAAACACCCGCTGCATCGCCGCAGAGGCGTCGGCAGCGCGATTGGTGCGATCGTATCGAGCTTTCTCGTAGCGACGCAGCGCCTCTTCAGAGGTCAGCTCCAGATCGGCAACACAGCGCGCGAGTATGAAGGCGTCTTCGATCGCCATGACCACCCCCTGCCCCAGATAGGGGACCATGGAATGGCAAGCATCGCCAAGCAAGGTGACCCCGCCCTCCGACCAGTGCGGCAGCGGGTCTCGAACGAACAGCCCCCATTTGTAGAGCGTTTCAGCGCCGCGGATCATCTCCTGCACCTCGGGGTGCCAGCCGACGAAGTCTTGCAGCGCTTCGCTGACGGTTCCGATTTCCGACCACGACTCGCGCTCCCAGCTTGCCCGCTCGACCTGGGCAGAGAAGCTCACCATGCTTTCGCCGCCGAATCGCAGTGGGTAGCAGGTGATATGAGCTTCGGGACCGATCCACGTCGTGGCTATCGGACGTCGATGGATCGGCGTCAACCTTTCGATAGGAACGAGACCTCGCCAAGCGACCGAACCGGTATACCGGGCAGCGGCCTGCCCGTAAAGGGAGCTGCGAACCATGGAGTGGACGCCGTCCGCACCAAGCACGATGTCGGCAGTCGCGGATGCGCCACCTTCGAGCAAGAGCTCGGCACCTGCGTCAGTGTTCTTCGCGCCAAGCACCCTGGCCCCGAAATGAATCAGATCCGGCTTGATGCGCAAGGCAGCATCTGCGAGGATGCGCTGCAGTTCTGCGCGGTGCAGCATGCACACGGCATGGTTCTGCTGGGTGTCGGACCGGGTCTGATAGACCGATTTCGTTGCGCCCGTATTCCAAAGTCGAACGACCCGGTCGTCGGCGGGAAGATCTATCGAGCGAGCGGCCGATTCCAATCCCAATGCAGTGAGAACCCTCATCGCGTTCATCGAAATCAGCAGACCTGCCCCCAGTTCCCGCAAGCTGTCGGCCTGTTCGTAGACCTCTACGTCGATCCCACGTTGCAGCAGGGAAAGAGCGGCACACAATCCCCCTATTCCCGCCCCGGCAATTGCTACCGTGGGGGCATGTCCGTCCGGCGTTCGCATTGGCGTCGCTTTCAAATCGTTGACAAATCAGGACGAACAGTCTGGTGTTCGCCGAATCGGCGGACAAGCCGCCGTTCGCTGGGCGAAATTCGATTTGACGTGAACGGGACGCCCTCTCCACACTGGCGCTGGCTGATCCTACCCAACCCAACACCGCTGGTGAACCCGTGAACATTACGACCAAGTACGTTCTTTCTTGCTTCATTGGCGCGTCTCTTGCCGCCAACGCATCACTGGCGCTCGCGCAGGACGACTTCCCCTCGCGGCCCATTACGCTGATCATCCCGTGGGCTGCCGGCGGCACCAGCGACATGATCGGCCGTGCGCTGGCAAAGGCAGCCGGAGAACATCTTGGTCAGCAGATCATCGTAGTGAACAGGTCGGGCGCCTCGACTCAGATCGGAATAGCGGCAGTGACGCAAGCGAAGCCCGATGGCTACACCATCGGAACGCTGTCCAGCTCAACCTATGCGCTTCAGGCGCAAGGCCAGAAGCTTCCTTTCGACGTAAACGACTCGCTCAGCTACATCAGCTACATAGGCGACAACACGGTCGGTATCGCAGTACGCGCCGACTCGCCTTATAAGACATTGAAAGAGCTGCTCGACGCCGCGCGAGCGAAGCCCGAGGAGCTTAGATTCGGCACAGCCGGCCCAGGATCGACCCCCCATCTTCTTATCGAATCTCTTTCCGACGCAGCGCGCGCGAAGTTCACGCACGTGCCGTATCAGGGTTCGGCCGCCACCATGCCGGCCTTGTTGGGAGGCTTTGTCGACTTCGTCTGCGATGTATCGAGCTGGGCACCCTTCGTTCGCGATGGCCGTGTCAGGCTTCTCGCCGTGGCTGCGCCTCGACGCATCGAGGAATATTCGTCCGTTCCGACGCTCACCGAACTCGGCTACCCGCAAGTTCGCAACATCCAGGCTGTGATCGGCCCGAAAGGTATTCCCGGCCCGATTCGCGACAAGCTGGAAGTCGCCTTCCGCAAAGCCTTGCAAGGCCAGGAATTCCAGAGCTCCATGCAAAGGCTTTCGATGACCATCGTTGACATGCCGGGCGAGCAAGTGGCGAATCTTGTCCGCAAAGAGACTGCGGACATGACGATCCTATACAAGCGCATCAACCTGCAGGCTACGAATCGTTGAACGCCAAATCGCCGTCGCTCCGGGCAAGCCTCACGGCGCCGGATCGCGGCGCCCGATCGCCCGTAGCAAAGTGCGTAGTTGAGCCAGGTCGACCGGTTTCGTCAGGTGTGCGTCGAAGCCGGCCTGCATCGTGCTGTCGCGGTCCGATTGCTGGCCATAGCCGGTCATCGCGACGATGCGGGCGCCGGCCAGGCGCGCACCGACCTCGTCGCGCATGCGGCGCAAGACCGCAAAGCCGTGAAGATCGGGTAGATTCAGATCCATCAGCACCAGCCGCGGCAGGCACAGCCGCGCCGCGCGCAGCGCTTCTTCACCGCTGTAGGCAGCACTCGCCAGGTAGCCCAACGAAGTCAGCAGCTCGACCATGGTGTCGGCCGAATCGCGGTTGTCGTCGACGACCAGCACTTCGCAGCTTGTGCTGCCCGCAATCGATGGTTCGTCAGCTGCCGGCCCAGGTACGGCAGCTTCGGTGAGTACGCTGCTATGGGGCGAAGCGTCGACGGTCACGGCGGTCTGCGCGACCGCGACGGTCGAACCGGTCGAATTGGCCGCACCGATCGAGCCAGTCGAGCCGCCGGTCGAACTGCTCCGCGCCGCTGCCGACGGCGGCGCACCCACCGGCAGATATACCGTGAACGTGCTGCCCTTGTCGCGCCCCTCACTGGCCACCGTCAGGCTGCCGCCATGCTGCCGGATCAGCGTGCGCGCCAGGCTCAGGCCGATCCCCAGGCCGCCATTGCCCGGGCCATCGGCGGCGCTTTCCTGGACGAACAATTCGAAGATGCGTTCCAGCGCATCGGCAGCGATACCCACGCCGGTGTCGGTCACCGTCGTCACCAGGGTACCGTCTTCACACGACACGGCCAGGCGGATCTCGCCGCCATCGCGAGTGTAGCGAGCAGCGTTGTTCAGCAGATTCTGCAAGGCCTGGGCGAGCCGTGCCGGATCCCCCCACATCGGCAGCGCCGATTCGGGCAAGGATACGATCAACCGATGCCGCCGCTCTTGAATCAGCGGCTCGACCGCCTCGACGCTGGTTCGCACCACATCGCGATAGTCGATGGCTTCGCTGCGCAGCAGAATCTTGCCGTTGACGATGCGCCCGACGTCGAGCAGGTCATCGACCAGGCGCGTCAGCAGCCCGATCTGCCGCGCCACGATGTCACGCGCACGGACCGTCGCCGGCGGCAGTTGCTGCTGCATCTGCATGACGCTGACCGCATTGCGGATCGGTGCCAGCGGGTTGCGCAGCTCATGCGACAGCATGGCCAGAAACTCGCGCATGCGCTTGCCGGCCTGCTCCAGCTCGGTCAGGCGGCGCTGCTCGCTCAGATCGCGCGTAACCTTGGCAAAACCACGCAACTTGCCTTGCGCATCCATCACCGGCGTGAGCACGACGTCGGCCCAGAACATGCTGCCGTCCTTGCGCAAGCGCCAACCCTGCTCCTCTGCGCGGCCGTGAAGCGCGGCGCGCTGCAACAGCCTGTCGGGGCGACCCGCTTGCCGCGCACCAGCGGTGAACACGCAGGAGACGTGGCGATTCAGCACCTCGGCCGCGGTGTAACCGTGGATGGCCACCGCGCCGGCATTCCAGGTGCGGATCTGCCCCTGTGGATCGAGCATGAAGATCGCGTAGTCCTTGACCGACTCCACCAGCAGGCGGAACTGCTCCGCGCTCTGGTGCAGCGCTTCCTCCTGGCGCTTGATCTCGGTCAGGTCGCGCGTGACCTTGCCGAAGCCGAGCAGCGCACCGTCGGCACCGCGCAGCGCGGTGATGATGACGTTGGCCCACATTTTCGAGCCGTCCTTGCGCACGCGCCAGCCCCGGTCTTCGAAGCGGCCGTCGCGCGCGGCCCGGCGCAGCTCCTCCTTCGGCCAGCCGCTCTCGATCGCGTCTTCGGTATAGAAAGTTTCGAACGAGCGCCCGATGATCTCGTCGGCATGCCATCCCTTGATCTTCTCGGCGCCGGCGTTCCAGCTTGCCACGCGGCCCTCGGGGTCCAGCATGAAGATCGCGTAATCCTGGATGCTGTCGACCAGTAAGGCAAAACTCCCCTCACCGCTCAGCCTGGAAGCATCCGCAGCAGCCGGCGGCAAACCCGAGGGGATGGGTGTCTGGCTCATTCGAAAAAACATCTCCAAGGCGCCGCTTGGGCCGGCGGCGCTGCGCGGCAATCATGCCGGCGCCGCGACCAGCCCAGCGATTGCTGCGGGGCAGCATCGGCTCCTTGCTCACAATATAGCCTTCAATGTCCCCGGCAAGGTATCGAAATCATATTCTCGGCCGACGGCAAGCTCCTGCAGCTGCATCTCCGGCCCCTCCTGCACGAGGTAGTCGTAGTCGATGGACTGGAATTGCCCGCCCGGATCGAGCCGCTTGTACAAGTCACGGCGGCGCAAGCGGTCCTCGGCGCGAATCATCTTCAGGTGATACAGATTGCGCTGCGTGTCGAGCTGGCGGCCATACTTGCGCAGATGCTGCGGATACCATTGACCGTGCAGTGCCGGCTCGTCGACGAATGAAATCACCGGCGGCAAGGCGAACATCCGGATGCGCGACTTGCTGCCCCAGATACCGTCAGCGCGATAGTGGCGCGGCCCGTTCCACAGTTCCCTGAGCGCCACGCTCAGATAGACCAGATCGGTCGGCGCAAACGAGGCCGCGATCGCGCGCAGGTTCTTCAGCAGCGCCAGTTCGTAGCGTTCGTCGGCATCGCAGCACAGCACCCAATCGAACCCCAGCTCGCGGGCTCGTGTCAGCAGACGGCGACGGTTCTCGACCTCGTTCCAGGTGTGTTCGGCATCGTCGCGCGCCGGGTTCGACAGGCAGTCTGCCACCAACGCCGGCTCGCCGCGCAGAATGGCCATGGTGTCGTCGGTGGAGCCGTCGTCGAGCGCGATCACGGCATCGACGTGGCCACGCAGATGCTCGAGGCATCCCTGCAGATACAAATTCTCGTTACGAAGCTGCATCACGCAAGCGATGCGTGGGCCAGCGCTGCGCACATGCGCTACGGCACCGCTCGCGGCGGTGCGCGGCCGACTCCAGTGCAACGCGAGCGGCGTGCAATGGGCACAGTGGCCACGCGGTTCGTAATGAACCAGGCGCCCGCAGGCACGGCAGCGCCGACGCGAGCCGGTGGGAACGATGCTGCCGGGCGGCGGCGCGGTCTTCGGCTCGGCCGTGGTCAGCGCGGCGACTCTGCCGGCCGGCCCGGCCACCGCCTGCGGCTGCGCACGATTATTGGTATAGGCCAGGCGCGCGAAATCGCGTCCCCAATCATCGGCCGAATTGGCCAAGGCGCTGTCGGGCGAGCAGCGCAGGCGTTCCATCTTCGGATCGTAGGCGAAGCGCGGATTTTCGCCGCCGTTGCGCGCCTCGAAAGCCAGGTGCAGCAACCGCATCGGCGGGCAGGCAAGCAAGGTGTAGCCGGCCATCTCGAGCCGTATGCGCAGGTTGTCGTCGTCGCTGCCCCAGGTGGTGAAGCTCTCGTCGTAGCCGTTGATCGCCTCGAATGCGGCACGTGGGCCGCAGATCGAGCCATAGTAGGCATCCAGGTGCGCGCCCTGGGCCATCACCGTGCGTTCGAAGCACTCGGACAGCGGCAGGCGCCAGGCCTCCAGATCCTGGAAGCGAGCAAACCCCACCCGTCCGACGGCGAAGCCGCGCGGAAAATCCTTGACCGCCTCGAGCGCAAAATGCAGCACGTCGCCGACGAAAACCGATTCCGGCGAAGCCACGAACAGATAGCGGCCGCGCGCATGGCGGATGCCTACATTGATCGCCTTGCATGGCGGTCGCCAATCATGCGGACTATCGTTGACAATCACCCGCCATTGCACCTGCGAATACTGGCCGAGCAGTTGCAGCAGCTCGGCTTCTTCAGCGGCATCGTCCATGACGATGATGACTTCCAGGCCCGGCCGCGCCAGATAAGGCAGGTTCATCGGCAACACCAGGCGGAACTCGGCGAGCTTGCGGTAGTAAGGCAGGATCAGGCTGCACGCGAGTTCGCCATCGGCGGCAGGCGGCTGCGCCGTAACAGTCGATCGCACCGCTGCAGACGGTTGCGCCGCTACGGGCAGCTGCACGGAGGGCGGCGGTTGCTGACCTTCTGGCGCCTGCGCCTGTGACAATGCGCCGCAACAGTTCTTGTATCTTTTACCGCTACCGCACGGGCACGGCGCATTTCGGGATGGGCTCATTCTCGGAATTGCACACGTATAGCGAACAATCCGCCGAGTATAACGAGGCCGCCCCCCGGTCGCGGACGGCAGAACCCGGCAAGGCTACAGCGCTTGCGCAGGCGGCCGCGGCAGGTTTTCTTCAGGCAAAGGAATGAATTCGGCGTGATCGTGCGGCGGCAGCGCGATGCGCCCGGCGCGCCAATCGGCCTTGGCCTGCTCGATGCGTTCGCTGCTCGACGACACGAAGTTCCACCAGATGTGGCGCGGCCCGAGCGCGTCGCCGCCCAGCAGCATCACCACCGAATCGTCGCGCGCCGTCAGCGCCGGCGCCGCATCGGCGCCGAACACCAGCAACTGACCTGGACTGAAGTAGTCGTCGCCCACCTGGATGCGGCCGCGCACCACGTACGCGGCGCGCTCCTCATAGCCGGTGGGCAGCTCGAACGAGGTGCCGGCAGCGAGCTGCAGATGCACGTAGAACAGTGGTGAATGCGTCTTGACCGGGCTGGCCAGGCCGAAGGCCCGGCCCGCGATCACGCGCAGCCACAGGCCGGCGTCGCGCGCCTCGGGCAGCATGTGCACCGGATAATGGTCGAAGGCCGGCTCGGTTTCTTCATCGTCTTTGGGCAGTGCGACCCAGGATTGCAGCAGTTCCAGGCCGGCGCCGCCATACACCGAGGAATCCTCGAAGCGCTCGGAATGCGAGATGCCGCTGCCGGCCGTCATCCAGTTGACGTCGCCGGGACGGATCACCTGCTCCACCGCCAGGCTGTCGCGATGCGTGATCGCGCCGCTCATCAGATAGCTGACGGTAGCCAGCCCGATGTGCGGGTGCGGCCGAACGTCGGCCTTGCGTGCGCGCGCCGCATCGGCGAACACCACCGGACCGGCGTGATCGAGGAAGATGAACGGGCCGACCATGCGCCGCTTGGCAAACGGCAGAATGCGGCGTACCGCCAGGCCATGGCCGAGGTCGGCCTGACGCGCATCGATCAGCATTTCGAGCATGGATTCTCCTGCATGGACGAGAAAACCGGTGCGGCCAGGCCGCACCAGCTACGTCATTTAACGCAGGATCATCATGACAGGCAATCGGACCGCACTAACGAACATGGGCATTGCCTGGCCCGGCCGCGCCGGAAGGCAGCGCTAGCGGCCGAGATCCTTGGCGGTTTCGCCGGCGATACCCCAATTGGTCTTGGGCACGTCCAGGATGCAGACGCGCACCGCCTGCTTCGGCGCGCCGACGGCCTCGACCAGGGCCTGGGTGACTTTCTCGATCACGGCGCGCTTCTGTTCTTCGGTGCGGCCTTCAATCAGGTAGATCTGTGCGAGCGGCATGGTGTGAACCTCGTTCAA
>JAFKGG010000031.1 GCA_017307915.1 Burkholderiales bacterium | reverse complement strand
CGCTGGTGTATTCGAAACCCGACATGATCTGCATGGCGTGCTCCCTGCTGTTCAAGCGGCCGAGCGAACGTGCGGGCGCAGGTGGCGATCCACCGCGGCGCGCAGCAGATCGACGTACGCCTGCTGGTGCGAACGCATGTCGCGCGCCCAGCCGCCGATGCCCACCGCCAGCGGCAACCCGCCCAGCTTGATCGGCAGCAGCATGCCGGCCAGGCCGGCGCCGGGCGTCACGCCGCGCAGCACTACCGAATAACCGCGCGTGCGGATGCCCGCCAGCTCGCGCTGCAGCGCAGCGAGACTGATGCGGCCTTCCTTCTGCGCCAGCGGCCCGTCGTTGTGACGCAGCGCCAACTGGCGCACCTTGTCGTCGGGCATCGTGGAAAGCAGGATGCGGCCCAGGCCCGAAGACACCAGTTGCCGCATCGTGCCGGGCCCCACATGCATGCGCATCGTGCTGGTCGCCGGCACTACGTGCAGGTATTGCGCTTGATCGCGCGTCGGTGCCGCCAGGATGATCGTGTCGCCGGTGGCTTCGCCCAGCTCGGCCATCATCCGCATCACCTCGGCCTGCGGCTTGAGCAATGGCTCGACCCACGAGCCGAGCAGCGTCACGCGCGGCGTCGGAAAATAGGAACGCTGGTCGGCGCCGTGTCGCAGATAGCCCCGTTCCAGCAGGTTTGCCAGCAGCATCGACGTGCTGGAAACCGGATAACCCAGCTCGCGCGCCACCTCGACTACGGAGGCTTCCCGCTGCAGGCGATCGAACAGCTCGAGCACCTCCAGCACGCGAATAGCCGACTTCACGGTACGCGCCATGTCGTCTCCTGAACCCCCTGTTTTTGCGGGGGTTGGTTCAGGAAAGTGTAGTCAGGGCGGGAAGAAAGCTCTACGGATCCGAGAACAGATTTTGCATATGTGATGGCGCGGAGCTAGCTTATGTGCCGGCTTGGCGGACGCCTCTGTCAAAAGTGACAAATCCTCCGTTCATCGAGGCCTTGCGGATGATGTTCGGCTTCACGCGCGCCGAGGCGCGCGTGGCCCGTGGCCTGGCGCGAGACGTACGTTCGATGAGATCCGCTGGCACCTGAGGCGGGCGGCTCGATTGATCTTGCGAACAAGGGTCTGTTTTCGATTGTGCTAGGGTCTTGCACACATCCATCCACATCGTGATGAGGCAAGGCCCAGCAATGAAACCAGCATCGATGATGAGGCGGACCTTGGCGGCGGTGCTCGCTGCCTCCGCGGCCGGCGCCGCGACGGCGCAATTGCCCAAGCTCGACGACCTGATGAAGGGCGTCGGCAGGCTGCCCGGGCAGTCGTCGGGCGGCGGCTCGGCCGCCGCTGTCGACGACAAGACCGGCGCCGCCGGCATCAAGGAAGCACTGGCGGTCGGCACCGAGAACGCGGTGAAGAAGCTCTCGCAGGTCGACGGCTACTTCGGCAATGCGGCGGTCAAGATCCTGATGCCCTCGTCGATCCAGAAGGTTGCCGACGTGGCGCGCATGGTCGGCTTTCAGAAACAGGTCGACGATTTCGTGCTCAGCATGAATCGCGCAGCCGAGGCGGCGGTGCCGGTGGCGGCCGGCTACTTCGGCGATGCCATCCGTGATATGTCGCTCGACGACGTGCGTGGCGTTCTCACCGGCGGTGAAACCGCCGCCACCGATTTCTTCCGCCGCAAGACCTACGACAAGTTGTACGGTGCTTTCAAGCCAACCGTTTCGCAGAAGGTCGGCGAGTCGGGCACCGCTCGCGCCTACAAAGACCTGATCGGCCGCTACGACAGTGTGCCGCTGGTCAGCAAGCAGTCGCTCGACCTCGATGACTATGTGACGCGCAAGTCGCTCGACGGCTTGTTCCACATGGTCGGTGTCGAAGAGAAAAGCATTCGCACCAATCCATTGGCGCGTACCACCGATCTGCTGAAGACGGTGTTTGGCAGATAGGTGCATATCGCCGCCGCTGCGTCGAGTCTGCGATCAGCGGCGGTGCGCGGCTTGTCAGGGCATTGACCGCCGCCGTTTGCCTGCGTGAACGCCGTGCCCGGCGTGCCGCGTTCAGCGTGCCCGATCCTTCTGCCACAGCACGTCGCCGCAACCGGCGCGGCGGTTGAGTACGCGCGCCAGCACGAACAGCAGATCCGACAAGCGGTTCACGTATTGCCGGCAGGCCGGCCGCACCGTTTCCTCGCGGCCGAGCGTAACCATCGCGCGTTCGGCGCGCCGGCATACGGTGCGCGCCACGTGCGCCAGTGCCGCGGCGCGCGTGCCGCCGGGCAGCACGAATTCCTGCAGGCGCGGCAGGTCGGCGTTGAACGCAGCCAGCAGCTCGTCGAGCCTGGCCACCTGGCCCTCGGTGATGTTGTCGAAACCCGGGATGCACAGCTCGCCGCCGAGATCGAACAGATCGTGCTGGATGTCGGTGAGCGCGCTGCGGATGTCGTCGGGCAGCGTTTCGGTCAGCAGCAGGCCGAGCGTCGAGTTCAGCTCGTCGACGTCGCCGATGGCGGCGATGCGCAGGCTGTCCTTGACGGTGCGGCTGCCGTCGCCCAGGCCGGTGGTGCCGTCGTCGCCGGTGCGGGTGGCGATGCGGGAAAGGCGATTGCCCATGATGTGCTCTCGAAGGGGGCGGGATCGGAGCACAGTTTAAGGCGATTTGCCGTGGCCTACGATGGCCGAGGTCGGGGCATCGTGTCGCAGCGGCCCGCTCTGCAAGAAATCCCGCTTGCTGGCGCCGCGCCTTCGGCTTCAGACTGCTAAAGTTTGAAAACTGCCGCGGCCGCTTCACGACTGCGCATCGCAGCAAACCGCACCCCGCGCCGCCTTCCGGAGTCAATCGATGAACCACCCCTACGCCTTCACCGACGCCCTGAAGCGCCCGCTGCCCGCGAGCCTGGCTGCGCGCCTGCGCGAACGCTTCGGCGAGCGTTTCAGCACCGCGGCGGCCGTACGCGAACACCACGGCCGCGACGAATCCCCATTCCATCCGATCCCGCCTGATGCGGTGGTGTTTGCGCACACCACCGATGAAGTGGCGCAGGTAGTGGCCTGGTGCGCCGAGCATGCGGTGCCGGTGATTCCATTCGGCATCGGCTCATCGCTCGAAGGGCACTTGCTGGCGGTGCACGGCGGCGTATCGATCGATCTGTCGCAGATGGATCGTGTACTGGCCATCAACGCCGAAGACCTGACAGTGACGGTGCAGGCCGGCGTCACGCGCAAGCAACTGAACGACGAACTCAAGGCCACGGGGCTTTTCTTCCCGATCGACCCGGGCGCCAATGCCAGCCTGGGCGGCATGGCGGCGACACGCGCCTCGGGCACCAATGCCGTGCGCTACGGCACGATGAAGGAAAACGTGCTGGGGCTGACCGTCGTCACCGCCGAAGGCAAGGTGATCCGCACCGCGCGGCGCGCCAAGAAATCATCGGCCGGTTACGACCTGACGCGGCTGTTCGTCGGCTCCGAAGGCACGCTGGGCGTGATCACCGAAGTGACGCTGCGCTTGTACCCGATTCCCGAGGCAATGTCGGCAGCGGTGGTCAATTTTCCGAGCCTGGCCGACGCCGTGAAGACGGTGATCGAGACGATCCAGCTCGGCGTGCCGGTGGCGCGCAGCGAGTACCTGTGCGAACACACGATCCGCGCCATCAACGCACACAGCCAGACCACGCTGCGCGAGGCGCCGACACTGTTCTTCGAGTTCCACGGCACCGAAGCGTCGGTGAAGGAGCAGGCCGAGCTGGTGCAGCAACTGGCGCGCGAGCATGGCGGTCAGGATTTTGAATGGGCGACCCGCCCCGAAGATCGCACGCGGCTGTGGAACGCACGGCACAACGCCTATTTCGCCTGCGTGCAGGCGCGGGCCGGCTGCCGCGCCATTTCCACCGACACCTGCGTGCCGATCTCGCGCCTGGCCGAATCGATCACCGGCGCGCGGCGCATTCTCGACACCGCCAGCTTTCCGACCATGCTGCTGGGTCACGTCGGTGACGGCAACTTTCATGCCGTGCTGCTGATCGATCCTGACAACGCGCATGAGGTTGCCGAAGCCGAACGGCTCAACGACGAGATCGTGCGGCTGGCGCTGGCTATGGACGGCACCTGCACTGGCGAGCACGGCGTGGGGCTGCACAAGATGGGCTTCCTGGTCGAAGAGGCCGGCGACGATGCGATCGAACTGATGCGGCGGATCAAGCGCGCGCTGGATCCGCACAACATCATGAACCCGGGCAAGATCTTCCAGCTTGACGCGTAGCGGCCGCCCCGGCGCGCC
>JAFKGG010000408.1 GCA_017307915.1 Burkholderiales bacterium | reverse complement strand
GCGCGGTGACATCGCGATCAAGATCTTCGGGCCGGACCTATCGACGCTCAATGACCTCGCCGCCCAGGTCGAGAAGCTGATGAAGGAAGTGCCGGGCAACCAGGACGTCTATACCGTTCAGAACGACGGCGTGCAGTACCTGCGTGTCATCGTCGATCGCCTGGCAGCGGGTCGCTACGGCCTGTCAGTCGAGGATGTGCAAGACGCGCTGCGCGTGCAGATCGAAGGCCAGCGTGCAGGCACAGTGATCGATGGCAATCGGCGCATCCCAGTCGTGGTGCGTGGCCAGGACATCGTGAAGGTATCGCCCGCGGAGTTCGCGGCGCTGCGCATCACGACCTCCAACGGGCAAAGCGTCGCGTTGGGCCAGCTCGCCCGACTGGAGCGCCAAGGCGGTCCCGTGAAGATCGACCGCGAGATGGGAAGCCGCTACAGCGTGGTGATCGCCAATGTCACTGGGCGCGACCTGGTCGGCTTCGTCGAGGAGGCCAAGGCCAAGGTCGCCCAGGCGGTCACGCTGCCCACCGGCTACCGCATTGCCTGGGGCGGTCAGTTCGAGAACCAGCAGCGTGCGGCGGCTCGCCTTTCGCTCGTCGTGCCGCTGTCGATCGGCTTCATATTCATCATCCTGTTCTCCACCTTCGGCTCGGTCCGACAGGCGCTGCTGGTCCTGAGCAACATCCCCTTCGCGCTGGTCGGCGGCATTGTGGCGCTTTGGCTCACGGGCGAGTACCTCTCGGTGCCGGCCTCGGTAGGTTTCATTGCGCTACTGGGCATCGCCGTGCTCAATGGCGTGGTGCTGGTGAGCTACTTTAACCAGTTGCACGCCGAAGGGCTGTCGCTCGTCGATTGCGTGACACAGGGAGCCCACAGGCGTCTGCGCCCCGTGCTGATGACTGCATCGATCACCGCATTCGGGCTGATCCCACTGCTGTTCGCCACCGGCCCCGGCTCGGAGATCCAGCGGCCACTGGCCATCGTCGTGATCGGCGGTCTGATCACGGCGACTGCGCTGACGCTGATCCTGCTACCCATCCTGTACCTGCGATTCGCGCACGCCAAATCATCCGCGCCCATGGAGGTGAGCCATGCCTAAGTCCTGCCTGACATTGGTTCTTGATCCTCAAATAGAGGAGAAGTTGCTCGACCTGCTGCTCGAAGTCGCGGGTGACGACCTTTTTGTCAGCACCCCGACGTTCAGCCACGGCACAGCCTACGGGCGGTTGTCCAACGAAGAGAAAGTGATGGGACGCAGCCACGCGGTACAGGTGCAGATCCTGGTCACCGAGCAGAAGCAGGAGCAAATCCTGCAACGGGTGCGAGAACGATTTTCGGGCACCGGGCTGCGCTACTGGGCAGTGCCGTTGTCGACCGATGGAGAGATTGAATGAAGTCCTGGATCATGATGACTTTGGGATGGGTGCTGGTGCTGCCGCTGCAGGTGGCTGCACAGCCCGTCATTCCGTCCGACCTACCCCCTGCCGAACTTGCACGTGGGGCTATCGAGCACGAGCCTTCTGTCGTGAAGGCTCGGCATGCGTTGGAAGCAGCAGGCCACGCGGGGCGCAGGATCGCTGCATCACCCTACGAGTGGTCTGTAGGGATCGACGGTCAGAGACGCCGCTATGACACAGGTGGAAATTCCAACGAATGGACCGCCCGGATCGAGCGACCAATACGAATTGGCGGCAAGGCCGAACTCGATCAGGGCCTAGGAGACACTACCGAGCGGATAGCCCGTGCCGAGTTGGCAGAAGCGCGGCATGAGGCAGCGCGGGCACTGGCCGACTTATGGATCGATTGGCTGGCGGCGATCCAAGCGCGGAATCTGGCGCAGGAGCAGCTCGGCTTCGCCGAAGCCAGCGCCTCGGCAGTTGCGGGGCGCCGCAAGGCCGGCGATGTATCACTTCTCGACTTCAATGCCGCGCAAGCGGACGCAGCCGAAGCACGCCGACGGGTTGACTCCGCTCAGGCACAGGAGACGAAGGCACTCCTTCGCCTGCGTTCACGCTTCCCGTCCGTGGGAATGGAGCCGCGATCGTTAAGCGAACCGGTGGAACTTCAGTGGGACGAAGCGCAGTGGCGCGAACGTATCCTGGCCGGGAGCGACACGCTGCGGGTCACGCAGGAATCGCTGAAGCGGGCCGAACTGACGGCCGAACGCGCGCGAGCTGACCGGGTTCCCGATCCCACGGTCGGTGTCTTCACGGCATCTGAGGCCCGGCGCAGTGAGCGCATTGTGGGTATCTCCGTGAGCATTCCCCTTGGGGGAACCTATCGCAGGGAAACCATGCAGGAAGCGCTCAAGCAGGTGGACGTGACGCGGGCGGAGCTAGAGCGTCAGCGCAAGGAAATCGAGCTAGCGACCGCTGAAGCTTTCAACGATGCCCGTACCGCATTGGGGCGGTGGCGTTTGGCCGAACAATCCGAGCAGTTGGCCCGCGAAAATGCCAGGCTCGGCCAGCGGGGTTATGGCCTTGGCGAAGGAGATTTGCAATCACTGCTGTTGCTGCGCCGGCAATCGGTTGACGCAGCCGGTGCATCGCTTTCGGCCCGCGTGGAGGCGCTGAAGGCACGCTATCGGCTTTTGGTCGATGCCCATCTGATGTGGGGGTTGGTCAATGAGTGAGGTCACACCACTGCTCGCTTGCCCTACCCCTCCTGACCAGGTTAATCAGTTCGACACTCCACAACATATGCATCGCCTGGTGTCCAAACGATCCGGTACTCGAAGAGCGAGCATGTGGAGTTACTAGTTCAACGATGAACGAAAGGAATCGCGATAAAGCGTATGTTGCTCTCAATGGTGTTTGCATTGGGTCTAGCCGGCTGCGCCACCACATCTGACCTGCCTACTGACTACGTTCTGGACCCGAAGCAGCCGGAAGGGATCTCGATCATGTCGCTTTCCTTGTCGGGAAAGCCTCTGGAGGGGGTCTTCAGCTCCGGGTACCGACCCCGAATGGTGACCTCGAAAAACAACGAAGCGGTGATTTCTCGTTCGTACTCCGCATCGCCAACGCAGCTCGCACGGCAATGCACCTGAAGCGACATCACGACGTCGGTTCGCTCTCTTTCGCCCCATATACCTCGCGTGCACGCACGATGAATCGCTTCACAGGTGCAGACGGTTCACCTTGCCGGCGCAGCAGGTAGATAGACAGCGTGGGAGCCGTACCCACCAGAGGACGGATCGTGATGTCGGAACGCTGAAGGGTTTGTACCTGCGATGCGATCCCGAAACTAATGCCATAACCAGCACCCACTAAAGTGAGCATTACGCCCAAGCTAGTGACGTGATCGACAACCTTGGGCTCAACCGATGCACCTTCGAGCACCGCCTGGATTTGGTGATGACAGCCCGAATCTGCCTCCGGATGACACAGCACCAGTGGAAACTTCAACGCGTCCTCCAGCCTGACTTGGCCGTGAATCAACAAAGGATGGCGAGCCGGCACAATCACGGCCAGAGGGTCGGTCCAGACCGCCTCGGCGACGAGTCCATCGTTGACCGCATTCGACAATGCAAACCCAATGTCCAGCAGGTCGTTGTGTAGGCCTTTGAGCTGCTGACGGAACGGCATTTCGAATACGCGAATCTCAAGCTCTGGCTCTTGCTCTCGGCTGCGTGCGAGCAAAGTAGCGATGCGCGGCTGTGCCAAGCTGTCACAGATGGCGATGCGCAGATAGCCCTGGTAGCCTTGGGCCGCTCCCTTTGTGGCCCGGATGGCCTGATCTACAGTCGCCAGCACACGCCGACATTCACTCAACAGCACCTGACCGGCCCAGGTCAAACGCATCTGGCGCGTACTTCGATCAAACAACTGCACGCCGAGGAACTCTTCAAGATCCCGCATCGCGCGCGACACTGGCGACTGCTCTATGCCCAAGCGCTCTGCCGCACGCGCGAAATGCAGTTCCTCCGCCGCAGCAACAAAGTAGCGTAGCAATCTGAGTTCCATGGCAACGTCCTCCTGTTCTCGTTGTTCGCGTACTTGGACTAGAAGACGGCGTTGCTCGACATGCCGGCGTTATCCAATGCCTTCAGACTGCTGGAGGTAATCGGCTTTCTAGGGGCTACTGACACGCGATTCCTTCTAACCTGGGGACACGGACGAATCGGCTGTGCCGGAGGGCTCAACTAAGTTCTCAAGTGCTTCTGCATCCCTTAGGGTCATTCCTATTGACGAAACCCCATTCGACGAAGTGGCGAACGGTCGTCCACCGTGCATCCGCGCGATCGCGGCCACAATGGACAGCCCGAGCCCGTGATTGCGATGGCCATCGCTGCGCGAAGGATCGGCGCGGTAGAAGCGGTCAAAGAGGCGCGGAAGATCACCCGAATCGATCGTGGCGCCTCTGTTCACTACGCTCAGTAGGACCTCGCCGGCCGGCGTCCTAGAGATCACCACGCGAACAGTAGATCCGCGTTGCCCATAGCGCGTGGCATTGCTGATCAGGTTGGACAACGCACGCTGCAGTAGCGGGGCATCGAAGCTTCCAGTGGCATCACCTGCAATCTCAAGAGCTAGGCCGGTATCAGCTAGGGAAGCTTCGTGGTAGTTCGAGACCTGTCGCGCCAACGCTGCCAAGCTCGGTGTCAGCGTACGTCTCGCCGCAACGCCGCGGTCTGCCTGGGACAGAAAAAGCATGTCGTGGACGATGCTAGCGATGCGCTGAAGTTCTTCCAGATTCGATCCGAGTACATCGCGCAACTCATCCGCATCACGCGCTTTACGCAGCGCCAGTTCCGTGCTGGCTATCAAGGTCGTGAGCGGCGTACATAGCTCGTGCGCCACATCGGCATTGAATCCTTCTAGGTGCTCGTAGACCTGCTCAAGCCTGCCGAGAAGGCCGTTGAACTGAGCGATCAGGGGCTCCAGCTCCTCCGGCTGGGCAGATCCGTCTAGGCGACGATGCAAGGTATCCGCCGCGAGCGCTCCAGTCTGCTCCACAAGGTCACGCAGCGGTTGAAGACTGTTGCGAACAAGCAAGAAACCGCCGACCGATACGAGCAGTGTCCCCGCGAGCGTAGCCACTGCGAGCGTAAATCTGATTCGACGCAACAGCGCAACATCGTCGCGAATGTCCAGTGTCAGGAGAGCAGCCAACGGTTCTTGCTCTACGGTTTGGGAAGGCACAGTGAACCGCGCGACGCGAACAGATTCGGTCGGCGCAGGCCGTAGGTACAACACAGAGCCGTCGGGTCGTGTGAGCGAGAGCGCCATGTCGAAATGCCCGATGAAGAACTCATCCAGCTTATGCTTCAGGGCATCCATGTCTCCATCGGACTCAGAAAGCAGGTGACGCAACTGCGCCTGCTTCTGCTGCAGTTCGTCGGACTGGCGTGAATCAAAGCCTGCTTGGGTGGCGCCATACACCGCGACACAAACCGCGATCAAACCGATCAGGCTTTGCAGTGCCAGCCAATAGGAGAGTCTGCGCCCAAGCGATCGAATGCGGCGGTTGCTCATTCCTCACGCAGCTCCAACACGTAACCCATACCGCGTACCGTGTGCAGCAAGGTGCGCTCAAACGGCCCATCGATCTTGTTCCGCAGGCGGCGGACGGCGACGTCGATGACGTTCGTCGCGCTGTCGAAGTTCATATCCCACACCTGCTCGGCAATCTCGGTGCGTGAGAGCACCTCACCCTGGCGGCGCAGAAACAGCGCAAGCAGGCTGAATTCCTGTGCTGTGAGTTCGAGCCGGCGGCCAGCCCGAACGGCTCTGCGGCGCATCAGGTCGATCTCTAGGTCCGCCAGCCCCAACACCAGGGTTGCGTTTCCTGTCTCGCGCACCGGTTGTGCGCGACGCAGCAGCACCTGAATGCGCGCAAGCAATTCGGAGAAGGCGAACGGCTTGACAAGATAGTCGTCCGCTCCACCTTGCAAGCCTCGCACACGATCCTCAATGCGGACACGCGCAGTGAGCATCAACACTGGTGTTTGCTTGGCTTGCCGCAGCGCGGCCAACAGACTCAAGCCATCGATACCCGGCAGCATCCCGTCGAGCACGATCAGCTCGTAGTCGAACTCCATCGCAAGATGAAGTCCGTCAATGCCGCTGTGCGCAACGTCCACCACAAAGCCTTCTTCCGTTAGCCCCTTACGGAGGTACTCGGCCAGCTTGATCTCATCCTCGACCACCAGCAGCTTCATCTTCCTTCGGCCCCCGCACGGCAACGCGGCCAACATTTCTGAACTGTCATCCGTTGGACCCACTTCTGTTGGTGCGCCATTTCTACAGTGGCAGTCATGCCTTCAGGCATCCTGCGGCAGATTGCTCGCGGGTCTCTCCAACTTTCGGTAAAGGAGCCGACATCATGCGTATTCGCACCGCCACCATCACCACTCTCGCGGTCGCCGCCACCTTCGCTTTGCCTAGCCTCGCACACGCGGACTCGATGTATCACCCCGCGAACGGCGAAGTCGGGTTCACCTACCACCCCGAACACTTCAAGAGCAACAAGACGCGCGCCGAGGTAGTTGCTGAAGTCGAGGCTGCGCGCAAGGACGGAACGCTGAGGTTCTATCAGCTCGGCCTGCCCATACCGGTCAAGAACGCCGGCCCTGGCAAGACACGTCAACAGGTCATCGACGAAATGCGCAGCGAGACTCCGGAGCAGCGCAAGGCGCGGATGGAGATGTACACCGGTGGCTGATGCACCAGCGGCCCCTATTTGTGGCGCGATTGGCTCTTGACGGAGCCTCCGCGCCGCTTGCGCTTGGTGGTTCCACGATTCGTTGCCAGGCGTCGCTGAAGACGATCGCTGTAGCTCCGTTGTGGCTCGGGCGGTGAAACCGGATGCCACTTGCGCCAGCATCGGTAGGCGAGCCAGGCGACCATTCCAGCAGCAAGAAAGCCCAGCCATATCAGCGCGATCGTTTGAGCCAGGCCCGGGTCGGGGTGGAGGTGATGCCTGCCCATGTGATCTCCTTTCCCCCCGCTCGAGTTCGAAGGCGCGACAAGCTTGCGTACGGCAACCATCGGGCGTAAGAACTCCTACCCGACCTCGGCCAAGAGTCACAAAGTGGCCATGCCTCAGCAGGCCACGTTCCCCGAAGTCTGGCCTCGACCGGATTAATATCCAGCCATTGGTCGTTACGCTCACGCTCAAGACGCCAGGGCTATTTGAGCGTGAATCGCGCGGCAACGGCTGGCTTGCCATTGAGCGCAACGTCCACCAGCACCTTTGTACCGGCGCCGAGAATGAAGCTGCCCTTCGCTTCAAGCCTGTCGCCAGCGAGTGTCAAAGGCGCCTCGATCTTGTCGTTTCCGTTGAACACCGTGATCTTGCCGATGGCGCTAGTTAGCTTCATCGGCTTAGCGTGATAGCTGACGTAAATGACGATCTGATCGGGCCGGGCGACAAGCTCCATGTCACCGGCCTTGGTCTCTGCGACTACGCCGCCGTACTGTGGCTTGTGGTCATCTGCAGCGTAGGCCGGCGCAGCGGAAGCAAGCAGCATGGTAGCGAGTACAAAGGTCTTCATCACGTTCTCTCCTTTTGACTATTGACCGCGCTAGCCGGTCGTATGGGAACTCGACAACTGGCAAACACATCAGCCTGATTGCGATAGACGGTAGTCCGGACACCTGAAAGACCCAAGACCGAGTGGTACAGGTTGTCGTGTGACAGGGGCGCGGTTTGCTTCTTCAGGCAGCCGCGGTCCAGCCCTAGGCGTCCAAGTGTTGCCTCCGGAAGCCACGCCATGAAAGGGACTTCCTTCTGGTAAGCCGGTGCGAAGTCATAGGGCATGCCGTGCAGGAAGATCCCGCTCTCGCCGAGCGACTCGCCATGATCGGATACGAACATAAGCGCCGTATCAGCCCCGCGAGAGTTCGCGTTAAGGCTCGTGATTGCCCAATCGAGAACGTGATCCGTGTAGACGACGGCGTTGTCGTATGCATTGACGACAGAAGCCGGATCGCAACGATCAAGTTCGTTGGTCTTGCACACGGGCGCGAAGCGCTCAAAAGTCGGCGGGTAACGGCGGTAGTAGGCCGGCCCATGTTGGCCCTTCATGTGCAGCACGATGACCGTATCGCGCGTAATCGCCGCAAGCCGCTGGTCCAGCAGATCGAGCAGTACTTCGTCGAGGCAGCCCTCTGCCCCACAACCACCTTCTGCGGCAAGGCGCGTAGCATCAACTACCCGAACGCGGTCGCACACGCCCTTGCATCCTGAGTTGTTGTCGATCCACCAGACGTCCAGCCCCGCACGCTGCAACGCGTCGAGCAGGTTCTCACGGCGGTAGGCCAGACCTTCGGCGTATGCTGACCGGCCTACGTCCATGAACATGCAAGGCAGTGAGACGGCTGTCGCCGTACCACACGCCGCAATCGCGCCGAAATTGATCAGGTCGGGACGCACCGCGAGCATAGGCGTCGTCGCGCGGCCGTATCCGTTCACGGACAAGCTGGCAGCACGAGTCGTCTCGCCGATGACGAGCACTAGTACCAAAGGGCGGCCGGCTTTCTCGACACCGGGAACTCTTGTTGCGTCGGCGGCGGTAAACACGAACTCGCGTGGCGCACTGGCTCTCGCTCGCGCATAGCTGTGAGCTGCTGCGAGGAGGTTGATCGGCACCAACTGTGATCGCAACTCGCGATGATTTCTGAACAGCGACGCATACGCTGCGAAGAAACCTGCAAGGAGCAACGCCAGAACGCCAAACAGCACCGTCATCGTCGCAGCCTTGTCGCACAGCGCGCCGATAAGACCGCGGGGCATCAGCGGAATACGGGCGAGAAGCACTGCAGGAAGGGCACCCAAGCCGAGTATCCAAACAAGAAGTCCGGGGCTGAGCAGCTCGCCTACTTCAGTAGCATCCGTCTCCAGCACGTTGCCGAGCATCCCTCGATCGAACGTGATGCCGTAAGTGTTCATGAAGTACGCCAGCGCCGCCCCGGCGACCAGCAAGCTGCACAACACTGGCTTTGCCGCGCGCCCCCACGTCAGCAGTTCGAGGCTCAGCCAAATCAAGGCCAATGCCAGTATCGGAAGGGTCAGCAGCCAAGCCGCCCGATCGGCGCTCCACCCGCCAACGGCCTGCCACAGCGCAAGCCAGAATGGCACATTCAATAGACCGAGCATCCATACTGCCACCGCGAAGTTGAGCACCGGCAGGCGAACTTTCCTCTGCGCACGGAGCGGGACGTCATGCCAACGCATCAACGCCCCCGGATTGCGCATTTGCTGGCCTGGCCGCTCGGCTCGACGACACCCACGAGCCGGTTCGGCATTGGAATAACCAAGCCCACTGCGGCTCGGCGTGCTTGCCAGCATCGAGAGTGGCGCGGTTAGTACTCATCGTCGGTCTTCGGCAATCGATAGACAAGCTGGCTTCGCATCAATGGATCGCTTCCGCCGACACGATGTCAACGACGTAGATCCAGCCAGCTCGTCGCTGACCGGTTCTTCCTGCGGCTTGAATCGCGGCCACCAGCTCGTCTACATCCGCGTCCTCGCAATGGAGTTCAAGCTTGAACTCGCGGACGATCTCCTGTCCGAGGTCGACCGAGTAGTGGCGCTCGTCCTGGTCGATCGGCGTCAGCGAGCCCTGCACGGCATAGACAGTCAGGTTGTGCTGACCCGCATCGCCCGGCCGGGTCGCCCAAGCGCTAGTTGCCTTCACCGCTTCAATGACATCCGCTACACGCGTACGGTGCACGTAGGCCTTGATCTCCTTCATGGCGCTTCCTCTCGGGCTTGGATAGAAATGGGCGATTCACCGCCCTCGGCGCGTTCAGTCGCGAGGCGCTTACGCTCATCGCGCGCTTCGGACCACTCCCAAATCAGCGGCAGCAAGAGAAGCGTGAGCAGTGTCGAGGTAATGAGCCCCCCCACCACGACGGTGGCCAGAGGTCGCTGCGTCTCAGCGCCCACGCCGGTGGAGATCAGCATCGGGATCAAGCCGAGGATGGCGACCGAGGCCGTCATCAACACGGGGCGCAGACGAAGCGCAGTGCCCTGCTTGACTGCCTCACGTATCGAAAGCCCCTGCCGTCGTCGGTCGTTCAGAAAGCTCACAAGCACGATGCCATTGAGCATCGCGACTCCGAACACGGCGATGAAGCCAATCGCCGAGGGCACTGAGAGGTATTGGCCCGTTATGAACAGTCCAACGATGCCTCCGATGATCGCGAAGGGCACGTTGGCGATGATCAACGTTGCATGTCTAACCGAGTTGAACGCCGTGTAGAGAAGGATGAAGATCAGGCCAATCGTCAGCGGCACGATCACGGCTAGGCGAGCCATTGCACGCTGCTGGTTCTCGAAAGCGCCGCCCCATTCAACCCAGTAGCCTGCAGGCATCTTTACTTTTTGGGCGATGGCGGCGTTGGCATCTCTCACGAAGCTGTCTACATCACGCCCCTGCACGTCCATTTGCAGCACGGCATAGCGCTGCAGCGACTCGCGCCGCACGAAGGTGTAGCCCTCATCCAGCTTGATCTTGGCCACTTGAGAGAACGGCACAAGGGCGCCCTCGGCTGTGCGAATCGGAATGTTGGCAATCGCCGAAGGACTGTTCCGAAACTCCTCGGCCAGCCGCACGGAAATGTCGAACCGACGCGTGCCATCAATCAACGTCGAGACCGTTTCTCCGCCCACGCCCGCTTGCACGACACTCAAGATGTCGTCAGCATTCAGGCCATAGCGAGACGCCGCTTGCCGGTCGACCTCGATGACCATCTGCGGCTTGCCCTTGTTGGCCTCAGCCGATAAGTCGGCCACACCGGGTACGCCACCGATCACTGTCTTGAGTTGCCCTGACAAATCTTCGAGTTTGTCGAGTTCCTCACCATAGACCTTCAGCGCCAGCGTGGCTCGCACGCCGGAGATGAGTTCTTCGACGCGCATCTGAATCGGCTGTGTCGCGCCGAACACTGCGGTTTGCACTTCGCCTTCGAGATACTCCTGCATCTCCTTGCCGAGCGCGGAGAAGGACTGCTTCTGGGGCCACTCCTCCTGCGGCTTCAGGTCAAGCAATACCTCCATATAGTTGACATCGGCGGTTTCTCCCTTCTCGGCACGGCCGATGGTCGCCAGGACGGAACGTACCTGCGGATACTTCTTTCGTAGGCTGGCATCCATCACGTTGGACACGCGAATCGACTCGTCCAGTGAGGTCGATGGGATACCAACGACACGGAACATGATCGTGCCTTCCTGCAGTTGCGGCATGAACTCTTTGCCCAGCAGGGGAAACAGGGCCAGCGCGCCGATCAGCAGCGCCACGGCGGCGCCGATCACGGTTCTCTTGCGGTCCAACGCCCAATCTAACAGCGGCAGGTAGACCTTCTTAGCACCGCGTACCAGCCACGTATCCTTCTCCTCCTTGGGCTTAAGGATCAGCGCGGCCAACACCGGCACTAGAGTCAGCGATAGCAGCAGCGAGCACGCCATTGCGAAGGTAATGGTCAGCGCCATCGGCTTGAACAGCTTTCCCTCCAAGCCCGTCAGCGAAAACAGCGGCAGGAAGACGACGATGATGATCAGGATTGCGAACGCGATGGGGTTCGCCACCTCACGAGCAGCTTCTAGGACCACGCGCGTTCGGTTGATCGGGCGTCCGGACTCGCGTGCATGCGACAGCAGGCGGAAGACGTTCTCGACCATGACCACAGCTCCGTCGACCATCATTCCAATGCCGATCGCAAGACCTGCAAGCGACATCAGGTTCGCCGACAGACCGAAGCGGTTCATCAGGATGAAGGCAAACAGCATCGCCAGCGGCAACGTAACGATGACCACGATGGCCGAGCGGAACTCGCCGAGGAAGAGGAACAGGATGATCGCAACCAGGATGGACCCTTCGAGCAGCGCGCTTTCAGCGGTATTGAGAGCCTTCTCGACGATCTCAGTGCGGTCGTAGACCGCTTTCAGCTCAATGCCTTTGGGTAGCGCTGCCTGTGCAATTGCAAGCTTCGCCTTGACCCCGGCGACGACGTTGGCTGCATTCTCATGAATGCGCGCCAGTGCGATACCGAGCACGGTCTCCTGGCCGTCGCGTGTCACTGCCCCGAAGCGCACTGCAGGCGCTTCCTTCACATCGGCCACGTCCCGAACGTAGACCGGTGTGCCGTTTCGCTCGGCGACGACAATCGATCCGATGTCGGTCACGTTGCCGACGAGTCCGATGCCACGCACGAGATATTGCTCAACTCCGATGTTCAGGTACTGGCCACCTACCTGCTTGTTGTTGGCGGCCAAGCGCTCCATGACCTCCTTGAATGTCAGCCCGTACTTGACCAAGCGACGCGGATCGATCTGAACTTGATACTGCTTCTCATATCCGCCCCAGGTGGTCACGTCGTCGACCCCCGGTGCCGTGCGCAAGATCAGCCGCACGGTCCAGTCGTGCAACGTGCGCAGATCCATCGCGCTGAGCTTCTTGTCAGCGTCCTCGATCGTGTACCAGAACACTTGACCCAAGCCAGAGCTGTTTGGGCCCAAGACTGGCTCACCATAACCCTCTGGCAGACGTTCCTTGACCTCCTGCAGCTTCTCTCCAACGAGGCGGCGCGCGAAGTAGATATCGACGTCGTCTTTGAAATAGACACCCACATAGGAAAGGCCAAACAGCGAAACCGAGCGCACGACCTCGACGTCGGGCAAGCCGGCCATCGCGCCTTCGATTGGCACCGTCAGCAGACGTTCGATGTCCTCGGCTGCAACACCAGGCGACTCGGTGTAGATATTGACCTGCGCCGGAGTCACGTCTGGGAAGGCATCCACCGACACCTGGCGAAAGGACATCACCCCGAGACCGACCAGCACGGCGAAGGCCACCAGCACCAGGACCTTGTAGCGGAGCGCGGCATCAACAATGGCATTGAGCATCTCGTGTTGTCCTTCTCAATGTCCGTGGCCGAGCTGCGACTTGAGCTTGCGCGCTTTCAGCACGTAGGCACCTTCGGTTACGACCTGCTCTCCGTTTTCCAGTCCTGCCTTCACCACCGTACGTCCGCCGCTACGCTCGCCTGGCTCGATGACGCGCGCCTCATAGGCCCCTTGTTCATAGACGAACACCGAGGGTTGGCCTTGCATCATCACGATCGCGGCGTCCGGGAGCGACAGCACATCTAGGCGCTCTGCATCAGTCCGACGACCTGCCTCAATCGTGGCCGTCGCGAACATCTCAGGCTTCAGACGCCCGTCAGCGTTGGGGACCACGATGCGCGCAGCGACAGTCCGCGAATCCTTGTCAAGCGCAGCACCAATAAGGTCGACACGACCGGCAAAGGTTTCGCCTGGGTAAGCCGAGACGGTTACTTTGGCGCCCGCGCCGATGCGCACCTTGGCCAAGGCGGATTCAGGCAGATCGGCCAGAATCCAAATCTGACTCAGGTCGGCGACCGTGAACATGGGTTCGCTCGGGCTGGCCAGCTCGCCGAGCGTGGCCTTCTTCTCAATCACCGTGCCAGCGAATGGCGCTGTCACCGAAAAGGTGGACACGCTTTCGGTCGAGCCCGCTGCGCCTCCGCGGAGCAAACGCAGCTTGTCAGCAGCGGCCCGCAGCGAAGCGATTGCCTTGTCACGATCGGACTGGGCGCGTAGGAAGTCCTTGCGCGGGATGATCTCGTCGGCAACGAGATCCTCGGCACGCTTGAAGTCGGCTTCGGCGATGCGCAATTCCGTCTGCGCCTGGATCCAAGCCGCGTGCGCTTCGCCAACCTCCACGCTGTCAAGCGTGGCCAGCGCTTGACCCGTGCGCACACGATCGCCCAGCTTGGCGGGAGCCGAAATGATGCGGCCCTCGATGCGTGGCGCAACTCGTGCGAGCTTGTCCGCGTCCGGCCTAATGGTCGCTGTAACGACGATCTGGTCGCCCAGAGGCTGAGCTTTCAACGTCTCAACCTTCACTCCAGCACGCGCCGCCTCTTCAGTGGTAAGGGTGAGTTCTTCGCTCTGGCTGTGCCCTTCCTCTTTCTTCTCTCCGTCAGCATGCTCAGCCTGACTAGCACCTTCGGCGGCGGGCGCGTCCTTAGGGCCGCCTTGGTCGCATGCTGCTAGTGAGAGCGCCACGGTAAGCGCGAGTGCCAGTCCCGCCAAGCGCAGAGGGCGACAGGTTTCGTCTTGTGCCGTGATCATCTTGGAAATCCTTCCTGCGACCATCCGGCCGCTTGTTCTAGTTCGATTCGGGTTGCGTGATACTCGGCCAGCGCGTCGTTCAACTCGCGCTCGGCATCCAGGGCTTGGCGATTCACGAGCAATTGGTCTAGCAGGCCGATCTGGCCGGCTTGGCGCGACCTTGCGGCGAGTTGCTGGTTGTCAGCCGATGCGGAAGCCATCGTTCGTTGCGAGCGCAGCACCCGCTCGCGCTGGCTCTCCAGACGACTCCATAGCCGCCGGACCTGAGCCTGCGTATCACGCACTGCGACGGTGCGCTCGATCTCTGCTTGGCCAACTTCGCTAAGCGCTTGGCCGATCGCCGCGTCGTTGCGCTTGAAGAGCGGCAACGGCACTGACACCGACAGCGTGGTGACTTGTTCGCGCGCCCCGCTCAGCCCCTCCCGGCCGACATTTAGACCGACGGTCACGTCGGGGTATCGACTTGCCCGTTCGACACCAAGGCGTCCCCGCGCTGCTGCCTCACGGCCAGCGAGCGCGCGCAGTTTCGGAAGGTCAAGCGCCGAAGTCTGGAGTTGATCAAGCGCATACGCTGGAGCATCGTTTGTCGGCAGGGACAACTCGCCAACCACCTCTGGCAGCGTGGAGGGAGGGAGTTGGAGCACACTGCCCAGGTCGCTACGAGCATCGAGTAGCTGTTCGCGCGCTGAGGCAACAGCGTTGCGCGCGCGCTCAGCTTCTATCAGGGCAACGTTCGCATCGAGTCGCGTATCCTGGCCAGCGGCGCGGCGCTTCGCCACCGCCTGTGCGGTGTTGTCGAATAGATCGACTGAGCGTTGCTCAATCTGGACTCGGCGCTGAGCGGCTAACACTGCGTGAAAGCGCAACGCTGCTTCGGCTCGGGCTTGACGACGAGCATCTTCGACTTCTGCGCGAAGCGCATCGAGCGCAGCCGACGCGGCCTCCCGGCGTCTTGCTTGCTGTCCACCTGTCTCAATCGCTTGTGCAATGCCGACAGTCCACTCGGTGGCGCGGCCATCCGGCGGGGAGAAGCGGCGGCGCGTGCCTTCCGTGCTCAGCGCAGGATTGTTGAAAAACAGCGAAGCTGCTTCTCGGCGCGCGCCCTCGACAGCCGCGAATTGAGCTTCGCGGGCCCGCAATATTGGGCTGGCGGCTTCCGCGAGGCGCATGGCCTCCGCCAGAGTCAGTGGCGCACTACCTTGAGGGGTCTGCGCACCTACGGGCAGCGCCGAAACCGCCAGAACAACGGCCAGCGCAGGGAAAAGAAATCGCATCGAATCATCCTTCTTGTCTCACGACAGAAGCGATTCGGGGCGATGCGTATGTCTTCGGTCAGCCCAAGTAAACTGCCGTCACCACGCCACCGCCGAATCGCGCGGCAAGAGTGGGATCGACTCGATCAGGGCGCTGAGGCCCGGGCGGAATGTGCGAGTTGTAGCGGAATGCTTGGTATCCGGTGAAGTCCGCCCGAGGAGACTCTGCAAGCTCAGGGAAAATCGCCGGCATAAACGCGGCTGTTCCAAGGTGGCAGCTCTCACAGTCCGCGTGATAAATGCCGCCGCTGTTATCAGTATCGCCTTCAGCCGACGCGATCTCGCCGTTGGCTAGATGCTTATGCTCATGGTGACCAAAGTGCTTCTTAGCCAAAGCGCTTGACTCATGGCCGCAATAAGGCGCAGCCGAACCCCAGACCATCTGGAACGGCATCATCAACAGCAGGCATACGAGCACCAAGCGACGCATATTTTTATGCTACACCAACGCAATATCCCACGCCAGAGGCTGGCCGACTCAGGGCGCCGCTCGCTTGTGAATGCAGAGAAACATGGCGAGGGCACCCCTTGAGTTTTTCATACGAAGAAGCTCCGAAAGGTTGTCCCATACAGTTTTCCGATATTTCTCTCAACTCTATTCACATGTAATGTACAGGGCGGAAAAGAATAGAAGTCTGACTGAGACATGACAAATCCGTCATGTTGCATCTGGCTTCGCCGCCCCTCACGGTGGCGACTTCGCTCGCACCCCAGCCACGCCGGGAGCAGCCGGGACACTCATTCCGCACGGCCAGTCATGGGGCTGTTACACATATATTTCGCGGCTCGCCAGTTGCCGAGGTCGCTGGAGGGGCGTTTAAGTGGGTACAGACCATTCTCACGCGTTGCCGAGACAAGGCAACGAAATGCGGATGCGCTGGGCGCTCGGGCTGACCACGATGTTTCTGGTGGCGGAGGTCGTTGGTGGTGTCGTCACTGGCAGCCTTGCGCTGCTGTCCGATGCGGCGCATATGTTCACCGATTCCGCGGCCCTGGCGGTCGCGTTGGCTGCCATCCGCATCGGTAAGCGGCCTTCCGACGACCGACGTACGTATGGATACAGACGTTTTGAGATCCTGGCTGCAGCGTTCAACGCGCTACTGCTCTTCGTAGTGGCCGGCTACATTTTCTACGAAGCATGGGGACGGCTGCGTCAGCCTGCCGAATTGGAATCGATCGGCATGCTCGTAATAGCCCTCATCGGGCTGGGGGTCAACCTGACGAGCGTACGGCTCTTGTCGGGAAGCAAGGATACGAGCGTAAACATCAAGGGCGCCTACCTTGAGGTTTGGAGCGACTTGCTCGGCTCGATCGGGGTCATCGTTGCAGCACTGATCATCTGGACGACCGGCTGGAAATGGGTCGATAGCGTCGTGGCCATCGCCATCGCATTGTGGGTTCTGCCCAGGACCTGGCTGCTGCTGCGCGAGACGACTAATGTCCTGCTCGAAGGGGTACCTGACGGGTTGGACCTTGCGGCTGTTCGGATGACGCTCACGACGGTCGCGGGTGTGCGCGAAGTTCACGATCTGCACGTCTGGGCGATCACCAGCGGCGAGCCGGCGTTGACGGCGCATGTTGTCCACGACCCGCGAGAGGCGCCTGCCGCAACGCTTCTCACAGCGTTGCGGCAGGCGCTGGCAGATCGCCATCACATCCATCACGTCACGCTCCAAATGGAGGAGCAGGATTGCGGCCAAAGGCATGACCTTCCCGCACTGAACAAGCGCGGTGATCTAAGAAATTCGGACGAACCGAGCAGGTGAAGCCGCTGACGGCACGAGCGGCAACGAATTCACGCGCGTCGGCTCGCCGGAGGACATCGGTTGCGAACATTCCTCACTGGCCGTGGACGCTTGACACTTGTCGGACATCATTCGTTGTACCGGCATGACGCTCGTAGAGCTTCGCCCGAACAGCCTCGACATTACGGTTCATCAGGTGACGTACGACATGCACGAACAGCGAGAGCTTCGGTCCACGCAAGTTCGAGCTTCGGCGTGCGTAGAACGCGTCGGGCGTATCGAACAATCCGAAGTCACGGTTGATGCCGTCGCGCTGGATGTAGGTGTCCGTGCCCTCCCAATCCACTGACGAGCTTTGGAGGTTGGGGGTCTCCGCACCATAGCCGCAAAACAGGCCGACTCGATCGGCAAAGCGGCGCTGCAGCGCCGACAGGTATCGATTGTCGGGAATGAAGCTCTCTAGGTTCACCCAACGCCCGTCGAAAAAGACCTCGACCCAACTGTGCAAGATGTCGCGGGGCGCGAGTCGGTATCACAAGCCTGTGATGCCCCCTTCTGCAGCGCCTTGTCGATGGTGAAGCCGTGGAACCGACAAAGCACGTCGACCGCGCGCAGCAGCGCCATCAGCAGCGTGCTCTTGGTATTGCGCTGGCCGATGCGGTCGGCCAACACACGCGACGCCGGCAGGTCGTCGGACGCGTTGTACCCGAACCGGATGTCGTCGCGCACGAAGTTGTAGATGGCGCCGATGCGCTCGTAGAGCGGAAGGCCGGCCCAGCCCTGGTCGGCGACAAGTCGAGCGATACCCGGATGCGTGTAGTCCAGAAGGCGGGATGAAGCGGTCAGACGACCGAGTTCTTCGGAGGTCTTCGGTAGTCATGGCGCAGGCTGCGGTGGTCCGCACAAGGAACTGTGGTACCTGCCATTCCAATCCCTGTAGCAGCTTCAGAGTCAAGAGGGTACGATAGACGGTACGGAGGAACCCATGCGCATTGGCGAACTCACCCACCAGACGGGCATTCCTGTCGAGACTATCCGCTACTACGAGAAGGAAGGCCTGCTGCCTGAGCCAGCGCGCTCCGACGGCAACTACCGCCTCTATGGTCCTGAGCACCTCAAACAATTGCAGTTCATTCGCCACTGCCGAAACCTCGACATGTCGCTCGATGAAGTGCGGGTGCTGCTGAGGCTCAGGTGCTCGCCGGCCGAGGACTGCGGGGACGCCAACGCGCTGCTCGACGAGCATCTCGGTCATGTTACGCGCCGCATCAAGGAACTGCGGGGCCTGGAGCGGGAGTTGAAAGCACTGCGTGCGCGATGCGTGTCCGTTAGCGACTCGTCGCACTGCGGCATCCTGACCGAGCTAGCAAATGCATCACAGCGCGGTACGGCAGGCGGAACTGCTCGGGGCGACAGTCATCTTGGTGGTGTACACGCGCGTCGCCGCACCACCTAACGGCGGAGGCCGTCAGTCTCGCCGAGTCCGACGATGCGCGACGCTCTCGGTTTCGGCCCCTTCTTTGTCCGCACGCTCTGATAGCGCCCGTTAAAGTTTCGGGGCAGCGGCGCCTGCGAGCGCAGCAAGTCCCGCAGCTTCGGAAATTCAGTCCGCACATGTTCGTCCAGCGCATCCGCGCGCGTGAACCAGAGGCGAAGGATCGCATCGAGCAGCGCGGTTCAGGTGGCCTTCCCGCACCGCGGACAGAACTTTGCGCCGGCTTGAAGCTGGGCGCGGCATCCAGAGCACTGCGTTTGAGCAAGGCTGCCTCCGCATTGCGAACAGAAGCGAGCGCCTGGCCCGCTGGTCGCCCCACAGCCCTGGCATATCAGCTCGGTCATCGGACCGGGCGAAGCGGCTCTTTCCTCGTAGCTGCCAGCATGACGGTAGCCTCCGTGGTGGCCACTGCCATGACCACCACCGCGATGATGATTGCCTCCGAAAAGTCGCTCAAGAAAGCTCATTCGATCCTCACTTGCAGTGTCGGGTTGGACTCTCGCTGGTCGGCGCGCAGATTCATGCCTTCGGTGCCTTGCCAAGCAGGCGCAGGCCATTGACCACGACCAGCAAACTGGCTCCCATGTCGGCAAAGACCGCCATCCACATCGTGGCGTTGCCAAAGACGGCCAGGACCAGAAAGACAGCCTTGATGCCGAGCGCCAGCGTGATGTTCTGCCACAGCACCGCATGCGTGGAGCGCGAGAGCTTCACCGCTTCGGCGATGCGCCGCAAATCATCGTTCATCACCACCACGTCGGCCGCTTCCATCGCGGTGTCGGTGCCCGCCGCCCCCATCGCGACACCGATGTCGGCCTGGGCCAGCGCGGGCGCATCGTTGATTCCGTCACCGGTCATCGCGGTGAGCCCGATCTCGCGCTGCAGGGCCTTGATGGCCTCAAGCTTGTGTTCGGGCAGCAGATTGCCGCGCGCCTGCTCGATGCCGGCCTCGTGTGCCACCGCGCTCGCTGTAGCCTGGTTATCCCCGGTCAGCATGACCGGCGTGATGCCAAGCGCCCGCAGTTCGGCCACCGCCTCACGCGAGGACGGCTTGATGGTGTCGGCCACGGCGAACAGCGCGATAACCTTTTCCGGCGTGGCCAGCAGCGTCACGGTCCGACCCGCGTCCTCGTGCTGCTTCAGGCGCTCCTCGAGCGCCTGCGAGCACTGACCTCGCTCCTCGATCAACCGATGGTTGCCAAGTACGTAGGTCACATCACCGACTTTACCTTGTACGCCACGACCCGCCAGGGCGGTAAATGCCTCCGCCTCGACACCGTTGGGCTTGAGACCGGCCGCGATCGCCTTCGACACAGGGTGATCGGAATGGCTCGCCAGCACGACGGCGATGTGCTCGGCCGCCGCAGGCTCGGTAGCCGGATCGACGACCGACCAGTCGACGAGCCGGGGTTTCCCCTCGGTGATCGTGCCGGTCTTGTCCAGTGCGATGGCCTTGAGCTTGCGCGCTTCTTCCAAGTAGATGCCGCCTTTGACCAGGATGCCACGGCGTGCGGCTGCGGCTAGACCGCTCACGATGGTCACCGGCGTCGAGATCACCAGGGCGCACGGGCAGGCGATGACCAGCAGCACCAGCGCCTTGTAGACCGCCTGCATCCAGGTCCACCCCAGCAGCCAGGGGCCGAGCACTGCAACCGCCAGCGCGATGACGAAGATGGTCGGCGTGTAGACCGCGGCGAAGCGGTCCACGAAGCCCTGCGTCGGCGCGCGGGTAGCCTGCGCCTGCTCGACGGCGTGGATGATGCGGGAGAGCGTCGAGTCGGACGCCGGTGCCGTCACCTCGAACTCGAAGGTGCCCGACTCGTTGATCGTGGCGGCGAAGACCGGATCGCCGGCCGTCTTGTCGACCGGGATGCTCTCGCCGGTCACCGGCGCCTGGTTGATGCTGGTCTGGCCCGATCGCACGATCCCGTCCATAGGCACGCGCTCACCTGGCTTCACCCGCAGCAAGGCGCCGACTGGAATCGCCGCCACGGGCCGGCTGACCCAACTGCCGTCAGACTGGCGCACCGACGCCTCCTCAGGCGCCATCGCCAGCAGGCCTTTGATCGCGTTGCGCGCGCGATCGACCGCACGGGCTTCGATCGCCTCGGCGATGGCATAGAGCGCCATCACCATCGCCGCCTCGGGCCACTGTCCGATCGCGAAGGCGCCGGTCACCGCGACGGTCATCAGCGCGTTTATGTTCAGCCGGCCGTGGCGCAATGCCATCAGGCCTTTCTTGTAGACCTCGAAGCCGGCAAGCCAGATAGCCGCTGCCGCCAAACCGAACCCAGCGGATTTCCAAGCCTGGGACTCCGGAGCGAAGAAACCGAGTGCCTCCGCGCCGACGGCTAGCAGCAAAGCAGCACCAAGCCGCCACGCACCGCTCGCTCTTTCTCCGAGATCGTGATCATCCGCGGTCGCTCCGGCGGAGGCAGTCGACACAGCCTTAGCGGTAGGCAGGGGCTGAGGGTCGAAACCGGCTTTACGTATCGCTGCGATGGCTTGCTCGATGGAAGTGCCAGGTGCGTCGATGGCCACTGTGCGTTGCCCGAGTTGAAAAGCCATCGCCCGAATGCCGTCGATATGCTCGACAGCACGCCGAATCTCGGACTCCTCGCTGGCGCAGTCCATGGTCGGCACGCGGAACCTTGCCCAGCCAGGGGTCGCGGCGGCGGCGTCAGGCGTCGGCGTGGTGCATGCGTGCCCGCTGCATGCGGAAGCGGGCTCACTTGGCGAAGTGGTTGGGGCTTGGGTACGGGGCATGTTCATCATTGAAATCCTTGACTTTGGCTGCCATTGGAAACCCTGAAGCAGGTATAGAGTCAAGGTGCTAGATTTAGGATGCCCCGAGCGAATGCTTGCTGGCAAACCACAGACTTAACAAAGTTCAAGGGCTATTCAAATCGCTCCACCGCAAACCAGGGCGAGATCCGATCGTGCATGGCGCGAACGACGGCGGTCTGCCCTGGCTTGATGTCCACTGGATTCGGCATCAGATAGAGAGTCGGTCTCCAGTGCGAGGTCGCAGTTCGAGCGCGCGGATGATTTTCGAAGGTCGTAGTTCGATCGACTTCCAGTCGAAGCCATTGAACGATGCCGTAGCATTTGCCTTGCGCTGTTACCGGCAACCGGATTTGGGTGCGTTGCGCCGCCCATTCGCTTTGCTGTTCAAAGTCAAATTTGAACGCTTCAGCATTGTCACTAAGCAGATCGATTTCAAGATCGTCCCGCGCCAGCATCTGCCTTCGCGCGATGACTGGATTGAAAGCGGAGAGGTCTAAGCCATCCACTATTTGCACGCTCAAGTTGGAGCCGATCTCTTCCCCTCCAAACAAGGCGATCATCAGACTGGCTGAGGCCGGCACGATTCGACACTCCGGTCGAAGCAGGCGCCGCTTCGCGTCTTCGATGCTCGCTAGCACGCGCTCGCCGAGCAGTTCGTTGGAGAACAGCTCGAACACCAGAACACTTGCCGGCTCAGGGAGATCAGCTCCCAGCGTTAAATCAGTCGAGCGCTTGGGAATCAGCGATATCTTTGAGGCCAGGCCGTTACGCTTGATAACCTCGCGCGCCGTCTGTGCAACCAATGGTTCGACCTCGCAAGTCGTGAGGCTTCTAGGGCCCATGCGGGCTGCAAACATTGATAACAGCCCCGCTCCTGTTCCGATCTCGAGTACGTGCGACTCTGAATCGATCGCAGCTCGCAGTGCAGCTTGGTAAGCTTCATTCCTGGCACTATCGTTCAGCATCGAGATATGCCAGAGCGGCACCTGCCTCTGTTGGACCTCAGCTAGTCTGCGATGTGCTGCAACGAGGTTCGCATCCGCTGCGATCGCGTCTCGGAACGCGGCGGTCGCGCCTGCCAGATCGCCGAGGTGCTCCAGCGCAATCCCGAGATTGGTCTTTGCTCTCGCATTTGATGGTTCAATCTTCAGCACGTACTCGTAATGTTCAATGGAATCGGCATGTCGCCCGTCCATTTGAAGCAATCTGCCGAGATTGAGACGAGCGACAGTGCAGTCAGCACGTAGTTCGATGGCTCTCTCGAAGCACGTCTGCGCCTCTTCCGTCTTGCCAAGTGATTGCAGAGTCAAGCCGAGGTTGCTATGCATCTCAGCCACATTCGGTGCTAGCGCTACAGCTCTACGGTGGGCAGCTTCCGCTTCGACCCTGCTTCCCACTTCATCTAACAGACAACCGAAATTGGATAGAACTGCAGGACTGTCTGGCTGAAAGACCAAACCCAGGCGATAAGAGTTCACGGCTTCATGAAGGTAGCCAGCTCGCCATAGCACGCATGCGTGGCTGAAGTAGGCTTCAGCGTTTGCATGTCGGACGCCTTTCCTTTGATGCTTCGGACTCAACTTCGGACTCAATTTCTCTCCAACACGAAACGGCACTGGGTTTACTGGCTATGGGCAATATAGAAATCCTTCTCGAACAGAACTCGAACGCGCAGATGACAGTACTGTCATGTTGATGACACTCAAGGGAAGGTAGCGCCAACGGGCATAGCTTCTGATGCCGGTGGAAGAGCGAGCGCCAAGCAGTTCAACGAAGGCGACAAGTTGCCAAGGCGTCCGCAGTACCAAGCGACATCTGGCAGCGCTTCATGCGCGATAGGCCCCCTGCTGATCGCGGGTATCGGCGCTACGCGGTCAGGAGAAGCTTGTCTTAGAAGACTCCCGATACGGAATCGTCCAGGTGGCCATCTGCGTCGAGCTGGCCGCTGCAGCATCAATGGCGGCCCTACGGCGTCCAGATATAGCCGCGCGTCGGGGCATTGAAGCCGCCAAAGCCCTTTCGTGTAACTCCAGGGTTTCTTAGAGACTAGCCGTTCTATCAAAAAAAAGGTAGAAGAACATGAATCTGCGCCATCTTCGATCTTTTATCGCCGTAGCCGAGGAACTACATTTCGGACGGGCCGCACGGCGGTTGCATGTGGGGCAATCCCCTTTATCGCGCACAATCCGCAGGCTGGAAACAGACTTGGGCGTGGTCTTGTTAGACCGCACACCACATGGTGTTTTTCTGACCGCTGCCGGCCAAGTATTCTTGTTAGATGCCCAACGTGTTCTGCAGACTCTCGAACAAGCTCAGACTAACGTGCAAACAGCAGCAGCCGGCTATCGGAACACCCTTCGCGTCGCGCTGTCGAGCCACATCGGTAAGTCTCGGTTACCTGCGCTGCTCGCTCTCTGCCGAAAGGAGGTGCCAGAAGTTGCTATTCGTCTCTTCGAGACGCCGAAAGCAGAGCTAGTGCTAGGGCTTGGCACCGGCTTATACGACCTTGGGCTTACGCTGGATGATGGAGGAGACGCTGGACTTATCGCCACCTCACTCTGGGAGGATCCTGTAGTCGTCGCCCTGCCTACAAGGCACCCGCTTCTGGCTTTCAAAGAAATACCGCTACGGGAAGTTTTCAGCTATCCACTGGTTCTGTGTGACTCGAAGGACTGCAACGTTTGCACCCAGCAGCGCGAGCGCTTGTTCCGATCCGTCGAGGCGCAGCCCATAGCGGTGGAGTACGTCACATCTCACTCTCTGATGCTGACGCTGGTTGCGGCTGGCTACGGAGTGGGATTCTCAAGCGCAGGGCACCTGGCGAACTGCCAACATTTTGACGTCGTGGCTCGTCCGCTGGCCGATCAGACAGCATTGATGACCACGTATTTGCTGCGACGCGACGGTGAAATGACGGAGTCACTGAGGCAGTTCGTCAACAGAGCGCAACGAGTCGGTCGCCTTCATACAGCCGACGAACGGTCGGTGTAGTGCCGCTCGTCGGGTAGGCTGATTCCTTTTCGGTCTTACGCTTGGCCCAAATTTGCATCGCGACCAGCCGCGGCCTGTCGCCACACACAGGCAGCCGTGTACGGCTGATATGTATGACCGGGCGTTGGAGAGCTGCGGCAAGCAAGGTCACTTAAGTGACGCGGAGCGCATGAGCACGTGTTGAATGCAATCCGGCTCTACGACCAGACTCATTTGCGCTTTACCCACTCTGACGTGACGAGAAAACTCTGTCATGGCTTTCGGGTCAAGTGCGACATTCTTTGTGCTCTTATCTGACACGAGCAAAGAGACGTTTTTTTCAAGCCGTTGCGTTGGTAACAGGACTTTACGCAATCGGATTATGGTGGAGGACTATCGAGTGCTGCAAGGCGCCGTCGTCCAATTTTGTTCGGCTGAATCGTCGACCAAAGTCATTGCCACAGTGCCAGCAGGCTTCGCGCTTCGTCCCGGATTCCTGGTACTCGCCGCCCTCTTCCGGGCCATGCGTGTTGCCGTGTAAATCCGACGATGGGGAGCGCGCGATATGTCGAAATCGAGCTATCTTGCTTATGGGGCCAAGACTTACTATCGCCCGATTGAGGCAACCATTCGCTGGTGTGGCCTGTTGCGCTTCGAGCTGCGCATCGTGAAGGCACTTGGACGGCGCGCCTTGCCGGAGGTAGGCGAGTTCCCTCGCTGGCCGCTATTGCGTTTCAACGCAGAGCGCATATTCGACGCGCTGTCCCATGGTGAACTTCCCTACGGCAAAGCAGGCCTTGTGCAGGCATCACGCCGGCCGTCGCTCGATGACCCTGATCTGACCGTGCGCCACGTGGATCTGAAGGCGTGGATGGCGCACTACTACCCCAGCGAGAGGCCGACCTTTCTCTTCGACGATATCGAGCGCGCACTGCATCCGGCGATCAGCTTAGAGGCGCTCAATGTCCTATTGGTCGACCGCGAGGCAGTCAAGCTACAGCTTGCTGAACTTTCTCAACTGCATGCGGCACTGCAGTTGCAGCACGACGCATTGGCGAAGGAACATGCCATCCGCGTCGCCCAAGGCGATGCGCACGAGCCAGGCCGGCGCAGTGAATCGACCTACCTGAACATCATTGGTGGTCTACTGACCTTACTGCTGGGCACATCGCCTGGGGGCTCTGCCTACTCGTCATTCCGCAACATGGATGCGGTGGTCAGCGCGCTGCTGGCCCATCATGAGGGGCGGCCCGGCATCAGCGAGCGCACGCTGTGGAGCAAGCTCGCCCAGGCTCGCCGCCACTTGGAGGCTTCGCGCTGACTCGGCGATTTACTTACTGCAATCGCAGTAGCGAATTCTGCTGTTGCAGTGATTTGCGCGTCAGCGGCGTATGGAATGGGAAGCACTTTCTGAACAGCGCCATCGAGCGTCTAGGAGTGCCTACCATGTCTTCGCAGACCACCGCGCCGGCCTTGGCGCCTGAGCACCGCATCATGCGCCGCGCCGAAGTCGAGGCCAAGACCGGCTTCAAGCGCGCCCATATCTACAGCCTGATGAAGGAAGGCAAGTTTCCCAAGGCTCTGCGCCTGGGCGTGCGTGCGGTCGGCTGGGATTCTGTGGAAATCGAACAGTGGATCGCTGACCGCCGCAACGACCGCGCCTGACACGGCTTCTTCCTCATGCCATTGAACAAGGAGAAGCCCATGCAGGTGGTTTCGATCGTTTCCACGAAGGGCGGCGTAGGCAAGACCACGACGGCCGCCAACCTCGGCGGCTTCGCCGCCGACGCCGGGTTGCGCGTGCTGCTGCTCGACCTGGACGTACAGCCCACGCTCTCATCCTATTTCACGTTGGCCTTCCGCGCGCCGGCCGGCATCTACGAGATGCTGGCGGTCAACGAGCGCCGGCCTGCGCAACTGATATCGCGTACCGCCATCGCAGGGCTGGATTTGGTGCTCTCCAACGACGATCGCGGCGAGCTGAACACACTGCTGCTGCATGCGCCCGACGGTCGCCTGCGCTTGCGCCACCTGCTGCCGGTCCTGGCGCCCAGCTACGACCTGGTGCTGATCGACACGCAAGGCGCGCGCAGCGTGCTGCTGGAAATGGCGGTGTTGGCATCGAGTATGGCGCTCTCGCCCGTTACGCCGGAAATCCTCGCTGCGCGCGAGTTGCGCCGCGGCACCTTGCAGCTCATCGAAGATATCGCGCCGTACCGGCACCTCGGCATCGAGCCGCCGCCGCTGCACTTGCTGATCAACCGCGTGCATCCGGTGTCGTCGAACGCGCGACTGATCCAGCAGGCGCTGCGGCAGGTGTTCCAGGGCCAGGCCGGCGTGCGCGTGCTCGACACCAACGTGCCGGCGATCGAAGCCTATCCGCGCGCCGCCACCCGAGGCTTGCCGGTGCACCGCGTGGAGTACCGACAGCCCGCGGGCCGCAACGCGCCTGCGGCGCTGGTCACGATGCGCGAGCTGGCCGGCGAACTGTTCCCGCAGTGGCAGGATCGTTTCGCTCACGTCACCGGCCGCGCTAACACGGCAGGCACAGCAGGGAGCGCGGGCGATGGCGAATGCGCATGAACTGGCAAGAGGCCATAAGCGCCTGCGCGTCCTTATAGAGTTCGCGCTGGCCGAAGGCTGGCACGTGGTGCGCACGCCTGGCGGACACCTCAAGTTCACCAAGTCTGGCTGCGCTTCGATCTTCACCAGCTCCACCGCGAGCGACCACCGAGCTAACCTCAACGCGCGCTCGCAGCTTCGACGCGCCGACCGGCAGGCGCGGGACGGTACTATCGGCGAATCGGCGCCTGGGGAGGACAGCCATGGCTGACCTGACTCCCCAAGACATGGCCGCCAAGCTGCTGGTGTCTGGGTTCGAGCGCAACCGTCCAACGGCTGCGGCCCTGACCGATCCGATCGCGGACACGCCGATGGTCGTAACGCTGGACCAGTTGCGGCCCTACGACCACGATCCGCGCGTCACGCGCAACCCGGCCTACGAGGACATCAAGGCGTCCATCCGCGAGCGTGGGCTGGACGCGCCGCCCACCATCACGCGGCGCCCAAGCGAAGCGCACTTCATCATCCGGAATGGCGGGAACACGAGGCTGGCGATCCTGCGCGAGCTGTGGGCCGAGACGAAGGACGAACGATTCTTCCGCGTGCCTTGCCTGTTCCGGCCCTGGCCGGAGCGCGGTGAGATCGTGGCGCTGACCGGGCACCTGGCCGAGAACGAGCTGCGCGGCGGCCTCACCTTCATCGAGCGCGCGTTGGGCGTGGAGAAGGCACGCGAATTCTACGAGCAGGAGGTTGGCGAGGCGCTGTCGCAGAGCGAGCTGGCACGTCGCCTGACGGCTGATGGATTCCCACTGCCGCAATCGCACATCAGCCGCATGAGCGATGCGGTGCGCTACCTGCTGCCGGCGATCCCAACGGTGCTCTACGGGGGTTTGGGTCGGCACCAGGTCGAACGCCTAGCTGTGTTGCGCAAGGCCTCCGAGCGGACCTGGGAGCGCCGCGCGCTCGACCGTGATCCGGCCATGGACTTCCCCACACTGTTCCAGGACGTGCT
>JAFKGG010000407.1 GCA_017307915.1 Burkholderiales bacterium | reverse complement strand
GGCCCGCCCGCTTCCGGCGTGGCCTGGGGGTCGGGCTGCGAGCGCTCGGGGGCGGACGGCGGGTGATTCGCGGCGATCGCCTCGTGCAGCGGCACGACGGTGTCCGTCAGCGATCGGCGCAGCCCGACGACGCGGAAATGCCGGTTCGAAACGAACCACAGTTCCGATCGATCGTTGCTCAGAATCAGAAAGCACTCGGCCGATTCCGACGCCGAGTAGATGCCTAGTACGCGATAGGCATTCTGTTCGCTGAAGCCGCTCTGCAGCGGCCGGGGCAGGGGCCCGTTGTCGAGCTCCTGCACGCGCACGTATAAGCCGCTTTCGATATGGATCATCCGGCCCTCCGGGCAAAGCGGCGTCGCTGCGAAGCCGCGCAGCAGCCGCAGCAAAGCATGTGCCCAACGGGCGTCGGGCCATCGCGCCGGCGCGGCGTGGCCAGGCGGGGCTTCGGGCATGCGGCTTGCACAGCAGCCCCACCACCCCGACGTGCACGGAGGCAGCATGAGCCCGACCCAACGAACCCAGGCTTTCACGGCGCGCCGCAACGGCGTGTTCTATCCCACCGGACATGTCGTACTGGCTGTCATGCACGAGCAATTGCCGGCCCTGGAGCAGGCGCTGCAGCAGGCCGGCTTCGGCACCGGACAACTGATGCGCCTGTCGCCGCAGGAGACGATCGAATTGATGGATCAGTCAGCCAAGGATGCCGGCCTGCTGTCGCGCATCGTATCGGCCGAACTGAAGGAAACCGAAGTGCTGCGCCAGCTCGCGCAGGACGGCGCCTCGCTGCTGATCGTGCGGCTCGGCGACGATGCCGACCAGGAGCTGTTGACGCAGGCCGTGCAGGGCTATCACATCCGCAAGGCGAGCTGCTACCACACGCTGGCGATCGAGGAGCTGGCGATCGGCACTGAAGAGATTCCGCAGGAAAGCCCCTACGGCATGAACGAAATTCCGCGCGCCAAACCCTCCGACGCTCAGCTCAAGCCGAAATGACGCGCGCCGCGCTGGCCGAATCTGCCGGGCATGCCGCTTGCGCGGTTCGCTCGGTGCCGGTCAGCGCGTATCGGCACCGCAGGCCGGCGCCGCCGGCAACCCGTCAATTGCCAATAAGGAGACTTTCTGATGAATCTGATCATCTGGCTCATCGTCGGTGGCCTGATCGGCTGGATCGCCAGCCTCATCATGCGCACTGACGCGCAGCAGGGCATTTTCCTGAACGTGGTCGTCGGCATCATCGGCGCGATGATCGGCGGCTGGCTGCTGTCGCCGATGCTGGGCGCGGGCTCGATCAACCAGTCGGACTTCAGTCTCGGCGGCTTGGTCGTCTCACTGCTGGGCGCGGTGATCCTGCTGGCGCTGGTCAACCTGATCCGTCGCGGATCGGTTCGCTGAAGGCGGGTTTTCGGCGCTTGGAACGCCACGGCGCGGCGCCTGTCGGGGCGTCGACGCGAAGCTGGCTGGAAATGGTGATCGGGCAGCGCCGCATCGCGGCGCTGCCCGCTAGCCTGTCGCGTAGGGGCTCAGAAACCCGAGCCCGGGCAGCGACGGCGGTTCAAACTGGGCTGGACGATCAGGCAGACTGGATATTCGACGCCTGCTTGCCTTTTGGGCCCGCCACTACGTCGAACTGCACTTTCTGACCTTCTTTCAGGCTTTTGAAGCCTGCCATCTGGATTGCGCTGAAGTGCGCGAACAGATCCTCCCCGCCATCGTCTGGGGTAATGAAGCCATACCCCTTAGAGTCATTGAACCATTTAACGGTACCAGTAGCCATGCCTAACCATCCCCGAAAGCGACAGACTAGACCGGCTGTTCGTTGGCGGGGCCGTGGTGCCCGGCCTGCAGCACCCGACGCCTGCCTCTGATCGAGCCGGCGTTGTTACTGCTCCCGCTTGAATGCGGGCATTCGACCCCCACCTGTTGTTCGGTATGCACGGAGTCGCATGCCGAGAGACCCCGGGCAGCGTACGGATTTTTTGTTAAAAGCTTGTTGTAGTCAAGAGGAAGCGCCTGGGGAGCCCGCTGTTGTGATTGGCATCACAGTCAGCCCAAAACCCCGGTCATTCGTTGTTGCAGTGAAGGCATGACTCGATAGAATGCTCGTTATGGCGACGCGTCACGATCCCTCCCCCGTTGTCGAACGACAGGAATCGAGGCTCAAACCGCCCCCGATGTTCCAGGTTGTTTTGATCAACGACGACTTCACCCCGATGGAGTTCGTCATCTCCGTGTTGCAGAAATTCTTCGGTATGGGCCGTGAGAAGGCGACTCAGGTGATGCTGAAAGTCCATTTGGAGGGGCGAGGGGTCTGTGGCGTCTATCCTCGCGACGTGGCGGCCACGAAAGTCGAGCAGGTTAGTAGTTACTCACGCCAGCATCAGCACCCGCTGCAGTGCGTGATGGAGGAAGCATGATCGCGCAGGAATTGGAAGTCAGTCTCCACATGGCCTTCGTCGAGGCCAGGCAGCAGCGCCACGAGTTCATCACCGTGGAACATCTGCTGCTGGCCTTGCTCGACAACCCGTCGGCCGCCGAGGTGCTGCGCGCCTGCGCGGCCAACATCGAAGACCTGCGCCGGAACCTGACGACCTTCATCAAGGAAAACACCCCAGTCGTGCCCGGCAGCGAGGAAATCGACACGCAGCCCACGCTCGGTTTTCAGCGCGTCATCCAGCGCGCGATCATGCACGTGCAAAGCACGTCCAACGGCAAGAAGGAAGTGACCGGCGCCAACGTGCTGGTGGCGATCTTCGGCGAAAAGGATTCGCACGCCGTCTATTACCTGCATCAGCAGGGCATCACGCGGCTGGACGTCGTCAACTACATCTCGCACGGCATCACCAAGACGCCGCAGCCCAAAGAGCAGCAGAAGGAAGAGCAGCCCGAGGCCGAGCAGGAAGGCGCGAGCAACCAGCCCGGCGCACTGGAGCAGTACACGCAGAACCTGAACGCCGCCGCCAAAGAGGGTCGCATCGACCCGCTGATCGGCCGCGAGCACGAGGTCGAGCGCGTCATCCAGGTGTTGTGCCGGCGCCGCAAAAACAACCCGCTGCTGGTCGGCGAGGCCGGCGTCGGCAAGACCGCGATCGCCGAGGGCCTGGCCTGGCGCATCACGCAGGGCGACGTGCCCGAGGTGCTGTCCGACGCGGTGGTCTATTCGCTCGACATGGGCGCGCTGCTGGCCGGTACCAAATACCGGGGCGATTTCGAGCAGCGGCTGAAAACCGTGCTCAAGCAGTTGAAGCAGGCGCACAACGCCGTGCTGTTCATCGACGAGATCCACACGCTGATCGGCGCGGGCTCGGCCTCGGGTGGCACACTCGATGCGTCGAACCTGCTCAAGCCGGCGCTGTCGTCGGGGCAGCTCAAATGCATCGGCGCCACCACCTACAACGAATACCGCGGCATCTTCGAAAAAGACCACGCGCTGTCGCGCCGCTTCCAGAAGATCGACGTGGTCGAGCCCACCGTCGAGCAGACCGTGCAGATCCTGCGCGGGCTGAAATCGCGCTTCGAAGAGCACCACGGCGTCAAGTATTCGTCGTCGGCGCTGTCGGCGGCGGCCGAGTTGTCGTCCAAATACATCAACGACCGGCACCTGCCCGACAAGGCGATCGACGTGATCGACGAGGCCGGCGCGGCGCAGCGCATCCTGCCCAAGAGCCGGCAGAAGAAGGTCATCGGCAAGGGCGAGATCGAAGACATCGTCGCCAAGATCGCGCGCATCCCGCCGGCGTCGGTGTCGTCGGATGACCGCGGCCGGCTGCAAACGCTCGATCGCGACCTGAAGGCCACGGTGTTCGGGCAAGACCCGGCCATCGAGGCGCTGGCCGCCGCGATCAAGATGTCGCGCTCGGGGTTGGGCAAGCCCGACAAGCCGATCGGCGCGTTCCTGTTCTCGGGCCCCACCGGCGTGGGCAAGACCGAGGTGGCCAAGCAGCTCGCGTTCATCCTGGGCATCGAGCTGATCCGCTTCGACATGTCGGAATACATGGAACGCCACGCCGTGTCGCGGCTGATCGGCGCGCCCCCGGGCTACGTCGGCTTCGACCAGGGCGGTCTGTTGACCGAGGCGATCAGCAAGAAACCGCACGCGGTGCTGCTGCTCGACGAGATCGAGAAGGCGCATCCCGACATCTTCAACATCCTGTTGCAGGTGATGGACCACGGCACGCTGACCGACAACAACGGTCGCAAGGCCGACTTCCGCAACGTGATCATCATCATGACCACCAATGCGGGCGCGGCTGATCTGCAAAAGCGCGGCATCGGTTTTTCCGATACGCGCAAGGCCGGCGACGAGATGGTCGAGATCAAGCGGCTGTTCACGCCCGAGTTCCGCAACCGGCTCGATGCGATCATCAGCTTTGCCGCGCTCGATGAAGAGATCATCATGCGCGTGGTCGACAAGTTCCTGATCCAGCTCGAAGAGCAACTGCACGAGAAGAAGGTCGAAGCCATCTTCACCGAGCGGCTGCGCCAGATGCTGGCCAAGAACGGCTTCGATCCGCTGATGGGCGCCCGGCCGATGCAGCGGCTCATTCAAGATACGATCCGCAAGGCGCTGGCCGACGAGCTGCTGTTCGGCAAGCTGGTCGGCGGCGGCAAGGTCACCGTCGATCTAGATGACGAAGGCAAGGTCACGCTGTCGTTCGCCGAGGGCGCGCCGCCGTCGGCCGGCAACGAAGGCGAAGAGCAGATCGAGGTGCTGCCCGCGTAAGCGTCCGGCGATTCGCAAACCCGCCGCAACAGGGCCCTTCGGGGCCCTGTTGCTTTTTGTTTCTAACGATAGCGCGACGATTTATTTGGCGGGTGTGATTCGATGCCGCAGGATGCGGCGTTGCACCTGACGATGTTTTGAGCAATGCTTGGGCTGCTGAGCAGTCGTCAGCTACAACAAAGAGCAAAGGAGAAGGGCATGCGAGCATCATTCCGAATGATCGCCGGCTGTGGCGCATTCGTTGCGCTGGCCGCCGCCGGCGGCGCAGCGGCGCAAAACGGCGGCACCGCCGCGCAAACTCAGTATCTGGCCGCCAACTGTGCCAACTGCCATGGCACCGACGGCCGTTCCGCCGGCGGCATACCAGGATTGGCTGGGCTGTCGCCCGACTACTTCATCATGCAGATGAAGGCCTTCAAGGAGAATGCGCGGCCGGCCACCATCATGCATCAGTTGGCCAAGGGCTATAGCGACGAGCAGATCGCCGCACTGGCCGTGCATTTCTCGCGCTTGCCGGCGCGCTGAGCGGGGGGAGACCAATGAAACGAATCGATATCGACCGTCGCCGCCTGGCCGGCGCATTGGGCGCGACTGCCGCGCTGGGTCTGACCGGCTGCGCCACGCCGGGTTCCGTGCCGCGCGGCAGCCTGGGCCGCGTGCTGGTGGTAGGGGGTGGCTATGGTGGTGCTACCGCGGCCAAGTATCTGAAGAAATGGGGCGGTGAAGGCATCGAGGTGTTGCTGGTCGAGCGCGAAGCGGCGTTCGTGTCGTGCCCGCTGTCGAACCTGGTGCTGGGCGGCTCGCGGCGCATCGACGATCTGACCCGTTCCTATGCCGGGCTGCGCGCGGCCGGTGTGCGCGTCATGCAGGACGAAGTGGTGGCGATCGATGCCGCCAAGCGGCGCGCCACGTTCCGCAAGCTGGCCGACCAGACCTTCGACCGCATCGTGGTGTCGCCGGGCGTCGACCTGGATTTCGACTCGGTGCAGGGCTGGAACGCCGACGCGCAAAAGACCGTGCTGCATGCCTGGAAGGCCGGTCCGCAGACGGTGGCTTTGCGTGCGCAGCTCGAAGCCATGCCCGACGGCGGTGTCTACGTGCTGGCGATCCCGAAGGCGCCGTATCGCTGCCCGCCCGGGCCGTATGAACGCGTGTGCCAGATCGCGCACTACTTCAAGAGCGCCAAGCCGCGCTCGAAGATCGTCGTGCTCGACGGCAATCCCGACATCGTGTCGAAGAAGGGTCTGTTCCTGAAGGCCTGGAACGGGCAGTACAAGGGCATGATCGAGTACCGGCCCGACAGCCTGGTCACCGAGCTGGACCTGCGCAACCGCACGCTGATCACCGAGGTGGGCGACAAGGTGCGCGGCGACGTGCTCAACGTGGTGCCGGCGCAGCGAGCCGGGGCAATCGCTGCCAAGACCGGCCTGGTCAATGCCAACAACCGCTGGTGCATGGTCGACTGGATCACGCTCGAATCGACCGCCGCGCGCGGTGTGCACGTGCTGGGCGATGCCACCTTGTCGGCGCCGGCGATGCCGAAGTCGGGCCACATGGCCAACCAGCACGGCAAGGCCGTGGCCGCTGCCATCGTCGAGCTGCTCAACGGCCGCACGCCGCAGCCGCAGATGATGGCCAACACCTGCTACAGCTTCATCGACGACAAGAGCGTCGTGCACGTGGCCTCGGTGCATCGCTACGATGCGGCCAAGAAGACGATCGAGCCGGTGGCGGGGGCGGGCGGGCTGTCGAGCGAGGCCAACCAGCTCGAAGGCGGCTATGCGAACGCCTGGGCGCGCAACATCTGGAACGACATGCTGAGCTGAGCGTCGGGCGCCGGGCGGGGCCCGGCGCCTTGCCCGGCAGCGTGGTAGCGCTGCTGCGAGTGCCGATGAGGCCAGCCGATGCTGCCGTCGTGTATCGCACTGTAGATGTCGTATAGTGCCGCGATGTCGCGCCGCCCCGATTCCCGTGAACCCTGGTTGCTGGTGACCGCCGTGCTGTCTTTCGGCGCGGTGGCACTGGCTGTATTGCTGCAATTCGCGTTCGATATGCAGCCTTGCGCCTGGTGCGTGTTCCAGCGCCTGGTCTATCTGCTGGTGGGGCTGCTCGCGCTCGTCGGCTGGGCGCTGTCGCACTCACCGCCGGCGCGCCGCGTGCTGGCCGGCGCCGCGCTGCTGGCCGCGCTGGGCGGGCTGTGGGCGGCGCTGCATCAGCAGTTCGTTGCCGCGCAGACGCAATCCTGCGCATTTACGCTGGCCGATCGCGTGATGATGAAGAGCGGGCTGGACGAAGCGCTGCCGTGGCTGTTCGAAGCCACTGCGTCGTGCGCCGACGCCAATGCGCCGCTGCTGGGCATTTCGTTCGCATATTGGAGTGCGGCGCTGTTCCTGCTGCTGGCGCTGCTGGCCGCCCGCGTGCTGTTTGCGCGCGCGCCGCGCAGGCCGTGACGCTCGCTGCTGCTGCCGCGTAAGCCTCGCCTTCGCCAACCGACGTGGGAGAAGGAGAAAATCGATGAATGCCCTGGAACAACTGAAGCGCTTCACGACGGTGGTCGCCGACACCGGCGATTTCAACGCGATGCGCGCCTATGCGCCGCGCGACGCCACCACCAATCCCACGCTGATCCTGAAGGCGGTGCAAGCGCCGGCCTATGCCGAGCTGCTGACGCAGACGGTGGCGCGGCATCAGGGTGAAAGTGTCGCTGATCTGTGCGACCGGCTGCTGGTGCGCTTCGGTGCCGAGATTTTGAGCATCGTGCCCGGGCGCGTTTCCACCGAGGTCGATGCGCGGCTGTCGTTCGACGTGGAAGGCAGCATCGCCAAGGCGCGCCGGCTGGTCGGGCTGTATGAAGAAGCCGGCATTTCGCGCGAACGCGTGCTGATCAAGGTGGCTTCCACCTGGGAAGGCATCCGTGCCGCCGAGCGGCTGGAAAACGAAGGCATCCACTGCAACCTGACGCTGCTGTTTTCGTTCGCGCAGGCGGTAGCTTGCGCCGATGCCGGTGTGACGCTGATCTCGCCGTTCGTCGGCCGCATCTACGACTGGTATCGCAAGCGCGACGGCGCCGACTTCAAGGCCGAGGAAGACCCCGGCGTGTTGTCGGTGCGGCGCATCTACGAGTACTACAAGAAATTCGGCTACCCCACCGAGGTGATGGGCGCGAGCTTTCGCAACATCGGGCAGGTGCTGGCATTGACCGGCTGCGACTTGCTCACGATCAGCCCCGATCTGCTCGAACAACTCAGCCGCTCGAACCAACGCGTCGAGCGTCGGCTCGATCCGGCGATCGCCAAGAGCTCGGCGGTCGAGCGGGTGCGCTTCGATGAGAAGCACTTCCGGTTTGCGCTCAATGAAGATGCAATGGCGACTGACAAGCTGTCGGAAGGGATTCGCGCGTTCGTGGCGGATGTGATCAAGCTGGAGGCGTTGGTCGCGGCGGCCTGCTGACAGCCAAGCCCGAGGAGGCTGATCAGGCTACGCCGATCATGACGATCTAGACCATCGGTCAGACGCCGGACGCCCGTCGGGACGATTCCGGTCGCGGTACGATCCCGTCCTGAGCAAAACAACGAGGCGAGCCGTGAACTTCCAGATTCCCCCGGCCCTGGCCGAGCTACAGCAGAAGACCCGCACTTTCATCGCCGAGCAGGTGATGCCGCTCGAGGCGGACCCGCGCCAGTCCTCGCATGGGCCGGACGAGGCGCTGCGTCGGGAACTGGTGTCGCGGGCCCGTGCCGCCAGCCTGCTGACGCCGCATGCATCGCCGGAGATGGGTGGTCTCGGTCTGAGTCACGTGGACAAGGCCGTGGTGTTCGAGGAGGCCGGTTATTCATGGCTGGGCCCGACCGCGCTGAACATCCATGCGCCCGATGAAGGCAACATCCATCTGATGGAGCACGTGGCGACGCCGGCGCAGAAGGAGCGCTGGCTACGGCCGCACGTGCAGGGCCGGATCCGCTCCTGCTTCGCGATGACCGAGCCGTCGCCGGGCGCCGGCTCCGACCCGTCGATGCTCGTCACCACCGCCGTGCGCGACGGCGACGACTACGTGATCAACGGTCGCAAGTGGTTCATCACCGGCGCCGAAGGCGCTAGCTACGCCATCGTCATGGCGCGGATGGACGACGGTTCGGCGACGATGTTCCTGACCGACATGGACCGTCCTGGCATCGTGCTCGAGCGCAACATGGACGCGATGGATAGCTGCTTCACCGGCGGGCACGGCGTGCTGCGTTTCGAGAACCTGCGCGTGCCGGCCACCGATGTGCTGGGCGAAATCGGTGCGGGATTCCGCTATGCCCAGGTGCGGCTGGCGCCGGCGCGCCTGACCCACTGCATGCGCTGGCTGGGCCAGGCCCGTCGCGCTCACGACACGGCGGTCGACTATGTGCGCCGCCGCCAGGCCTTCGGCCACCCGCTGGCGGCGCACGAGGGCGTCGGCTTCATGCTGGCTGACAACGACATGGACCTGCAGACGGCGCGGCTGCACATCTGGCATACGGCCTGGCTGCTCGATCAGGGCGAGCGCTGCAACTTCGAATCCAGCCGCGCCAAGGTGGTGTGCTCGGAGGCGCTATGGCGCGTCGTCGACCGCTGCGTGCAGATGCTCGGCGGCCAGGGCGTGACCGCCGAGGCACCGGTGATGCGGATTTTCACCGACATGCGCGCGTTCCGCATCTATGACGGCCCGAGCGAGGTGCATCGCTGGAGCATGGCGCGCAAGATCGCGCAGGTGAAGGGCGGCTGAGCCAGAGCGAGGAAGCTACTGGTTCTGCGCCGGCGATCGGCTGCTAAGCGGCTGGTGTATCAATCAGTCGATATAGGGACGCCGGTATGCCATTAAGGCTACGACACGAATAGTCGAATTGTTAGTTACAGGGGTTGGGGGTGAAACCCACCCCGGCCGGGTGCGGTTGACGTCAGACAGCCAGGCGCCGCAAAGCCTCAGAGGCGTCGATGATTGTGATGCCCTGATGGCTGCCGATCGGCAGCAAATGCCGGCGGTCGCCCGAGACGATGAGATCGGCGCGGGCGGCCACGGCTGCCGCGATGACCTGATCGTCATCGGCATCTCCAGCCACTACGCGGGGTACTTCGGCGGGTTCCACCAACTCGATGGCCTCGACGTAATCGGCCAGCACCTCGCGGGCTGTCTTGCCGATCAAAGCCAGCCGCCTGGCCGTCGAGGCACGGGTGAGCACGTCGACCAATTCTTCAAGCAGCGCCGTGCTGCTGCAGAGCTGTACACCGGGCTGCAGGCGGATGGCGGCCAGCAGATGGTGGGGCGTGCCTTGCCAGAGCAGGGCCGACAACACGATGTTGGTGTCAAGAACGATCCGCACCCGAATCCTTCGTGGCGGCATGGCTGGCCAGGCGTGCGCGGCGCTCGCTGCGGGCGGCCTGCACCTCGGCCTCGATTTCGTCTTCACTGGGGGGCTCGGCACCGGCGGCAGCTAGCGCCGGAGCGATGGCCAGCAGCCGATCCAGCGCGGCGCGCTTCTTGGACTTCGCGGCCAGGAACTCCACGAAATTCTCTACCTCGGCCACCTGCTGGGCCGACAACGTCCTGAGCTTGGAGAGCAGGTTCTGCTCGACGGTCGTGTTCATGCTGTCACCTCGTTGCACGATCAGCGGGCCAGGGCCTGAAGCTGTTTCTTGGTCAAAAAGGCATCCAGCAGCTTCTTGACCACGTTCTTGTCCTCATCGGGCAATTGCTCGACCTCCTGGAACTGCTTGAGCAGCTCGCGGTCCTCGAAACGTGCCTTGGCTGCCTTGCCTGTGGCGCCGTCGAGCAGGTAGTCGCTGGTCACGCCCAGGGCGTCGGCCAGACGCTTCAACGTGTCGCCCGAAGGGCGCGAGGCGCCGCGTTCGAAACGGCCGATGTGGGTGTAGTGCAGCGCGGCCAGTTGCCCCAGCTCGGTCTGCGAGAGGTTCCTGTTCTTGCGCAATTCGCGCAGGCGTTGGGCGAAGCCATCCAGCGTCTTAGCCATATCCAGCACTCCAGCCACCAAAACGGTGTTCGATGGAGCCATGGTGCCAGATTTTTGGAGAGAAATCGACGCTTTCATGCTCAATTATGAAGCATTTTTGCTTTAAATTCTACAGTGCGCTGGCTGGAATTTCAAGCATTCGTGCTTGATGAAAAGAATTTGTAAGTGGTCAATAGACCGCGTCCGCGTAGCCGCCCCCAACCGCTACCCGCACCAGCAGACACTGCACAACTGGCTCAAGGCCGAGCAGCGGGAGCGGTTGGGCGTGGCTTCGCCTCCTCAATCAGCTTCACACATCGTTTCGCCAGTATGTCGGTAGGATCAATCAACGAGACATGCCGAGTCGCGATGAGGAAGCTCTCGGCGTGTGGCAGTACAAGAGGTCGCTCAGTGCAGCCGAGAATCAGCACCGATGCCCCTTTCTCCACCAGATGAGCCGCGGCTTGAAGCACCTCGTCTCGGCATTGTTCGGAAACATGTCCCGCTTTGATGCCGCCCGGTCCGTACACGGCATTCATCAATGCAGCCTGGGTCTCGTCAGCAGGGTAGATCAGTGGGATGTCCAGCTCGGCTTGCAGCTCTTCGCGGAAGGTATGGCTGGCAAAGCAAGGAATCAGCACCGCATCGGCTCCTCGGTCTGAGAATGCCTTGCATACCTGGTAGATACATAGCTTTCTTGAGGTCATGCTGGCACCTTCCATCAAAGGCGCCATCGAGTCTCGGAAAGGGTGCTGTTCGAACAACAAGTGGTAGTGACCGAGATGGGTCTGTACAGGTTGGCTCTTTATCAGCTTGAAGAATAGATCGCCGCCGGCGAGCGTCTTTCGACGGATTGCTCAATCCAGGCACGCTTCGCCACGGCCCGTCAGCGTATCGAGATCCAGAATCCGCTCCAGTTCATGAGCCGAAAGCAGGCCGCGCTCCATGACGATGTCGGTGACTTTGCGGCCGGACGCAAGCGCTTCCTTGGCAACCCCGGTAGCGTTGCGATTTCAGCTGCAACTGGCCCGCTTCAGCCGCGAAGGAAATCGTGACGTCGTTGCCGATCACCTCGAAAGCCACTTGATTGACGACCTCGGGGATGAACGGGTTGATCTTGCCCGGCATGATGCTCGAACCCGCTTGCACGGCGGGCAGATTGATCTCTCAGACCCCGACCGTCGGCCCGCTGGATAGCAGGCGCAGATCGTTGCAGATCTTCGAGAGCCTGATGGCGATTCGCTTTAGTACCCCGGAAAGTTGCACGAACGCACCTACGTCCTGGGTGGCTTCAATGAGATCGCGTGCAGTCGTGAATTCGATGCCTGTTACTGCATGCAAGTGCTCTCGCACCGGTTGACGTCTACGTTCAACCGATACGCTGCTACCAGATCCCCAACGCCAATCCGCCGGCCAGTGCGGCGCCGAGCTCGCGCGCCTTGTCCAATGATTGCGCATCGATCGTCTTTTGCGCCAGAATTTTTTCCGGCGTCTGCGCATGCGTGAGCACGATCAACGGCGGCGCCGCTTCCTTCAGGCGCCAACCGGTGGCGATGCGCGCCACTTGGCGGGCCGCGCCTTGGCCATCCGAGCCGGCGCAGACGATCACCGCATAGGGCTGGCCGTTGACGCGATCGAGTGCCGCGTAATAGCTGCGATCGAAGAAGTCTTTCATCATGCCGGCCATCGAGCCCAGGTTCTCGGGCATGACGAACAGCATCGCGTCGGCGGCCAGTACGTCGTCGCTGCCGGCTTGGTCGGCGCGCCGTTCGATCACGTCAACGCTAGGTTCGTCGTGCGCGCCTGTCGCGGCGGCTTGCGCAAGCTGCTGCGAGCCGCCGGTCAACGACCACCAGACGATCAGCAGGCGCTTATTCATGATGGCCGTTGCGGCCTTGATCGAGTCGTGCATGCCGCGTTGACCGGATGCCGTGATGTGTAGCGGGATGCGATGCCGCGTTACGTCCGGGCCATGCCCATGCCGTTACGCATCGAACCAGCCTGCGGCGCTGCCTCAGCCTCGGCCGGTACTGCCGAAGCCGCCGGCACCACGCTCGCTGGCGGCGAATTCGTCGACGATGTTGAACTGCACCTGCACCACCGGCACGACGATCATCTGCGCAATGCGTTCCATCGGTTCGATGGTGAACGCCTTGTTGCCGCGGTTCCAGCACGACACCATCAGCGGGCCCTGGTAATCGGCGTCGATCAGGCCGACCAGATTGCCGAGCACGATGCCGTGCTTCACGCCCAGGCCCGAGCGCGGCAGGATCATCGCGGCATAGCCGGGGTCGCCGATGTGGATCGCCAGGCCGGTGGGCAGCAATTGCGCATCGCCGGGGGCCAGCACCAGCGGCGCGTCGATGCAGGCGCGCAGATCGAGGCCGGCGCTGCCGGCGGTGGCGTAGCTGGGCATCTGCTGGCGCAGGCGCGTATCGAGAACACGGACGTCGAGTTTCATGATTTCGAGAGTTTGCTGCGCAGCAGGATTGCCGCGCCGATCAGTACTATTCCGGGCAGCAGCGACAGCGACCACAAGCCAACCAGCGACAGGCCCAGCGCGACCCCGCCGGCCACCAGCAGCCATTGCGAGAGCTTGGTGCCGGCGCCGCGCAGGCCGCTGCCCAACTGGCGTAGAGCTACGTCGAGATCGGGTGGCGTGGCGCCGTTGGCGGATGGACTCGGCTGTACTGTACCCGCGTCGTGTGCGGAGCGGCCCCACAGGCTCGGCGGGCCGGCCTGGGCTGCCGAGGGCTTGCGGGCCGCTCGCCGCGTATCAACCTTGGTCTTCTTCGGCGTGCGCTGCACCTGCCCCGGCGTGCGAGCCGCCCCGCCGGTCAGCCGTTCGACATAGGCGGCAAAGTCGCCATCTTTCGGTTCGGTCGGGTCGGTGTACATGGTTGCAACGGCGTCGGTTCTTGCCGGCTCAGGCGGGCCGCCGTGCGACAGGCAGGCGGCGCGCGATTTCCTCGACCAGTGCGGCGGCCAAGGCGTTTTTGCCGGCGCGCGGCAGGCGGCGCTGGCCGTCGGCGTCGATCAGCAGCAATTCGTTGTCGTCGCGACCGAACGTGGCATGGCCGATGTTGGCCACCAGCAGCGGCACGCCCTTGCGCTGGCGTTTGGCCGCGCCGTTGGCTTCGAGATCTTCGCTTTCGGCAGCGAAGCCGACGCAATAAGGCGCGTCGGCTCGCCGCGCGACGCCGGCCAGGATGTCGGGATTCTGCGTGAACGACAGCGTCGGCACCGACTGTTCGTCGGTCTTCTTCAGCTTGCTGCGGCTGGGGTTGGCGATGCGCCAGTCGGCCACCGCAGCTACGGCGATGAACACGTCAGGGCGCGGCGCGCCGGCGGCGGGTGCCGCATCGAGTTCGGCCATCACGGCATCGTGCATCTGCTGAGCCGTCTGCACGTCGATGCGCGCCACGCCGCGCGGCGTGGCCAGCGTCACCGGGCCGGCCACCAGCGTGACCTGCGCGCCGGCGTGGCGGCAGGCGCGCGCCAGCGCAAAGCCCATCTTGCCCGACGAAAGATTGGTGATGCCGCGCACCGGGTCGATCGGCTCGAAGGTGGGGCCGGCGGTGAGCAGTACGTGGTGGCCGGCGAGCCGCTTCGGCGCGAAGAACGCGATGATCTCTTCGATCAGGTCGAGCGGTTCGAGCATGCGGCCGGCGCCGGTTTCGCCGCAGGCCTGGTCGCCGCTGTCGGGGCCCAGGAGGGTCACGCCGTCGGCCGCCAGTTGGCGCGCGTTGCGCTGCGTGGCCGGGTGCGACCACATCTGCCGGTTCATCGCGGGCGCCATCAGCAGCGGGCAGTCGCGCGCCAGGCACAGCGTGCTGAGCAGGTCGTCGCACAGCCCCTGTGCTGCCTTGGCCATGAAGTCGGCCGTGGCCGGTGCCACCACGATCGCGTCGGCGCGGCGCGACAGCTCGATGTGCGCCATGTTGTTGTCGATGCGCGCGTCCCACTGGTCGCTGAACACCGGCTCGCCGGTGAGCGCCTGGAAAGTGGCAGGCGTGACGAAACGGGTGGCGGCTTCGGTCATCACGACCTGTACGCGCGCGCCGGCGCGCTGCAGTTCGCGCGCCAGCTCGGCCGCCTTGTAGGCGGCGACGCCGCCGGTGACGCCGAGCAGGATTCGTTTGCCGTCGAGAGTCATCCGCCCTGTATATCACAGCCGGGGCGCGGCGGCGGGCCGTGCGCGGGCTGGTGGCGGCATTCGCAGCAGGGGGCTCGGCGCCTGGTTCGCGGCGCTGCTCGCGACACGGCCAGCGCGGGCGCTAGTCGCACCGCCTCCGGTCTTGCTCGCCTACGATGCCGCGGCCTGCGCTACGGCCGCCTGCGGCAGCCCGATCTGCTCGATGATCTGTCCGGTGCTGCGCAGATGCTCCGCCAGCAGCGCGCAGGCGCGTTCGGCATCGCGCTGCAGGCAGGCATCGAGGATGTCGCGATGTTCCTGCTCGATGTTGCGCTGCCCGGCGTAGGGCGACGGGCGCTGCGCCAGCAGCGGGCGCCGATAGCGCTCGGTCTGCACGTACAGCAGCCCCGACAGCTCGCGCAGCCACTTCGACGACGCGGTGGCGATCAGGCTGTTGTGAAAGACCTGGTGGCGGCGTTCCATCTCTTCGATCGCATCGTCGGGCGGCGCTGCGTCGTTGCGCGCCAGCCGGCTGGCGTACTGGCTGAGCGAATGGAACGCGCTGATGATGCCGACTTCCCACTCGTCGGTACTGTGCGCGATGGCGTCGCGCAGCGCTGCCGTTTCGATCAGCACGCGCGTCTCGATGGTGTCCCACATCTCGTCGATCGAGGCTTCGGCGACGCGAAAGCCGCGCAGCGCCGTGGCCACCACCAGGTGCTCGGCCTGCAAGCGCGCCAGTGCTTCGCGCAGCGGCGAAAAACTGAAGCCATAGCGTTCGCGCAAGTGCTCGAAGCGCAGCGGCACTCCGGCGGGCAGCGTGCCGTTGATGATCTCGCGGCGCAGATTGCGATAGGCCTGCTCGGAAAGGGGTAGCGCGGCGGGTGCGTCTCGTTCGTTCTTGGCAGGGGGCGGCATGCTGGGCTCGATGGGGTGGCGCATTGTCGCTCGATTCGAGGCAATGCTCGATTTTCGTAAGAATATTATTTTTGCGACAATAATGCGATAAGCTACGCAGGAATCGGCTGCCGGCAAGCGGCCGCGGCGCATAGGGCCGGCCTGGCGTCGGCTCAGGAGAATCCTCATGCGAGAAGACGTCATCGGCCGTTCGCGGGTCATCGACACTCCCGAGCTGGAGGCCTATTACGCACAGCTGGGCCGCTTCGAAGCCGGCGCGCTGTGGACGGTGGCCAACGACATCGAGCCCTGGTTTCCACGGCCGGCATCGGTGCCGGTGATCTGGCGCTATCGCGACCTGCGCCCGCTGGTGCGGCAGGCGCCGGCACTGGTCAAGCCGGAAGACGCCGGCCGCCGCGTCGTCATGCTGGTCAACCCGAAGCGGCGCGAGATCAGCGCCGCGGTGGGTCTGCTTTACACCGGCCTGCAAGTGATGAATGCCGGCGAGTGCGCCTCGGCGCACAAGCATGCGGCCAGCGCGCTGCGCTTCATCATGGAAGGCAGCGGCGCGTTCACCGTGGTCGATGGCGAGCGGATGACGCTGGGCGCGCGCGATTTCGTGCTCACGCCGGTCGGCACCTGGCACGAGCACGGCGTCGATGAAAGCGGCACGCAGTGCATCTGGCAGGACGGGCTCGACATCCCGCTGGTCAACGCGCTCGATGCCAACTTCTTCACCGTGCACCCCAATCTGCAGCAGCCGGTGACGCAGCCGATCGATAGTTCCTATGCGGCCTACAGTCGCGGCTTCCTGCAGCCGGCGTTCCTGCGGCAGAACTGGAAGAAGCCGTATTCGCCGCTGCTGAAGTATCCGTGGGAGCCCACCTACGAGGCGCTGTGCGCGGCGTCGCGCTGCCATGAGGGCTCGCCGTATGACGGCATCCTGATGGAATACGTGAACCCGATCACCGGCGGCGCGGTGATGCCGACGATCGGCGCATCGATGCAGCTGTTGCCGCCGGGCCTGCGTACGCGCGCGCATCGGCACACCGGCTCGTTCGTCTATCAGGTGGCCAAGGGCCGCGGCTGTGCCGTCATCGATGGCTGTCGCTACGACTTCGAAGAGAAAGACATCTTCGCATTGCCGTCGTGGTCCATTCATGAGTTCCACAATGCTTCCGACACCGACGATCTGTGTCTGTTCTCGTTCAACGACCTGCCGGTGATGCGCGCGCTGGCGCTGTATCAGGAGCAGGCCTATGCGGAGAACGGCGGGCACCAGCCGATCACGGCAAGCGCTTGACTGGTTTCCTGCGATTTCCCTGGAGAGGTTTTTCATGAAGCTCGTCACCTATTCGCGTAAGCAGCAGCCGCGGCTCGGCGCCGTGGCCGGCGATCAGATCGTCGATCTGGCGGATCTGGCCGCCGCCGAGGGCAAGCAGTTGCCGTCGGACATGCTGGCCTTCATCGAGGCCAGCCCGGCGGCGCTGGCGCTGGCGCGCGAGCTGCTGCAACGGCGCGCCGGCAACTGGCCGGCCGGCTGCGCTACGGCGCTGGCTGGCACCAAGCTGCTGGCGCCGATCCAGCGGCCGACCAAGGGCGTGTTCGGCGTCGGCCTGAACTACGCCAAGCACGTCGACGAATCGAGCCGCACGATGCAGACGCAATCCGACATTCCGTCGCATCCGGTGATCTTCATCAAGCCGGCCACCGCCGTGGTCGGCCCGAACGACGCGATCGAGCACAACGCGGCGCTAACGCAGCAGCTCGACTGGGAAGCCGAGCTGGGCGTGATCATCGGCCGGCGCGCCAAGCACGTGCGCAAGGAAGACGCGCTCGACTACGTGTTCGGCTACACCTGCCTGAACGACGTTTCGGCGCGCGACCTGCGCCATGGCGGCCAATGGTCGTTCGCCAAAGGGCAGGACACCTACTGCCCGATGGGGCCGTGGATCGTCACTGCCGATGAGATCGCCGATCCGCACGCGCTCGACATCAGCCTGACCGTGAACGGCGTGACCAAGCAGAACAGCAACACGCGCCACATGATCTTCAACACGCATGCGCTGATCGCGCATCTGAGCTCGGGCATCACGCTGGAGCCGGGCGACGTGATCGCCACCGGCACGCCGGAAGGCGTGGGCATCAGCTATGTGCCGCCGCAGTTTCTGAAGGCCGGCGACGTGGTCGAAATCACGATCCAGAACGTCGGCGTGTTGCGTAATCCGGTGGTGGCTGCCGGCTGAGCGGCGCTGGGGAGATCGACATGAGCGTCTACAAAGCGGCAGTGGCGCAACTGGCCTCGTGCCCATTCGATACGGCAGCGGCCACGCAGCGTGCGGTGACGGCGATGCGCGAAGCGGCGGCGGCCGGTGCGCGATTGATGGTGTTTCCCGAGGCGTTTCTGGGCGGCTACCCGAAAGGCGCCACGTTCGGCGCGCCGGTGGGCATGCGCAAGCCCGAAGGGCGCGATGCGTTTCGCCGCTATTACGAGGCGGCGATCGACGTGCCGGGCACTGAAACCGCGCGCATCGCTGAAGCGGCGGCCGAGACCGACCTGTTCGTGGTGATCGGCGTGATCGAGCGCGACGGCGGCACGCTGTATTGCACGGCGCTGTTTTTCGACGGCGCGCGCGGCCTGGTCGGCAAGCATCGCAAGCTGATGCCCACCGCCGCCGAACGCTTGATCTGGGGCTATGGCGACGGCTCGACGATGCCGGTGTTCGACACCTCGCTGGGCCGCATCGGCGCGGTGATCTGCTGGGAGAACTACATGCCGATGCTGCGCATGCATATGTACAGCCAGGGCATCAGCATTTATTGCGCGCCCACTGCCGATGATCGCGACACCTGGCTGTCGACGATGCGGCACATCGCGCTGGAAGGCCGCTGCTTCGTGCTTACTGCCTGCCAGTTCATTCGCCGCGGCGATTTTCCGGCCGACTACGAATGCCTGCTGGGCGATGCACCCGATACCGTGCTGATGCGCGGCGGCAGTGCGATCATCGACCCCTTGGGCCAGGTGCTGGCCGGTCCTGGTTTCGAAGGCGAGCAGTTGCTGTATGCCGACATCGACCTGGGGCAGGTGGCGCGCGGCAAATATGATTTCGACGTGGTTGGGCACTATGCGCGGCCCGATCTGTTCCAGCTGTCGGTGGACGTGAGTGCGCGGCCGGCCGTGGCCACGCGCCGGCGCGAGTAGGGCGCCTCACCCTCGGGAGCAACGATGCAGTTCGACATGCAGGCCCTGGCGCCGGCCAACCGCTACAAGATCCTCACTGCGACCATTACGCCGCGGCCGATCGCCTGGGTCAGCACGCTGTCGCGCGATGGCGTGGTCAACGTCGCGCCGTACAGCTTCTTCAATGCGATGGGCTCCGAGCCGCCGATCGTCGTGATCGGCCTGCTGCGTCATGAACAGGATCGGTTCAAGGACACCGGCCGCAACATCCTCGACGGCGGCGAGTTCGTCGTCAACCTGGTGTCGGAAGCGGTGGCGCAGCAGATGAACCTGACCTGCATCGACGCGCCGCCCGAGGTCAGCGAGGCCGAATTGGCCGGCCTGCGGATGCTGCCTTCCGAACGTGTCAAGCCGCCGCGCGTGGACGACAGCCCGGTGTCATTCGAATGCCGCAATCTGAATTCGATCGTGACCGGCCCATCGCAGATGATCGTGGTCGGTGAAGTGCTGATGGCGCACGTGCGCGATGAGTTCGTGCTCGATGCGCAGCGCTGCCATATCGATACGCCGGCGATGGGGCTGATCGGGCGCATGCATGGCGCTGGCTGGTATGCGCGCACGCGCGACCTGTTCCAGATGCAACGGCCGCGCTGGGCGACGTGGAAGAAAACCAGCGTTCGATGACGATTATTGCGGCGTGATGCCGGCTCGCTTGATCACCACCGTCCAGCGATCGATCTCGCGCGTTACCAGCGTGGTGGCTTCTGCGGCGTTGCTGCCCAGCGGATCGAGGCCCTGCTCGCGCAACAGCTTCGAGACCTGGGGTTTCTTGACCACGGCGACGATCTCGCGGTTCAGGCGCTCGACGATCGGCGCCGGTGTGGCCGCAGGCGCGGCGAAGCCGATCCAGAAGCGCATCAGCATCTCGGGCACGCCGGCTTCAGGCGCCGACGGCACGTCGGGAAGGGCTTCCGAGCGCTTGTCGTCGGTCACCATCAATGCGCGCAGCTTGCCCGAGCGGATGTGCGGCAGCGCCGTCGGAATCGACGAGATCATGACCTGCACCTGACCGCTCATCAGGTCGGCCAGCACCGCGCTGGCACCCTTGTACGGAACGTGCGTCATGCGCGCGTCGGTCACGCTGTTGAACAGTTCGCCGCCCAGGTGCGTATTCGTTCCGGTGCCGCCCGAGCCGAAGAACACCTTGCCCGGCTGCGCGCGGGCCATGTCGATGAACTCGCGCACGCTGCGCGCCGCAACGGCCGGGTTCACGACCATGACGTGCGGCACCGTCGCGGCGATCGATACCTGCGTGAAATCCTTGCGCGCATCGTAGGGCAGCTTGGGAATGAGCCCCGCGGCGATGGCGAACGAGGTCTCGGTCGTGAGCAGCGTATAGCCATCGGGATTGGCGCGCGCCACCGAACCCCAGCCGATCACGCCGCCCGCACCGACGCGGTTGTCCACCACGACCGGCTTGCCGAGCGATTCGGTCAGATGCTGCGCGATCAGGCGCGCGACGATGTCGGTGCTGCCGCCGACGGAAAACGGCACGATCACCTGCACCGTCTTCGACGGATACGCGGTATCGGCCAGGGCCGGCGGCAGGGTGAGCAGCGTGCCGGCGCTCGCCAGAGCGCGATTGAATGAACGGCGATCCATGATGTGTTTCCTCTGTTTGATGATTCTTGGAGGCAGGTCAGCGAGGCAGCCAGCAGGGTTCGTCGGCGCCGAAGGCCGGCGTCGGCCGAGACCAGCGGGGCATCGTCTCTGACATCTTCAGTACCGGGCCGAGCGTGCGCAGCTCGCCTTGACTGGTGGCGGCCTGCACGTAGAGCCGTTGCAGGCTTGCATCGTCGAGCCGCTCGGGTGCGTCTTCGAAGCCGGCAAGCAGCCCCTGGCGGTGCACGAACATCGCCGACTGGCACAGCGACACATGCACCTGGTAGCTGCCGCCTTCGCGCGCCCGGCGCGCCAGCGCGAGCATGACGCCGTAGGCGCCGAGGTAGCCCGTGATGTAATCCGACATTGGTGCGAAGACCAGCTTGGGCCGGCCGCCGTTGCTGAGCTGCCCGTTCACGTGGCAGATGCCGGTCACGGCCTGGGCGACCTGTTCCCAACCTGCCCGGCCGGCGAACGGGCCGCCCGAGCCGAAACAGCTCACCGACAGAACGACCAGGCCGGGCCGCAGCGCATGCAGTTCCTGTGCGCCGAAGCCATGGCCTTGCAGCGCACCCGGTCGGTAGCCGTCGATGAAGACGTCGGCTTCGCGCACCAGGCGGCGCAACTGCTGCGCTTCGTCGGGCAGATCCAGATCGAGAAAGCAACTGCGCTTGCCGTGGCTGGTGTCGCGCACGTGCTCCGGCGTTTGCGGCAGCTTGCCTGCCGTGACCATCAGCACGTCGGCGCCTTGTTCGGCCAGCGTACGGCCCGCGACCGGGCCGGCCAGGATGCGGGTCAGGTCGAGCACGCGCACGCCGGAGAGCGGGCGATCGCCGTTCGGCAAGGGCTGTGGCGCGCCGTCGGCGATCTTATGGATCTCGACCACCGGGCGCGCCGACAGGTAGCGCCCTTGCGGGTGCTGCAGCCATTCTTCCGGCGTGCGGATCGTTCCCCCGCATGCCTGCGCGTCGGCGATCGCCTGCTCCAGTTCATCGGCGCGGCGGCGGCCTACCGCCGCGGCGACCGATTCCGGCGTGTTCTCGCAGCCGAGCACATTCAGCACCCGGCGCGACAGATGCGGCAGATTCAGATGCGGCAGGAACCAGCGGCCGTCGAGCGTCGGCCACGGCTGCGTGACGGTCAGCATCTGCGCCATCGGCGCGGTGATCGGCAGCGACTCGTACTGGCCGCTGCGTTCGTTGCGACGGGCCGAGTAATCGACGGTGCGCAGCGTGGCTGCGGCTTCGTTCACCGCGACGGCCACCGATTGCGGGCGCCCCGTGCGCAGGCGCCACAGGTCGCTGGCGGCGACGCCGACTGCGCCCAATACCGCGGCGGTGGTCTCGCCGATCCGGAACGGGGTTCGATAGAAGGGATCGTTGCCATCGATCGCGACGTGGCCGGAGGCGGAATCGGCGTCGCGCAGTGACATCAGCTCGCGAAATGCCTGGGCTGCGCCGGCTGCCTGGATCTCGCAAGTCGCCTGATCGAAGGACACGGTATCTCCGCTTCGGGTGGAGGGTGCCGGTGGCAGTCGACGCGTGCCGGCTTGGAAGCGGCGGATTATTGAACCGGATCGATATAACGTCTATTTTCTTTTTGTTTATTCTTGATGAATAAAAGTTATTGAACAGAAGGGGACTCGTATGGAACTCCGGGATCTTCACTACTTTGAAGCAGTAGCGCAGCATGGGCATTTCGGGCGCGCGGCCAAGGCCTTGTTCCGCTCCCAGCCTGCGCTGACCAAGGCAATCAACCGCTTGGAAGCGGCGCTGGGCACGCGCCTGTTCGAGCGCACCAGCACCGGCGTGCGGCTGACGCCGGCGGGGTTGGCGGTGCGGGCCCGCGCGCGTGGCGTCAGCATCGCCGTGGAAGACACGGTCAGGGAAGCCGCCGCCTTTGGCAGCGGAACGATTGGCCGGATCCGCATCGGGGCCGCGCCGACGGCCGCGCAGTATCTGTTGCCCGGCGTCTGTCGCGTGCTGTTGCAACAGGCGCCGGAACTGACCGTGCATACGAGCATCACGGTCAACTTCCAGCTTCGCAGGCAGTTGCTCGACGGCGAGATCGATGTGGTGCTCGGGCCGGCCACGCCGGCCGATGCCAGACTGGCCGTGCATTCGATCGTGGAAGACCACGTCGTCGTGGTCGCTTCACGCGAACACGAGATCTTTCGCAGACCCAGGATCGCCTTGCGCGACATGCTCGACTATCGTTGGGTGCTACCAGTCGAATCCCATTCGACGGAGGAACGCGAGTGGCTGAACAGCGTGTTTCGCTCGAAGGGGCTGGCGCTGCCGCAGGTGCAGATCGATACTGACGCGACTACCTTGCTGCCGCGCCTGATCGCCGAGACGAAGCTGCTGAGCTTCATCACGCGCAGCAATCTGGGCGCCGGCCGGATCGGCGCGCCATTGCGGGAAGTGAAGCTGCGCGCGACGACGCTGCAGCGCAGTCTGGGTGTCATCTATCGCAGAGACGCTTATCTATCCCCGGCCGTTCAGCGCTTCGTAAAGATCGCACAGGAACAAGGACGCAAGCTGTTCGCGGATCAATCGCGGTGAGCGGTCCGGTGCCGACGAGCGGCCTGGCGCCGGCGAGCGGCTGGGCGTCAACCGCCGCGCTTGGCCTGCCGGATGCGCCGGAACTCGTCGACGATCAGCAGCGCCGCGCCGACCGTGATCGCGCTGTCGGCGATGTTGAACGCCGGAAAGTAATAATCGCGCCAGTACACCAGCAGGAAGTCGACCACGTGCCCGCGCACGACGCGATCGATGACGTTGCCCAGTGCGCCGCCGAGGATCAGCGCCAGGCCGAGCGAGAACAGTTTCTGCGTTGCGTGCCGGCGCAGCAGCCAGATGATGACCACCGCCGCCACCAGCCCGAGCACGGTGAAGAACCAGCGCTGCCAGCCCGAGGCGCCGGCCAGGAAGCTGAACGCGGCGCCGCGGTTGTAGACCAGCGTGAGATCGAAGAAACCCGTCAGCACCGGTAGCCGCTCGCCGAACGAAAACAGGCGTTCAATCAGTTCCTTGCTGGCTTGGTCGAGCAGCAGCACGAAGGCGCCGAGGGCCAGCCACCGTTTGAGCCAGGTGGCGGCGCTGCGGGGGCGGAGTGCCGGGCTTGCCTTGGGGGTCGATTTCATCGGCGGTGTCTTGGTGTGCGACGGAGGTGTGATTGCGAGTGGCGTGCGTTTCTTTGCATGCCGCGATTGGTGCGGGCAAAGGCCTGGGCGAGGTGGGGTGGCGGGGTAACCGCTTGCCCCCTGCTGCGCAGGGGGTTCCCTGCGATGCTCGGAAGCTTGGCCCCGCGGCATGACTCGCTACGCTCGCTTCGCGAGCCCCGCTCAAACAGATGCCGCGAGTCAGAAGCACGAGGCGCGCTGCGCGCGCGGGCCAAGCTTCCTGCGCTTCTCGGCTGCGCAGATACCCCGCCACCCCACCTCGCCCAGGCCTTTGCCGAAACAATGGTGGTGTACCCAGAATAAGTAGTGGCATGTAGAGAATAAACCGCTTGCGGCGCATGATCTCAATACTCATCGAGAATCCAAGCGATTTCTCTCGTTCGAACACCACCAGTGTATCGACAGCGGTGGGTGGCAGTGGGGGCGCGGCGCTGTCTGCGGCGCCGAGCAGCGCAGCCTTGGGCTGGGCGCGCGCAGCGCGCTTCGTACATCTGACTCGCGGCGACTGTTTGAGCGTAGCGACCGAAGGGAGCGAAGCGAGTCTCGCCGCGCCAGCCCAAGGCGAGCAGCACAGGGAAGTCGGCCCGCAGGGCCGACCGTCGCGGTCAGCGCCGCGCCCCCACTGCCACCCGCCGCTGCGTTCCGATCATGGAAGTGGTCTACGCATCGAGACCCAAACCACGTCAAGCATAGCTGCGCGCTTCTCCACCCCCAAACAAATTATCAACACAACGCCCGCAAATCGTCGGATGCGCCGCATCGCGACCGACGTCGGCGCGATAGTGCCAGCAGCGTTCGCACTTGGGCTGCGTGCTCGGCGTGACGATGATTGCCTCGTCGTCGGCCGACGCGGCGCGCGACAAACGCGCTTGCGAGGTGATCAGCACCAGGCGCAGATCGTCGTCCAATGAGGCTAACGCATCATAGGCATCGCCGCCCATGCGCAATTCCACCTCGGCCTGCAGCGACGAGCCGATGCCGCCGGCGGTGCGCACTTCTTCGAGCTTCTTCAGCACCTCGCCGCGCACGCGGCGGATCGTGCTCCACTTGGCGCGCAGCGCTTCGGCGTCGGCCACCTCGGGGAACGCGTAGTACGTCTGCGTGAAGATCGTTTCGCCGCCTTGCTGCCACAGCTTGGGCGCGAACAGCGGCCAGGCTTCTTCGGCGGTGAACGACAGCATCGGCGCCATCACGCGCAGCAGCGAGTGCGTGATGTGCACCAGCGCCGTCTGCGCCGAGCGGCGCGCGCGCGAGTTGGCGGCCGTGGTGTACAGGCGGTCTTTCAGGATGTCGAGATAGAAGGCACCCAGGTCTTCCGAGCAGAAGGTTTGCAGCCGCGCCACTACCGGGTGGAACTCGTACTTGTCGAAATCGGCCACCGCCGTGGCCTGCCATTCGGCTGCCATCGCGATCGCGTAGCGGTCGATCTCGAACAGCTCGCTCACCGGCAGCATGTCGCGCTCGGCGTCGAAATCGGCCACGTTGGCCAGCAGGAAGCGCAGAGTGTTGCGGATGCGCCGGTAGGCCTCGACGACGCGCGCCAGAATTTCCTTGGACAGCGACATCTCGCCCGAATAATCGGTGCTGGCCACCCACAGGCGCAGGATCTCGGCGCCGAACTTGTCGGAGATTTCCTGCGGCTCCATGCCGTTGCCCAGCGACTTGCTCATCTTGCGGCCCTGGCCGTCGACCGTGAAGCCGTGCGTGAGCAGCGCCTTGTAAGGCGGCACGCCATTGAGCATCGACGAAGTGAGCAGCGACGAATGGAACCAGCCGCGGTGCTGATCGCTGCCTTCCAGGTACATGTCGGCCGGGAAGTGCGATTCGTCGCGGTGCGAGCCGCGCAGCACGGTCTCGTGCGTGGTGCCCGAATCGAACCAGACGTCGAGCGTGTCGCGGTTCTTCACGTACTGGTCGGCCTCGTCGCCGAGCAGCTCGCGCGGATCGAGCCGCTGCCAGGCCTCGATGCCTTCGCGCTCGATGCGCTGCGCCACCTGTTCGAGCAGTTCTTCGGTGCGCGGGTGCAGTTCGCCGGTTTCGCGATTCAAGAAGAAGGCCATCGGCACGCCCCATTGGCGCTGCCGCGACAGCGTCCAATCAGGGCGGTTGGCGATCATGCCGTGCAGCCGCGCCTGGCCCCAGGCCGGATAGAAGCGCGTGGCCTCGACGCCGGCCAGTGCCGTTTCGCGCAGCGTGGGGCCGCCGTCGCGCGGCGTGATGTCCATGCCGGCGAACCACTGGCTGGAAGCGCGATAGATGATCGGCGTCTTGTGCCGCCAGCAGTGCATGTAGCTGTGCGTGTAGTTGCGCGTGTCGAACAGCACGCCCTGTTGGCGCAGCAGCTCGACGATGCGCGGGTTGGCGTCCCAGATCGACAGGCCGCCGAAGTGCGGCAGCGAGGCCGCATAGACGCCGTCGCCCTGCACCGGTTGCAGGATCTGCGCATCGGGCATGCCGTTGCTCTTGCACGAGGCGAAGTCTTCGATGCCGTAGGCGGGCGCCGAGTGCACGATACCGGTGCCGGTGTCGATCGTCACGTAGTCGCCCAGGTACACCGGTGAAAGCCGGTCGGCGAACGGATGCTTGAAGTTGACGTGATCGAGCGCCGCGCCGCGGCAGGTGGCCAGCGTGACGCCTTGCAGGCCGTAGGTTTGCAGGCAGGCCTGCACACGTTCGGTGGCCAGGATCAGCAGCGCCGGGGCGCCTTGCCAATCGACCTGCACCAGCGAGTATTCGATCTCTGGGTGCAGGTTCAGCGCCTGGTTGGCCGGAATGGTCCACGGCGTGGTGGTCCAGATCACCGCGTAGCCGCGCTCGGTGGGCAGCTTGGACAGCCCGAAAGCCTGCGCCACGCGCGCCGGCTCGGCGAACGGAAAGCCGACGTCGATGGTCGGGTCGGTCTTGTCGCGGTATTCGACTTCAGCCTCGGCCAGCGCCGAGCCGCAGTCGAAGCACCAGTTCACCGGCTTCAGGCCGCGATACAGATAGCCTTTCTTCAGCAGCTTGCCGAGCGCGCGCAGTTCGTCGGCCTCGTTGCGCGGGGCCATCGTCAGATAGGGGTTGTCCCAATCGCCGAGCACGCCCAGGCGGATGAAGTCTTTCTTCTGCCGCGCCACCTGCTCGGTGGCATAGGCGCGCGACTTGGCCTGCACTTCGGCGGCCGGCAGGTGCTTGCCGTACTGCTTTTCGATCTGGATCTCGATCGGCATGCCGTGGCAATCCCAGCCCGGCACGTAGCGCGCGTCGAACCCGGCCATGTTGCGGCTCTTGACGATCACGTCCTTCAGAATCTTGTTGACCGCATGACCCAGATGGATGTCGCCGTTGGCATACGGCGGGCCGTCGTGCAGCACCCACATCGGGCGGCCCTTGGACAGCGCGCGGATGCGCTTGTAGAGGCCCTTGTCCTGCCACTGGCGCGTCCATTGCGGTTCGCGCTTGGCCAGGTCGCCGCGCATCGGAAACGGCGTGTCGGGCAGGTTCAGCGTGTCGCGGTACGACTTGGCGCCGGCGGGCGCAGTGCCAGCCGCGGCAGGGGTCGGCTGGGCGGGTTTGCCATCGGCCATGGAAGTCTCTCGGATCGGTCTGATCAAACGGTTGCGGGGGGCGGTGCGGTGCGAACGGCGGAGCTGAGCGAACGGCGGCGAACTTGCAGCGCTGCCTCAGCCGCTGCCCGCGCCGCGGATGGGTGCGTCGCCGCCCGGCGGATGCTCGGCGAACCAGCGCCGCGCCGCTTGTGCGTCGCGGTCGATCTGCGCGGTGAGCAGTTCCAGTGAAGCGAAATTGGCTTCGTCGCGCAGCTTGTGCACGAACTCGACGCGGATGCGCCGGCCATAGATATTCTCGTTGAAATCGAACAGATGCACTTCCAGCAGCAGCCGGCCATCGGCTTCGACCGCCGGGCGCGTGCCCAGGCTGGCCACGCCGGGCAGCGGGGTATCGCGCAGGCCATGCACGCGCACGACGAACACGCCGCTGACGGCTGGATGCACGAACGGGATGCGCAGGTTCAGCGTCGGAAAGCCGATCGTGCGACCCAGCTTGCGACCGTGGATGACGCGACCCGAGATGTAGTAGGGGCTGCCCAGCAGTGCCTGAGCGCGTTCGAAATCGCCGGTGGCCAGCGCCTGGCGCACCGCCGAGCTGGAGACGCGCACGCCGTCGCGCATGATGGTCTCGGTGCGCGCCAACTCGAAGCCGTGCTGCGCGGCGGCGCTCTGCAGCAACGCG
>JAFKGG010000406.1 GCA_017307915.1 Burkholderiales bacterium | reverse complement strand
GCACGGCGCATTCCTTCCTTGCACGCGATCGAACCGGCTTGCTTGAACGCGTTTTCGTTCGAGTCGACGTCGTGGTAGGAACCGAAGAACAGCGTCGCCTTGACGTTGACGACCGGATAGCCGGCCAGCACGCCCGCCGGCAAGGTTTCCTCGATGCCCTTCTGCACCGCCGGGATGAACTCGCGCGGCACGACACCGCCCTTGATCGCGTCGACGAACTGGAAGTTCGGGCCGCCCGGTTCAAGCGGTTCCAGCTTGATCACCACGTGACCGTACTGGCCGCGGCCGCCGGACTGCTTGATGAACTTGCCTTCCACTTCGTCGACCGTCTTGCGGATCGTTTCGCGGTAGGCCACCTGCGGCTTGCCGACCGAAGCCTCGACGCCGAACTCGCGCTTCATGCGGTCGACGATGATCTCCAGGTGCAGCTCGCCCATGCCGGCGATGATGGTCTGGCCCGATTCTTCGTCGGTGCGCACGCGGAACGACGGGTCTTCCTGCGCCAGACGGCCCAGGGCGACGCCCATCTTTTCCTGGTCGGCCTTGGTCTTGGGCTCGACGGCCTGCGAGATGACCGGCTCGGGGAACACCATGCGCTCGAGCACGATGATGCCCGTCGGATCGCACAGGGTTTCGCCGGTGGTGACCTCTTTCAGGCCGACGCAGGCGGCGATGTCGCCGGCGCGAACTTCCTTGATCTCTTCGCGGTTGTTGGCGTGCATCTGCAGCAGACGGCCGATGCGCTCGCGCTTGCCCTTGACCGGGTTGTAGACGGTGTCGCCCGAGTTCAGCACGCCCGAATAGACGCGGATGAACGTGAGCTGGCCCACGAACGGATCGGTCATCAGCTTGAACGCCAGGGCCGAGAATTTCTCGCCGTCGTCGGCGCGACGCTCGACCGTGGCCTCGTTGTCGTCCGTGCCCTTCACCGGCGGAATGTCAACCGGCGACGGCAGGAACTCGATGACCGCGTCGAGCATGCGCTGCACGCCCTTGTTCTTGAACGCGGTGCCGCACAGCATCGGCTGGATTTCGCCGGCGATGGTGCGCTTGCGCAGGCCTTGCATGATCAACTGCTCGGAGAGGTCGCCCTCTTCGAGATACTTGTTCATCAGCTCTTCGTCGGCCTCGGCCGCCGATTCGACCATCTTCTCGCGCCATTCCTTGGCGGTGTCGAGCAGCTCGGCGGGGATGTCTTCGTAGTTGAACTTCATGCCCTGCGAAGCTTCGTCCCAGACGATCGCCTTCATCTTCAGCAGGTCGACCACGCCCTTGAAGTTTTCCTCGGCACCGATGGGGATGACGATGGGCACCGGATTGGCACGCAGGCGCGTGCGCATCTGGTCGTAGACCTTGAAGAAGTTCGCGCCGATCCGGTCCATCTTGTTGACGAACGCCAGACGCGGCACGCCGTACTTGTTGGCCTGGCGCCAGACTGTTTCCGACTGCGGCTGCACGCCGCCCACGGCGCAATAGACCATGCAGGCACCATCGAGCACGCGCATCGAACGCTCGACTTCAATCGTGAAGTCGACGTGTCCTGGGGTGTCGATGATGTTGATGCGGTGCTCGGGCAGGGATAGATCCATGCCCTTCCAGAAGCAGGTGACCGCAGCCGACGTGATCGTGATGCCGCGTTCCTGTTCCTGCTCCATCCAGTCGGTGGTGGCAGCGCCGTCGTGCACCTCGCCGAGCTTGTGGTTCACGCCGGTGTAGAACAGGATGCGCTCGGTCGTGGTGGTCTTGCCGGCGTCGATGTGAGCGGAAATACCGATATTGCGATACCGCTCGATGGGAGTCTTGCGAGCCATGATTCAAACTTTCATCGGTGGCGCGGCGCCTTCGGCGCCGCCTGGGCTTTCCAGATGGGGGCGAAAGCCCCGATCAGAAGCGGAAGTGGGCGAATGCCTTGTTGGCCTCGGCCATCCGATGGACTTCGTCGCGCTTCTTCACGGCGCCGCCGCGGTTTTCCGACGCTTCCATCAGCTCGTTGGCCAGACGCTGGCCCATCGATTTTTCACCACGCTTCTTGGCCGCCTCACGCAGCCAGCGCATCGCCAGCGCCAGGCGCCGCACCGGACGAACCTCGACCGGCACCTGGTAGTTGGCACCGCCGACCCGGCGGCTCTTGACCTCGACCATGGGCCGCGTGTTCTGCAGCGCCTGCGAGAACACTTCGATCGGGTCTTTGCCCGAACGGGTCTTGATCTGGTCGAAGGCGCCATACAGCATGCGCTCGGCCACGGCCTTCTTGCCGTCGAGCATCAGCACGTTGACGAACTTCGAGACTTCGACGCTGCCATACAGCGGATCGGGAAGAATCTCGCGCTTGGGTACTTCGCGACGACGTGGCATGTTTCACCTCACTCGATTCAGCTCGCGGATGGATCCGGCCACGGAACCCATCTGCGTGGCAACCCTACTCGGTGCGCCGCGCCGCAGCCCTGCAAGAGCCACGACCGGCAGCAGCGGGGGCCGCCGCTTACTTGACGCACTGGCCGGCTCCAACCGGATCCTGGCGCCACAAAAAAGAGCGCGAGCCCGCTTGAATCGACTCGCGCCCCACCTTCTTCTTGCCGATGCACCGCACACGCGATGCCCGGCCGATGATTCGAACCCCGGGCCAGCCCGGTGGTCAGGCCTTCTTCGGCCGCTTGGCGCCGTATTTCGAACGGGCCTGTTTGCGGTCCTTGACGCCCTGAAGATCCAGCGAGCCGCGGACGATGTGATAGCGCACACCCGGCAGATCCTTCACCCGGCCGCCGCGGATCAGCACAACCGAGTGTTCCTGCAGGTTGTGGCCTTCGCCGCCGATGTACGAGATGACCTCGAAGCCGTTGGTCAGGCGAACCTTGGCGACCTTGCGCAGCGCGGAGTTCGGCTTTTTCGGCGTCGTGGTGTAGACACGGGTGCAAACACCGCGCCGCTGCGGCGAATCCTGCAGCGCCGGGCTCTTGCTCTTGATGACATCCGACTCGCGCCCTTGGCGAACGAGCTGGTTGATCGTGGGCATCTGACTATCCTTCGCGAATTCTTGGACACCGGGGATGCCACGGGCGGGGCGCGCACTCTCGCACTTCCTCCACCGATCGCAGACCGGTCGCGGCGATCGATCGCGCCGCGCTTTCTTACAACATGGACCCAAACCTGGATGACGGCCCCGCCGCGTCGCCCGATCATTCAATCGATCGGCGCAATGGCGCCAGGCCCGGTTTTCCGGGAAAGCCCGCTAGTATAGACGCGTCGGGGCAGGAGAGCAAGCCGGGCGTGCAACGCCCGGCCGTGTCGCGCTCAGCGTGGTTGCTGGCAGTTCGGCGGATCGCGGCGCACCCATTCGAAGCGGCGCTCGCCGATCAAAGCGGGGATTTCATAGATGGCGAAGACCGGGCCTTCGCTGTACTTGACCCCCGGGTTGACGCCGCACGCCTCCAGGCGCACCACGTGCACCGAACCGCTGGATTCGATCGATTCGATGCGGATGTAGCCGTCGTGCCGCCAAAGCGTATCCGCAGCCTGCAGGAAGAGCAGCCAGGAACGGCTGAAGTCATGCCCCTGCAGCGCCGCCCGCTGCGCCGGATCCACGCGGAGCATGAGCCAGTCGGCGTATGCCTGCTCGGAGATCACCGTCGGCGGCAAAGCCTCGCTGCTCCACCCATAGACGTCTCCGGCCAGACGCAGCGCCCAGCGGCGCGTGGCATCGAGGGGCGCGGTGGTGGCCGAGTGCGGTTGCCCGTAGGTGGGATACATCTTGGTTCGGCAGCGATCGGGGTCGTCGAGTTCGCGGTAGTACTCGCGGTCGGCCCATTCGAAAGCCACCTCGCCGGGCAGCGCCGGCATCTGATAGAGCGTGACCGGCACATACTGCGTGATCGGCGACAGCATGTCCTGTGCGTAGCGGCAGTATTCGAGATGCACGACATGGCGAAGCCCGTCGGCCGAAGTCTCGATCCGCTCGACCCGGGGCGTCACCGCGAACCAGTCGCTCAGCCGTTCTGGCCACCCGGTCAGGCGCAGAAACCACATCTTGCTGAAATCGGGATCCCGGATCTCGGCCGGCGCCTCGGTCGGGAACCACGGAAACAGGCCGAGCAGCGTCTCGCGGTCGCGGATCAGCAGGGTTTCGCCGTACGGCGTCTGGAGTGGCGCGGCTAGATTCTCTTCGCGGACGATCGCCGGCCAGACGGTCTTTTCCGGTGATGCGGCCGGCGGCGGTTCGGCAGGGGGCGGCTCGACCGCCGAGGGAGGATCGACCGGTGCCGCATCAGGGGAGTCGCCCCCGCCACAACCGAACAGACAGGCGGCCATGATCGTGGCGGCAATGCCGCGCAGCGGGCGAAGTGGCATCGGGCTCCCCTTATGTAGTGAGTTATCAGGAGATCTTACCCCCCTGTCAGCCCAGTTACCTGCCCAGGATCAGAGCCCTCGGGAATAGCTCGTCAAGCCGCGGGCTGGTAATCCCACGGATTGAGCAGGCGAGCCTCCGTTCCTTCGAAATCGCCGACATTGCGTGTCGCCAGCGTCATGCCGTGCTCGATCGCGATCGCAGCGATCATCGAATCACGCTCGGGAGCCGGATCGGGAATATGCATGGCGGCACAGCGCAACGCAGCGGCTTCGGAAAAAGGCAGCTCAGCGACCGCGCCCTCAGACCCCCGCGCCGCCGATCACCGCCATTACGTCGCATTGCATATGCTGACCGGCCGGTAGCCGCTCATTGATCATCACATGCCGAGCCGGGCGGCTGTCGGCGTCAGGAAACGCCGCCACCCAATGCATGTTGACGATCTCGCGCGACACCTCCGGGCGAAGATAGAAAGTCATCTTGACGACGTCGTCAAGCGTTGCGCCAGCGGCCGCTAGCAGTTCCCTCAATACGATGAACATGTTGGCGCACTGCTGCTCGGGCGTCTCGGCCACTTTGCCGGTGCTCAGATCGGTGCCGAAGATGGCGCCGCTGACCAGCAGATTGCCGAGCAGCGAAGCCGCCGGAACGGGATTGTTGCCGTGCTTGAAGCCGGCGATGTTGATGCTTTTTCGCATGGAAGCTCCGTTGACGGACGTTTCTTGAATGGCCAGCGTCAGCCGGCGTCACCGCAACGGCGTGTCACGGATCGACCCGCTCATAGGCGAGCAATCCATAGCCGGTCAACATCGGCGCCGTGTAATGACGCTGCACCCGGCGCAGCGCCCCGCCGCTTTCGGCCAGCGCCCCGCGCATCGCCAACCAGACCATCATCTCCACCGACTCGGCACCGCCGCGCAAAACGAAATCGTCGTGCGAAGCGGCCGCGAGCCGCTCGGGCTCATGCTCGAGCAGATCCATGAAACGGTTGTCCCATTCAGGATTGGTGAAACCGAAGCCGGCGCCGTGCAGCTGATGCGACAAGCCGCCGGTGGCCATGACCGCTACCCGCGTATCGGCGGCATGGCTGCGCACCGCGCGCGCCACCGCCTCACCGATGCGCCAGCAGCGGCGCGGCGTGGGCAAGGGTTCGGCGATCACATTGACCGCGATCGGCACCACGCGCATCGGCCACGGCTGATCGGCGATCAAGGGCAGAATCGACATCACGCCGTGATCGAGCACCATTTCGCGGCTCACGCATAGATCGAATTCATCGGCGACGAGACTGCGCGCCACGTGCCAAGCCAGCGCCGCGTCGCCTTCCACGTCGGGCAGCGGCCGCCGGCCGCGCCCTTCGTCGGCGATCGGCAGTTCCGGCGCGACGCCGATCGCGAAGGTCGGATACGCATCGAGCTGGAAGCGGTTCAGATGATCGTTGTAGAACACGATCAAGGTGTCGGGCCGCAGCCGCTGCAGCCAATGCTTGACCGGCACATACGCATCGAAGAACGATTTCCATTGCGGCCGCTGCTGATGCCCGGCATCGTAGGCGAACGCAATCGATGGCGCGTGCGATGAACCGATTCCTGCGACGATGCGGGCCATCTGCTCTCCTGGTGTGCGGCTTTGCTTGGTGATGATGGCGCGACTAGACTGACGGCCGGCCCGCCAGGAACTGCGCCACCGTTTCGCCGCGCGCGGCCGCGCCGATCTCGATCAGCGTCGCGCCCAGCGCCCCGGAACCCTTGCCGATCGCATAGACCGAAGCACCATGCGCGAGCATGCCGACGAAATCGCGGCAACGCACCAGGCCACGCTCGTGCTCATCGAGGCCGGTGCGCCGCATGTAAGCATCTTCGTCGGCGGCGAACTCGGCACGATTGCCGGCATCGCGCAAAGACACCAGAAACATGCTCAGCCGATAGCCCTGCTGCGACAGTTCTCCGGTGAAGGGCACGATGCCCGGGATCTCAGCGATCGGGCCCAATGTCGGATCGATACGCGACGGGTTCATGCTCAAGTCTTTTGCCGCAAGTTGTAGCGCTCGACCAGTTCGCGTTCGAGCTGGTAGCGCTGCTGCACGCTGCGGTTGTAGGTGTCGGTGTCGATGTACTGCACCGGCTGATAGAGCCGTTCGAGCCCGGCCACGACTTCGGGTGCCTGCGTGATCCGGCGCAGCGCGTCGGCCAGGTAGCGGACGACCGACGGATCCATGCCCTTCGGCCCGCCGATGCCGACGGAAGTTTCCATCTGCACCGGAAAACCCTGTTCGGTGAACGTCGGCCATTGCGGGTACTTGCTCAGGCGGGCCGGCAGCGCAAGCGCGAGAACGCGCAGCCGGCCGCTTTCCACATGCGGAATGAAGGTGCCGGACGAAACCGCCAGGTCGATATGGCCGCCTATCAGCGAAGCCGTGCTCTCGGCCTCGCCTTTATAGGGAATATGGTTGAGCTCGATGCCGGCCTCGCGCGCGAACTCCAGCGCGGTGAGGTGGTGCGTGGTGCCGATGCCGATATTGCCCACGCTGAGCTTGCCGGGGTTGGCCTTGGCTGCAGCCACCACGTCGGCAAGCGTCTTGTGCGGCCCATCGGCGCGTACCAGCAGCCCGAAGATCGAGCCGTGCGTGGCGGCGATGAACGTGATGTCGTTCAACGGATGCACCGCATTGGAGGCATTGGCGACCCAGTAGGTGGCGAACTGCGCCCGCGTCATGACGCCCAGCGTGTAGCCGTCGGGCTTTTGCTGCGCCAGGTAGTTGAGCGCGATCAGCGTTCCGCCGCCGGGCCGGTTCTCGACCAGCATCGAGCGGCCGGTCTGCTTCTGGAATCCCTCGGCCAGGATGCGGATCGTTGCGTCGGTGCCTCCGCCGGCAGGGAACGGCACTACAATCGTCACCGGCCGAGACGGATACGATTGGGCCAGCGCGGGCAGCGTGGCGACGCCGGTCATCGCGCCGCTTGTCTTGAGGAACGCTCTGCGGTTTATCAACATGCGGGTTTCTCCTCTGGTGGTTTCTTATGGTTCGTTACGGAAACGGCTTGCCGGATTGACGACATGACGACTCACAGCACGGCAGGACGCAAAGCGGTCGATCAAGCGCCGCCCGCCGAACCTGAAGCCGAGGCCGAAGACCGCAAGGTCGACGGCAGCCAGATCAAGTCGGTGAGCTTGACGATCCGGCTGCTCAATGAAATGGCCGCAGCCGGTGAACCGATCGGCGTCAGCGAACTGGCACGGCGCGTCGGCGAAGCAAAGGCGCGCATTCACCGGCACCTGCTGACGCTGCGCGAAGCCGGCATCCTGATGCAGAGCGCCGGCAGCGATCGCTACCAGCTTGGCTGGAAGCTGTTCGAACTCGGCCAGGCCGCGATAGAGCAGTTCAACATCATGGACATCGCCGCCGCGCCGATGCGCGCGCTGCGCGACGCGACGCGACTGACCGTGTTGCTCGGCCAGCGCGCCGGCGACGAAGTGGTGGTCACGCACACCTTCGACAGCGAAAGCATGATCGCCGTCACCGTACGCAAGGGCTTGCGCGTCCCCGCGCACGGTTCGGCCAGCGGCCGCGTGATGCTGGCATTCGCCCCGCAGGACGATCGCGAGCGCATTCTGTCGCGTCCGCTGAAACCATTGACCGCCAACACCCCGACCGACTCGCGCGCGGTGCGCGAACAGCTCGAACGGATCCGCCGAGAGCTGTACGACTGCGCCGCCAGCGAGTCGCAATACGGCGTCAATTCGCTCGCCGCACCGGTGCTCGATGAAATGGACCGCTTCATCGCGGTGATCGCGGTGGTCGGCACGCAGATGCAGGTCGGCGTGCCGCCCGAGCCGGCGCTGGTTGACCAGGTCAGGGCTTGCGCAGCGCAGATTTCGGCGGCGCTGAACTCGCGCGCGTATCGCCGGTTCGGCGAGCCGGCGGGCGAATGAAGCGGGGCAGCCGCGCGATGGCCGGCAGCGCGCTGCACATCGCCCGAGCGCGATGTTCGCCGAGACGGGTACAGCGCAGGCTTGCACCGTTCAGCCCCGCAATGTCTTGACCAGATCCTGCGCGGCGCGACCGAACAGCGTCGCGTCGTTGCTGACCATCACGAACGAGAAGCCGCGCTCGGCGAACTGCCGTGCCGCCTCCGCAGTGCCGGCCGCGGTTCCGCAGGGAATGCCATGACGCCGACCCGCCGCGAGCAGCGTGTCGACCAAGGCCTGGTTATCGGCGTGACCGGCCGGCAGTCCGGTCGACAGCGCCAGATCGCCCAGGCCGATGAAGGCCGCGTTGACACCGTCGACCGCCAGGATCCGCTCGGCATCGAGCAGCGCCTCGCGGTCTTCCAACTGAATGGCGCGCACGATCCGCTGATCGCCACGCTCGACGTATGCGGGCGTCGGCAGCAGCCCCCAGCGCCCGGCTCGCGAGGTGATGCCCAGCCCGCGTGAACCGCGCGGACTGAACAGCATCGAATCCATCGCGCGGCGCGCCTCGTCTGCACTGCGCACGCGCGGCACCAGCAGGCCGTCGGCGCCGCTATCGAGAATGCGCTGCACGTCGTTGTTGTTCTGATCGGGCAGGCGCACCAGCGCGGCCATGCCCAAGCCCTGCGCTACGACGATCGCGCGGTAGGCCGACTCGAAGGTGAGCGGCGCATGCTCCATGTCGATCACGATGAAGTCGAAGCCGGCATGCGCGAGCAGCTCGACCGTTTCCAGCGCCGGAATCTTCACCCAGGTGCCGAACCGGCAACTGCCCGGCGTGCGCAGTGAAGCGAGGAAGTTCTGCATCGTCGTTCCCGCGCCGATCAGGCAGCGCCCGCTACCGGCGCCATGGCCGCGGCGCGTTCGGGCAGCGGGTAGTCGTCGGCATTACAGACCAGGCCCGGCTTGAGCGAGAAATCGATGCGCGGCGGCGCGAAGATGTCGACCAGCCGTGAGGTTTTCGAACCGACGCTTTGCGAGGTATGAATCACGCGCGGGGGAATGATCACGATCGACGGACTGGCGACCTCGGCATGCTCGTCGCCGCGCCAGCCAGTCATGTCGGGCACCCACGGGTAGCGCAAGTGGTGCACGTAGTTGCCGCTCAACGCCAGCGAGGCCTGCTCGAAATCCTCGTGGGAATGCGGGGTCATCTTGCGAACGTCGCGCGGCTCGGCACGCGGCAGGAAGACGTTCAGCATCAGATTGCTGCTGCGGAACAAGCGCATGGTGGTGTCGCTGCGCACGTGTTCGGCCAGCCGGTAATGACGCAGCCTGTAGCCGTTCACCGGTGCCGGCCAATCGGCCAGCGCCGCCACGTCGGCCGCGCCCGCGGCATAGTCGCCGGCATTGCGGGCGCGCGCCGCCAGGTCCACGGCACGCGCGCTGAACACGCGGTAGACGAAGCCGCCCGCCGCGACGATCACACGGCTGGCCCCCGGCGGCACGATGCTCAGCGAATCGCCGTCGCTGTCGATGCGCTGGTCGCCGGCTTCGATGCCGGCGGCCACCCCTTCCGGCAGCAGCACCATGTATTCGTCGGGATTGCCGTCACGCGCCAGCACGGCGCCGGCCTTGGCCTGCGTCGTAACGACCACGAAGTTGGCGCCGCGCATCACCCAATGCCGGCCGGCTTCGTCGCTCCAGTCGGGGTCGGAACTGCTGTAGTCGGCGAGCATCGCCGCGCGTGCTGCATCAGCCACGATTCTGTCTCCTCAAATGAACCCCGCTCGCGATACCAATAACGGGGTCGTCACAACCACGATCGGGCGCACTCCTCGGTTGCAGCGCCCCTTCTCAGCTGATCCTTGGCCGCCCCCTCAAGCCGCAGCGATCAGCCGCCCGGCGCGGACGCCGGCAGCGCCACCTTCTGCGGCAATTCGTCGAGCAGTTGGTCGATGCGGCCGGTCAGCCCCTCTTTGTCTGGATACAGCGAGCACAGCAGGCCGGACAGGCGCACCGGATCGCCGGTGTAGTAACGCTCATAGAGCTGCTGCCGGCCGGCGAAGCTCGACACCGACGCGTCGTAGGCCAGCCGGCAGAGCTGGCTGCGCTGCTCGGCGTTGGAATTCACCGATTGCAGGTATTCGCGCGCCATCTCGGCGGCATCGCCGCTGAACTCGGCCAGCGACGGCGCTCCAACCAGGCCGCTGGCGCCCATCAGCTGCACGATTTCCTGCATGCGGTGGAACATCCGCGGAAACCCCAGGCGGATCACCCACATCGGCATCGGATCGGGCGCAACGGTGCCGAACGGCGTCGTCACGCAGTTCTGCTCGGCGGCTTCGATGCAGGCCTTCACCGTCTGTACCGAAACCATGATCTCGGCCAGCATGCCCTGCACGTGCATATAGCCGTCGATCTTGGTGGAGCGCGCCAGCGCCAGCGCCAGACCGAGCATGAACTCCGACTTGGCCAGAGCCTTGACCGCCGCCTGATGGCCGGTGTGCGCCGACAGGAAAGTGCGCGGATACAGGCCGTTGCACATGTCGACGTCGCGATGGATGAACACGCGTTCCCACGGCACCAGCACGTCGTCGAAGATGACCATCGCATCGCCCTCGTCCAGGCGCAGCGACAGCGGATAGTCGTGCACGGCACCGGCACCGGTGGGCACGATCGACGGACGCGAGATGAAGCTCATGCCCGGCGTGGCGGCAGGAATCGAGAAACCGAAGGCGTAATCGCTCGCGCCGGGCGTATTGGCGATATAGCTCGACGGCATCACCACGATCTCGTTGGCGAAGGCCGCCAGCGTCGACACCATTCGTGCACCGCGAATGACGATGCCGCGATCGGTTTCGCGCACGATCTTGGCCGCCAGGTCTTTTTCCTGATGATCGACCGGCTTGGAGCGATCGACCTGCGGGTTGATCAGCACGTGCGTCATCACCGCGTCGCCCTCGCGGCAGAACTCGTAGAAACGCCGCATGTTCTGGCCGAAGCGAGGATCGCGCTTGCCGAACTCGGGAGCGGCCGAGGCGAACGCCGAGATGAAGCAGTTCATGAAATCGGGGCTGCGGCCGAACATGCCCTGCGTTTCGTTCATCCACACGGCGATGGCGCCGCGGCGCGCCGCCAGGTCTTCGCGCGAGCGCGGCTCGATGAACGAAAGGCCGACCCGTTCGCCGCTGCTGGGTGACGCGTAGGTCATGCGTTCGTGCAGATCGGGGCGGTGCTGCATGTCGAGCAACTGCGCCACCGTGCGCGCGGCGCCGGCGAAGCGTGGATCCGTGGTGACGTCGCGCACCCGCTCGCCGTCGATTCGAATGTCCCGACCGTCTTTCAGCGACTCGAGGTACTGCGCGCCAGAGCGGATGCCCATGCCGGTCTCTCCTCCACCTGCTCGTTGTATTTGCCCCAGCTTATCAACCTATTCGGTACGACGTCAACTAATACGGTACGTTTATTGGGATAAGCCCAGCGGATGGAGCGGCGCGCCAATGGATCAGCAAGGCTGCCGGTGGAATCCGGCGGGCGGCATCAGGCAGGGAGAAACATTGCTGTGGACGGGCAACAGCACCCATCCCGGGCGCGCGCAGCCGAGGCCCTTCCGTGCATCGGATGAATCACCGCCGCTGCCGGTCGGTGAAGACCTGCGAAAGGCTGAGTCGCTGGCTGCGTATCGCCAGCGATGCCGAACTGGTCGCGGTCGGCGGCCGCGTCGTCGTACTGCTGGCCTGCTGCCTCGGCCTGCCCGGGCGCTCGGCCCGCTCAGGGCCGCCGGCCGTACTCGACCAATTCCTGCACGATCGCCAGCTCGCGGCTGCCGTCGGGGCGGCGCAGCTCGACTTCCAGGCGCACCCAGGCGTTGACCGCAGGTGCATACCAGTAGACCTGCGTGACCGTGCCGCTGCGCATCACCGGCTCGCCCTTTTCCAGCGCCGGGCGGCGCCATTCACCCTGGTGGATGACGCGCACGGTATCGAAGCGGCCGGCCGGGGTGGTGACCGAATCCAGGCCGGCGACGTTGGCGTAATAGCTGTAGGTGGTGACGGCGTCGCGTTCGCCTGCGGCCACCGAGTATTCATAGCGCCATTCCTTGCCCAGCGTCAGCGGAAAGGCCAGCGTGCGCACTTCGCCCGACGAACGCGGGCCGGGGTCCATGTGCCAGCTCGACGGCTTGACGTTGCGCAAGCGCGGCGCGCCGTTCGGCTTACGGCTCGACGGATCGAGCGGCACCTGGCGAAGCTGCGCCCGGTCGCCGTTGACGCTAACGATGCTGCGCTCGATCAGATTGGTCTGAAAGGTGGCGGCGGTGCCGCTCTCGCGGCCGGCATAGACCCAGCGGTCGCCGGCCCTGAACTGAGGGCGGGCAACCGGCAGCGTAAGCACGGTGACCGGACGCGAGCCGGCGGAGCCCGCAGGGCTGGCACCCTGCGTACGGCTGCCCGGGGTGCCGGCGCTACCGGCCGCGCCCCCGGCAGGCGGCACCGGCAGCGGTTGAACCTTGCCGTCGCCGGGACCCGGCGTGGCGCATGCGGCCAGCAGCAACACGAAACAAGCGGGCAGCAGAATGAAGAAACGCTGGCTCACGGCACCCTTTCTCATCAAGATGGGGCCGGCGCAGGCAGGCAGGCTCGTCTCTGAACGAGCCGCGATGGACGCCGGCGATCGCGGTCAATCATACCGCCGGGTCGGTGGAAGCCCTGACGCCACCGGGGCGGCAATTGCCAGGGATAATCATCCCGATCAGGATGATTTTCGACCCATGACTGCCTACAATCCGCTGAAACAACCCGCTCGGGACTTTCATTGATATCATCGATCATCCAAGACAGAAAACACCCCGATCGGGACGATCATGCTGACCACTCTGGATAGCAAATCGTTGGGGAGGCTCATCCGCGATGAACGCAAGGGCCAACACCTGACTCAAGAGCAGCTCGCCGGCCTGACAGGCGTGGGAGTACGTTTCGTGCGCGAACTGGAAGCCGGCAAGGAAAGCTGCCAACTCGGCCGCTCGCTGCAAGTACTGTCTGCGCTCGGGCTATCCCTACAGGTCGGCAGCCGGCGGAAAGACACGCCATGACCCGCACACTCGACGTCTATTTCGGCAACCGCAAAGCCGGCGTGCTCACCCAGGACGAGGGCGGGGCACTGTCTTTTGCCTATGCGCCGACGTATCTGGGCGAACCGCAGGCCCGTGCCATTTCATACTCGATGCCCTTGCGCGAACAGCCGTTCGCGGATCGTGTGGCACGCCCTTTCTTTTCGGGTCTGCTGCCCGACGAGGGCGCGCGGCGACGGCTGGCCACCGCGTTGGGTATCTCGGCAGACAACCCTTTCGGCTTGCTGGGGATCATCGGTGGCGATTGCGCGGGAGCGCTGTCGCTATACCCGGCTGGCAGAGAACCGCTGTCGCCGTCTGACGCCGATATCGAGATGCTCGACGAAACCCGCTTGGCAGACCTCGTGGCCAGGCTCCGCGAGCGCCCGCTGTTGGCAGGCGAGCCGGGCATACGCTTGTCGTTGGCGGGTGCGCAAGACAAGCTGGCTGTCTGCGTCACCGACGACGGCATCGGTATTGCCAAGGGCGGAGCGCCGACGACGCACATCCTCAAACCCTTCATTCCCGCGTTGGACGGCACGGTGGAGAACGAACTGTTCTGCCTGCGACTGGCCGCGCAGATGCAGTTCGCCGCACCGGCAGCGCAGATGCGCCGCGTCGGCGACGTGTCGTTTCTTCTCGTACAGCGATACGATCGAACGAAGCAAGGCGGCATTGTCAGCAGATTGCATCAGGAAGATTTCTGCCAGGCACTGAGCGTACCGCCGGAACTCAAGTATGAGCAGGAAGGCGGCCCGGGCACTGCTCGCTGTCTGGCGCTGATCGATCACGCATGCGGCCGCCCCGCCGCAGACCGGCTCGATTTCACCCGCAGGCTGATCTTCCAGTACCTGGTCGGCAATGCCGACGCGCATGCGAAGAACTACGCGCTGCTGTACCGCGACACCGCGCCGGATCTCGCGCCGCTCTACGATGTGCTTTGTACGGCCGTCTATCCTGGGATCGACCAGCGGCTTGCCATGAAGATCGGTGAACGCTCGGTTCCCGACACGATTCGACTTCAGGATTGGTCATCGCTGGTCCATCACGGCCGTGCGGCGCAGCGCATGCTGGTGAAAGAGTTAGGCGAGTTCGCTACCCGCATCGGCACGGCGACTGATGCGCTATTGAAAGAATTTTCCGAGACGGGAATTTCACATCCGGTTCTTCGACGGGTACGCAAGGTGATCGAGGCGCGCAGGGCCCATCTGCTGAAGATCACCGAAGACGCATGATCACTGAGCGCCCGAGCGGCTTCCCGGTGATCAGCTCTAGCCTGACGCCAAAAAAACGAAGCGCCCTCGCGGGCGCTTCCTGGTGAACCTCCGGCTGGGTTCGGCACCGCCTGAAAGGCCGTGCTTTACTCAGCCGGCAGCGGCACCGCCGCCGGCGGCAAGGCTCAGCTTTCGCTGGCCTCACCCCCCGGCGCCGCCTCGGTCGCTTCCTCGCCGCCGTCGGCCGGCATCGGCTCGAACAGCGCCTCGGCGGCGGCCAGCGCGGCTTGCTCCTGGGCCTCGGAAGTTTCCTTGGCCCTGCGGGCACGGTGATACGCCAGGCCGGTACCCGCCGGAATCAGGCGGCCGACGATGACGTTCTCCTTCAGGCCACGCAGATCGTCGCGCTTGCCCATGATCGCCGCTTCGGTCAGCACGCGCGTCGTTTCCTGGAACGATGCGGCCGAGATGAACGAATCGGTCGACAGCGAGGCCTTGGTGATGCCCAGCAGCAGGTTGATGTAGCTGGCCGGACGCTTGTCGGCGGCATTGGCCTTGTCGTTCTCGTCGAGCATCTCGGAACGTTCGACCTGCTCACCGGTGATGAACGGCGCATCGCCCGGATCGGTGATCTGCACGCGACGCAGCATCTGGCGCACGATCACTTCGATGTGCTTGTCGTTGATCTTCACGCCTTGCAGACGGTAGACGTCCTGCACTTCGTCGACGATGTAGCGCGCCAGCGCCTCGATGCCCAACAGGCGCAGGATGTCGTGCGGATCGGCCGGGCCGTCGACGATCATCTCGCCCTTGTTCACCACCTGGCCGTCGTGCACCAGCACGTTCTTGTCCTTCGGGATCAGGAACTCGTGGGCGTTGCCGTCCAGGTCGGTGATGACCAGGCGCTGCTTGCCCTTGGTGTCCTTGCCGAACGACACGGTGCCGGTGACTTCGGCCAGCATGCCGGCGTCCTTCGGCGAACGCGCCTCGAACAGCTCGGCCACGCGCGGCAGACCGCCGGTGATGTCGCGGGTCTTCTGCGATTCGAGCGGGATACGCGCCAGGATCTCGCCGACGCCGACCTGCTGCGCATCGCGCACGACGATCAGCGCGCCGACCGGGAAGCTGATCGTCACCGCGTGATCGGTGTTGGCGATCTTCACTTCTTCGCCGTTCTCGTTGATCAGCTTGACCTGCGGCCGCACGTTCTTGACCATCGGCCCGCGGCGCTTGGCGTCGATCACCACCAGCGTCGACAGGCCGGTGACCTCGTCGATCTGCTTGGCCACGGTCACGCCTTCTTCGACGTTCTCGAAGTGCACCGTGCCCGAGTACTCGGTGATGATCGGACGCGTCAGCGGATCCCAGGTGGCCAGTTGCGAGCCGGCCTTCACCGCCTTGCCGTCAGCCGCCAGCAGCGTGGCGCCATAAGGCACCTTGTGGCGCTCGCGCTCGCGACCGTTGTCGTCGGTGATGACGATCTCGCCCGAACGCGAGATGACGATCTGCTCGCTCTTCGCGTTGGTGACATAGCGCATCGTCATCGTGAAGCGCACGGTGCCGTTCGACTTGGCCTCGACCGCGCTGGCCACCGCATTACGCGAGGCCGCACCGCCGATGTGGAAGGTACGCATCGTGAGCTGCGTGCCCGGTTCGCCGATCGACTGCGCGGCGATCACGCCCACCGCCTCGCCGCTGTTGACCAGCACGCCGCGGCCCAGGTCGCGACCGTAGCACTTGGCGCACAGGCCGTAGCGCGTTTCGCAGGTCAGCGGCGTGCGCACGCGCACTTCGTCGATGCCCAGGCGTTCGATCTCTTCGACCGAGTCTTCGTCCAGCAGCGTGCCGGCCTCGAAGACGGTGGCCTGCGTTTCGGGATGCACGACGTCGACGGTGGCCACGCGACCCAGGATACGGTCGCGCAGCGCCTCGATCACCTCGCCGCCTTCGATCAGCGCCTTCATCGACACGCCGTTCATCGTGCCGCAGTCATCTTCGGTCACCACCAGGTCTTGCGTGACGTCGACCAGGCGGCGCGTCAGGTAGCCCGAGTTGGCGGTTTTCAACGCCGTGTCGGCCAGACCCTTACGCGCACCGTGCGTCGAGATGAAGTACTGCAGAACGTTCAGGCCTTCGCGGAAGTTGGCCGTGATCGGCGTCTCGATGATCGAGCCGTCGGGCTTGGCCATCAGGCCCCGCATGCCGGCCAACTGGCGGATCTGCGCGGCCGAACCGCGCGCGCCCGAGTCGGCCATCATGTAGATGGCGTTGAACGATTCCTGCTTGACCGTGTTGCCGTGGCGATCGATCGTGTCCTGCGTGGCCAGTTGCTCCATCATCGCCTTGCCGACGACGTCGCCGGCACGGCCCCAGATGTCGACCACCTTGTTGTAGCGCTCGCCTTGCGTGACCAGGCCCGAGGTGTACTGCTGCTCGATCTCTTTGACCTCGCGCTCGGCCTCGGCCAGGATGTTGACCTTCTGCGGCGGCACCAGCATGTCGTCGATGGCGATCGAGATGCCGGCGCGCGTGGCCAGACGGAAACCTGTCTGCATCAGCTGGTCGGCGAAGATCACCGTGTCGCGCAGGCCGCAACGGCGGAACGACGCGTTGATCAGCCGCGAGATCTCTTTCTTCTTCAGCGCCTTGTTGATGTACGCGAACGGCAGCCCCTTGGGCAGGATCTCGGACAGCAGCGCGCGGCCGACCGTGGTTTCGGGCCGGATCGGGTTCGGCGTGATCTCGCCGGTGTCACGATTCTTCGCGTATTCGGTCAGACGCACGAAGATCTTGGTGCCCAGCTCGACCTTGCCGTTGTCGTAGGCGCGCTGCACCTCGCCGACGTCGGCGAAGAACATGCCTTCACCCTTGGCGTTGATCTTCTCGCGCGTCGTGTAGTACAGGCCCAGCACGATGTCCTGCGAGGGCACGATCGACGGCTCGCCGTTCGACGGGAACAGCACGTTGTTCGAGGCCAGCATCAGCGAACGCGCTTCCAACTGCGCTTCGAGCGACAGCGGCACGTGCACGGCCATCTGGTCGCCGTCGAAGTCGGCGTTGAACGCGGCGCAGACCAGCGGGTGCAGCTGGATCGCCTTGCCCTCGATCAGCACCGGTTCGAACGCCTGGATGCCCAGGCGGTGCAGCGTCGGTGCGCGGTTCAGCAGCACCGGGTGCTCGCGGATCACCTCTTCGAGAATGTCCCAGACGATCGGTTCCTGGCTCTCGACGTACTTCTTCGCCTGCTTGATGGTCGTGGCCACGCCCATCGTTTCCAGCTTGTTGAAGATGAACGGCTTGAACAGTTCCAATGCCATCAGCTTGGGCAGGCCGCACTGATGCAGCTTGAGCTGCGGACCCACCACGATCACCGAACGGCCCGAGTAGTCGACGCGCTTGCCCAGCAGGTTCTGCCGGAAGCGGCCGCCCTTGCCCTTGATCATGTCGGCCAGCGACTTCAGCGCGCGCTTGTTGGCGCCGGTCATCGCCTTGCCGCGGCGACCGTTGTCGAGCAGCGAGTCGACCGACTCCTGCAGCATGCGCTTCTCGTTGCGCACGATGATCTCGGGCGCTTTGAGTTCCAGCAGACGCTTCAGGCGGTTGTTGCGGTTGATGACGCGCCGATACAGGTCGTTCAGGTCGGACGTGGCGAAGCGCCCGCCGTCGAGCGGCACCAGCGGCCGCAGCTCGGGCGGCAGCACCGGCAGCACTTCCATCACCATCCAGTCGGGCTTGATGCCCGAACGCTGGAAGCCCTCGAGCACCTTCAACCGCTTGGCGATCTTCTTGATCTTGGCTTCGGAACCGGTGGCTTCGAGGTCTTTGCGCAGTTGCTCGATGTCACGGTCGATGTCGATCGTGCGCAGCAGCTCGCGAATGCCCTCGGCGCCCATCATCGCGCGGAATTCGTCGCCGTATTCCTCGGTCTTCGCGAGATAGTCGTCTTCGGTCATGATCTGCGCGCGCTTGAGCGGCGTCAGACCCGGCTCGATGACCACGAATGCTTCGAAGTACAGCACGCGCTCGATGTCGCGCAGCGTCATGTCGAGCACCATGCCCAGACGCGACGGCAGCGACTTCAGGAACCAGATGTGAGCGACCGGGCTGGCCAGCTCGATGTGGCCCATGCGCTCGCGGCGCACCTTGGCCAGCGTGACCTCGACGCCGCACTTCTCGCAGATGACGCCGCGGTGTTTCAGCCGCTTGTACTTGCCGCACAGGCACTCGTAGTCCTTGATCGGCCCGAAGATCTTCGCGCAGAACAAGCCGTCGCGTTCCGGCTTGAACGTGCGGTAGTTGATCGTCTCGGGCTTCTTGACCTCGCCGAACGACCACGAACGGATCTTCTCCGGCGAGGCGAGCCCGATGCGGATCGCATCGAAGTGCTCTTCTTCCTGAACCTGTTTGAACAGATCAAGCAACGCTTTCATTTGCTGCTCCTGAATCTTGATTGACCGGCCGCCGTCTCAGTTCCGTACTAGCTGCGCTCGAGGTCGATGTCGATGCCGAGCGAACGGATCTCCTTGACCAGCACGTTGAACGACTCCGGCATGCCGGCATCGATCGCGTGCTCGCCCTTGACCAGGTTCTCGTACACCTTGGTGCGACCGTTGACGTCGTCCGACTTGACGGTGAGCATTTCCTGCAACATGTACGAGGCGCCGTAGGCTTCCAACGCCCACACCTCCATCTCGCCGAAACGCTGACCGCCGAACTGCGCCTTGCCGCCCAGCGGCTGCTGCGTGACCAGCGAGTACGGGCCGGTGGAACGCGCGTGCATCTTGTCGTCGACCAGGTGGTGCAGCTTCAGCATGTGCATGTAGCCCACCGTGACCGCGCGGTCGAAAGCATCGCCGGTGCGACCGTCGTGCAGCGTCACCTGCGTCTTGCTCGGCGTGAAGCCGATCAGCCGGGTGCGCTCTTCGTCGTCGGGATACGCCAGGTCGAGCATCCGGTGGATCTCGGGCTCGGAAGCACCGTCGAACACCGGCGTGGCGAACGGCACACCGTTGCGCAGGTTGTCGGACAGCTCGATCACTTCGTCATCGGAAAGCTGCGCCAGATCCGCGCCCTGGCCGCCGCTGTTGTAGATCTGGTCCAGCAGCTTGCGCAGATCAGCCGCCTTGGCTTGACGCTTGAGCATTTCGCCGATGCGATGCCCGATGCCCTTGGCGGCCCAGCCCAGGTGCGTTTCCAGGATCTGTCCGACGTTCATCCGCGACGGCACGCCCAGCGGATTGAGCACGATGTCGACCGGCGTGCCGTCGGCCATGTAGGGCATGTCTTCGATCGGCACGATGCGCGACACGACGCCCTTGTTGCCGTGACGGCCGGCCATCTTGTCGCCCGGTTGCAGGCGGCGCTTGACGGCCAGGTACACCTTGACCATCTTCAGCACACCCGGGGGCAGCTCGTCGCCTTGCGTCAGCTTCTTGCGCTTTTCCTCGAAGGCCAGATCGAACTGGTGGCGCTTCTGCTCGATCGAGTCTTTCAGCGCTTCCAGCTGCGTGGCGGCGACTTCGTCGGCCAGCCGGATCTCGAACCAGTGGTAGCGGTCGAGGTCGGCCAGGTAGTCGGCCGTGATCGTCGCGCCCTTGGCCAGCCGCTTCGGGCCGCCGTTGACGGCCTTGCCGATCAGCAGGCGCTCGATCCGCGAGAAGGCATCGTTCTCGACGATGCGCAGCTGGTCGTTCAGGTCGAGGCGATAGCGCTTCAGTTCGTCGTCGATGATCGACTGGGCGCGCTTGTCGCGCTGGATGCCTTCGCGCGTGAACACCTGCACGTCGATGACGGTGCCGCTCATGCCCGAGGGCACGCGCAGCGAGGTGTCCTTCACGTCGGAGGCTTTCTCGCCGAAGATCGCGCGCAGCAGTTTTTCTTCCGGCGTGAGCTGGGTTTCGCCCTTCGGCGTGACCTTGCCGACCAGCGTATCGCCGGCCTGCACTTCGGCGCCGATGTAGACGATGCCCGACTCGTCGAGCCGGCCCAGTTGCGACTCGGACAGGTTCGAGATGTCGCGCGTGATCTCTTCCGGCCCCAGCTTGGTGTCGCGCGCCAGGACCGACAGCTCTTCGATGTGGATCGACGTGTAGCGATCGTCGGACACGACCTTTTCGGAGATCAGGATCGAGTCTTCGAAGTTGTAGCCGTTCCACGGCATGAACGCGACCAGCATGTTCTGGCCCAACGCCAGCTCGCCCAGGTCGGTCGAGGCGCCGTCGGCGATCACGTCGCCCTTGGCGATGATGTCGCCCTTCTTGACGATCGGCCGCTGGTTGATGTTCGTGTTCTGGTTGCTGCGCGTGTACTTGATCAGGTTGTAGATGTCGACGCCGACTTCACCGGCAGCGGCTTCGGCGTCATTGACGCGCACCACCACCCGGTTGGCATCGACGTAGTCGACCAAGCCGCCACGCAGCGCCGTGACCACGGTGCCCGAGTCGACCGCGCAGGTGCGCTCGATACCGGTGCCGACCACCGGCTTTTCGGGCCGCAGGCAAGGCACGGCCTGGCGCTGCATGTTCGAGCCCATCAGCGCGCGGTTGGCGTCGTCGTGCTCCAGGAACGGGATCAGCGAGGCGGCCACCGACACGATTTGCGACGGCGCCACGTCCATGTACTGCACGTGCTCGGGCGAGGTCAGTTCCGATTCGCCGGCTTTACGCACCGAGACCAGGTCGCCGGTGAGCTTGCCGGTGGCGTCGACCGCGGCGTTGGCCTGCGCGATCACGTAGCGGCCTTCTTCGATCGCCGACAGGTAGTCGATCTCGTCGGTGACGCGGCCGTCGGTGACCTTGCGATACGGCGTTTCCAGGAAGCCGTACTCGTTCAAGCGCGCATACAGCGCCAGCGAGTTGATCAGACCGATGTTCGGGCCTTCCGGCGTTTCGATCGGACACACGCGGCCGTAGTGCGTCGGGTGCACGTCGCGCACCTCGAAGCCGGCGCGCTCGCGCGTCAGACCGCCCGGGCCCAGCGCCGAGACGCGCCGCTTGTGCGTGATCTCGGACAGCGGGTTGGTCTGGTCCATGAACTGCGACAGCTGCGACGAACCGAAGAACTCGCGGATGGCGGCGCTGATCGGCTTGCTGTTGATCAGGTCGTGCGGCATCAGGTTTTCGGTCTCGGCCTGACCCAGACGCTCCTTGACCGCACGCTCGACGCGCACCAGGCCGGCGCGGAACTGGTTTTCGGCCAGTTCGCCGACGCAGCGCACGCGGCGATTGCCCAGGTGGTCGATGTCGTCGATCTCGCCCTTGCCGTTGCGCAGGTCGACCAGGATCTTGATGACCGCCAGAATGTCTTCGTTGGTCAGCGTCATCGGGCCGGTGAGCTCATCGCGGCTGACGCGGCGGTTGAACTTCATGCGGCCGACCTTCGACAGGTCGTAGGCGTCTTCGCTGTAGAACAGGCGGTTGAACAGCGCTTCGACCGCTTCTTCGGTCGGCGGCTCGCCGGGGCGCATCATCCGGTAGATGGCGATGCGCGCGGCGGTCTGGTCGGCGGTTTCGTCCATCCGCAGCGTCTGCGAGATGTACGGACCCTGGTCCAGATCGTTGGTGTAGAGCGCGCGGAACTCTTTGATGTTGGCGTCGCGCAGTTTCTTGAGCAGCTCTTCGGTGAGCTCCTCGTTGGCCTTGGCCACGATCTCGCCGGTTTCCGGATCGATGACGTTGTGCGCCAGCGTGCGGCCCAGCAGATAGTCTTCCGGCACCGACACGTGCTTCATGCCGGCGGTATCCATGTCGCGGATGTGCTTGGCGTTGATGCGCTTGTCTTTGGCGACGATGACCGTGCCGTCTTTGTCGACGATGTCGAAGCGCGCGATCTCGCCGCGCAGCCGCTCGGGCACCAGTTCGAGCTGTGCGCCTTCGCCCATCAGGCGGAAGCCGTCGAACACGAAGAAGTGCGCCAGGATCTGCTCGGGCGTCAGGCCGATCGACTTCAGCAGGATCGTCACCGGCATCTTGCGGCGGCGGTCGACGCGGAAGTACAGGATGTCTTTCGGGTCGAACTCGAAATCGAGCCACGAGCCGCGGTACGGAATGATCCGCGCCGAGAACAGCAGCTTGCCCGAGCTGTGCGTCTTGCCGCGATCGTGCTCGAAGAACACGCCCGGCGAGCGATGCAGCTGCGACACGATGACGCGCTCGGTGCCGTTGACGATGAACGAGCCGGTGGTCGTCATGAGCGGGATTTCGCCCATGTAGACTTCCTGCTCCTTGATTTCCTTGACCGTGGGCTTGGCGGCCTCGCGGTCCATGATCACCAGGCGCACCTTGGCGCGCAGCGGCGCGCAGAAGGTCAGGCCGCGCTGCTGGCATTCCTTGACGTCGAACGGCGCGTTGCCCAGCGTGTAGTTGACGAACTCCAGGCGCGCGAACTCGTTGTGCGAAACGATCGGGAAGATCGAAGTGAACGCCGCTTGCAGCCCTTCATCCCTGCGGCTGGCCGACGTGGTGTCGGCCTGCAGGAACTGCTGGTACGACTCGATCTGCGTCGTCAGCAGGTATGGCACGTCGAGCACCACGCGCCGCTTGGCAAAGCTCTTGCGGATGCGCTTTTTCTCGGTGAACGAGTATTGGGAAGCGATGGCCATGAACACTCCGTGTCTTGTTCAGACAAGTAGGGCGAGAATGCGTACAACGAACGAGGACTGGCGGCTCGGCGTGAACCGCCAGTCCTCGTTCGCCGTGTAGACACGAAAACCCGGAGCCGCCCGCCCCGTCGAGAGGGCGGCGTCCGGGTATCGTGAAAGATCGGTGGGCAACGTTTTGTTGGTCCCTGATCCTGCCAAGTCTTACTTGACCTCGACTTTGGCGCCGGCGTCTTCCAGCTGCTTCTTCAGCGCGGCGGCGTCGGCCTTGCTGATGCCTTCCTTGACGGGCTTCGGTGCGCCGTCGACCAGGTCCTTGGCTTCTTTCAGGCCCAGGCCGGTGGCCGCGCGAACGACCTTGATGACCTCGACCTTCTTCTCGCCGGCGGCGCCCAGGATGACGGTGAATTCGGTCTGCTCTTCGGCAGCCGGTGCAGCGGCGCCAGCGGCCGGGGCGGCCACGGCGACGGCAGCGGCAGCAGCCGACACGCCGAATTTCTCTTCCATCTGCTTGATCAGTTCCGACAGCTCGAGAACCGTCATGCCAGCGATGGCGTCGAGGATTTCTTCTTTGTTCAGTGCCATTTGATAACTCCGTTCAGTTCGGGGATATGGGTTGCGTGTTCCGGAATACGGTGAGTGTGCGTTTCGACGCTCAGGCGCCCGCTTGCTCTTTCTGGTCGCGCACGGCGGCCACGGTGCGGACGAACTTGCCCGGCACCTCGTTGAGCGTACGAACGAACTGCGCGATCGGGGCCTGCATGGTGCCGAGCAGTTTCGCCAGCAACTCCTCGCGGCTGGGCATGGCTGCAAGCGCCTTGACGCCGTTCTGGTCGAGAACGGTGTTGGGCATTGCGCCGGCCTTCAGAACCAGCTTGTCGTTGTCTTTGGCGAACGTGTTCAGCACTTTCGCGGCCGACACCGGATCGGCGGACAGACCGTAGATCAGCGGGCCGACCATCTGGTCGGACAGCTTCTCGAACGGCGTGCCGGCGACGGCGCGGCGCGCGAGCGTGTTTTTCAACACGCGCAGATACACACCCTGTGCCCGTGCCTGCCTGCGCAGCACGGTGACAGCACCGACTTCCAGACCACGGTACTCAGCGAGCACGATCGACTGAGCCTTCGCCACTTCGGCGGAGATCTCAGCGACGACGGCCGCTTTCGCTTCACGATTGAGAGCCACGGTCTTGCTCCAAGTATTGAACGCTTGCCGTCGCGGCCGGCCTGCACTGCCTGCGAGGCAGAGCCGGCGACCGCTGCGGGTTCGCGTTCGTTGCTACACGGCGACCGAGTGTGAGTTCCTGCGCAACCACAGTTCCGGGAGAACTGAACCTGCCTGAAAACTTACGCTTCGGGACCGCCATCTGCGCAGGGCAGTGGAAAACGCGCCGAGCGGCTTGCGCCACCCCGTCGTGCCACCGATTAAAGACCTCGGCCATGAGGGCCTTGGGCTCCCTGCGGTCTTTGACAACCCGCCGGCCAGCTCGGTGCGAAACGGGCGTCCCTGATTCGCGCCGGGCCTGACCAGCGGCCCAAAGTTCTTTGCCTGACGGCCGGCGTTACGCTGCTGCCGCCGCAGCTGCGGAGAACGCCGCCGTATCGACCTTTACGCCGACACCCATGGTGCTCGAAACGGCTACCTTGCGCAGGTAGATCCCCTTCGAACTCTGCGGTTTCGCGCGGTTCAGCGCGTCGACCAGGGCCTTGATGTTGGTTTCGAGCTGCTCGACACCGAACGAGGCACGGCCCACCGAGGCGTGAATGATGCCGGCCTTGTCGGTGCGATATTGCACCTGACCGGCCTTGGCGTTCTTCACCGCGGTGACGACGTCGGGGGTGACCGTGCCGACCTTCGGGTTCGGCATCAGGCCGCGCGGGCCCAGGATCTGGCCCAGCGTGCCAACCACCTTCATCGCGTCGGGCGAAGCGACGACGACATCGAAGTTGATGTTGCCGGCCTTGACCTGTTCGGCCAGGTCTTCCATGCCGACGATGTCGGCACCGGCGGCACGCGCCGCTTCGGCCTTGTCGCCCTGCGTGAATACCGCCACGCGCACGCTGCGGCCGGTACCGGCCGGCAGCACGACCGAGCCACGTACGACCTGGTCGGATTTCTTGGCATCGACGCCCAGCTGCACGGCGATGTCGACCGACTCGTCGAACTTGGCGACGGCGCAGGTCTTGATCAGGTTCAGTGCGTCGGCCAGCGGGTAGGCCTTCTGGCGGTCGATCTTTTCGCGGATCGCCTTGGCGCGTTTGGTCAGTTTCGCCATGATTACAGGCCCTCCACCGTGATGCCCATGCTGCGGGCCGAACCGGCGATCGTGCGCACGGCGGCTTCCAGATCGGCGGCAGTCAGATCAGGGGTCTTGGTCTTTGCGATTTCCTCGGCTTGTGCACGAGTGATCGAGCCGACCTTGTCGGTATGCGGCTTGGCCGAACCCTTGTCGATCTTGGCCGCCTTCTTGATCAGCACCGTGGCCGGCGGCGTCTTCATCACGAAGGTGAAGCTCTTGTCGGCGTACGCGGTGATCACCACCGGGATCGGCAGGCCGGGCTCCATGCCTTGAGTCTGCGCGTTGAACGCCTTGCAGAACTCCATGATGTTCAGACCGCGCTGGCCCAGGGCCGGGCCGATCGGCGGCGCAGGATTGGCCTTGCCGGCCGGCACCTGCAGCTTGACGAAACCGACGATTTTCTTCGCCATTGAAACTGCTCCTAGTTGAGTTCAAGCGCTCGTTCGGCGTTGCCGCCTAGTGGAGCTCCTCGTTTGCGGCGCGCGGCCAGCGATGGCCGCGCACCAATACATCAAACCTTTTCGACCTGGCCGAACTCGAGTTCAACCGGCGTGGCGCGCCCGAAGATCGTGACCGACACGCGCAGGCGGCTCTTCTCGTAGTTGACTTCCTCGACGTTGCCGTTGAAGTCGGTGAACGGGCCTTCCTTGACGCGCACCATTTCACCGACTTCGAACAGCGTCTTGGGCCGCGGCTTTTCGACGCCCTCCTGCATCTGCGCCATGATCTTTTCGACCTCGCGCTCGGAGATGGGAGTGGGACGATTGCCGGTGCCGCCGATGAAACCCGTCACCTTGTTGGTGTGCTTCACCAGGTGCCAGGTGTCATCGTCCATTTCCATTTCGACCAGCACGTAGCCGGGGAAGAAACGGCGCTCGGTGATGGTGCGCTGACCGCCCTTCATCTCGACCACTTCTTCGGTCGGCACCAGGATGCGGCCGAACTTGTGCGCCATGCCAGCGCGGTCAACCCGCTCCTGGATCGCGCGCGCGACGCTCTTCTCCATGCCGGAGTAGGCGTGCACGACATACCAACGCTTGGTCATTCAAGCCCTCCAGCCCAGAATCAGGTCGTAGAGCGCCCATTCGAGGGACTTGTCGACCAACCACAGAAAAAGCGCCATCGCGACGACGAAAGCGAACACGATCAGCGTGACCTGGGTCGTTTCCTTACGGGTCGGCCAGACGACGCGACGCACCTCGGCCCACGAATCCTTCGCGAACGCGAAGAAACGCTGGCCCGGCCCCGACATCCACGCGATGCCGGCGCCGACCAGCAGACCGGCGAGCACGGCACCGACGCGCACGATGGTCGGCTGCTGCCCGAGCAGGTAGAAACCGACGACACCGGCGACGACCGCCGCGATGGCCAGCACGACTTTTGCGCGGTCGGCGCCGCTGGACACGGTTTCGACGGTCTGATTCGACATCTGTTCAAAGAACCTTAGTGGCAGGGGCAGAGGGAATCGAACCCCCAACCTTCGGTTTTGGAGACCGACGCTCTGCCAGTTGAGCTATGCCCCTGCTGAAACCCTGTATCTGGCCGAATTACTCGATGACCTTGGCGACGACGCCCGCACCCACCGTGCGCCCGCCCTCGCGAATCGCGAACCGCAGCCCCTGCTCCATCGCGATCGGCGCAATCAGCGTCACCGTCATCTTGATGTTGTCCCCAGGCATCACCATCTCCGTGCCCTCCGGCAACACCACCGACCCCGTCACGTCCGTCGTCCGGAAATAAAACTGCGGACGATAGTTGTTGAAGAACGGCGTGTGACGACCGCCCTCTTCCTTGCTCAGCACGTACACCTCGCACTCGAACTTCGTGTGCGGCGTGATAGAACCCGGCTTGGCCAGCACCTGGCCACGCTCCACGTCCTCACGCTTGGTGCCACGCAGCAGCACCCCCACGTTATCCCCCGCCTGCCCCTGATCCAGCAGCTTGCGGAACATCTCCACGCCCGTGCACGTCGTCTTCACCGTCGGCTTGATGCCCACGATCTCGATCTCTTCGCCCACCTTCACCACGCCGCGCTCGACCCGGCCCGTCACCACCGTGCCCCGGCCCGAAATCGAGAACACGTCTTCGATCGGCAGCAAAAACGCCCCATCGACCGCGCGCTCCGGCGTCGGAATGTACGTGTCCAGCGCCTCCGCAAGCTTCAGAATCGCCTGCTCGCCCAGCTCGCCCGTGTCGCCCTCCAGCGCCTTCAGCGCCGAACCCTTCACGATCGGAATGTCGTCGCCCGGAAACTCGTACTTCGACAGAAGCTCGCGCACTTCCATCTCCACCAGCTCCAGCAGCTCCGCATCGTCGACCATGTCGCACTTGTTCATGAACACGATGATGTACGGAACACCCACCTGCCGCGCCAACAGAATGTGCTCGCGCGTCTGCGGCATCGGGCCGTCAGCGGCCGACACCACCAGGATCGCGCCGTCCATCTGCGCCGCGCCCGTGATCATGTTCTTCACGTAGTCCGCGTGCCCCGGGCAGTCCACGTGCGCGTAGTGACGATTCGCCGTCTCGTA
>JAFKGG010000030.1 GCA_017307915.1 Burkholderiales bacterium | reverse complement strand
TTCCCTTCACCCGCTCCACTGCAACATTCCACGAAAATCCGTGGAGATCCCAGAAGTCCTGCAAGTCGTTGTCATCAAACGGCTTTTCATTACGGCAGTGTTCCGAGGACATCCACGGGAATCCACCTGAAACCAGGATATTTCTGTCGGCCGATGCGACGCTAAGGCAGATCACGCCTTTATCGATAACACGGTCGTGTTAGCAGCTCTTATGCGGGCGCGTTCTTTACCCGATAGCCAAGCCGCCCAGACAACTGCCCTGCAGCATGCCGCAAGGCGAGCGCCGGCTCCGCATCGAGGTGCGTATCGAACGATGCCTCATGCCCCAGCACGGTCAGTGCAAGCACAAGCCGTCCGTTGTGATCGAACACGGGAGCGCTGACCGAGCTGATCCCCGCGAGAAGATCTCCGTTGACCACGCCGAGACCGCTCGTCCTGACTGCGTCAATCATCTCGGCCAGGGTCTTTTCATCGTTGGGATACCGCATCGGGCGCGAGCGGGCGTGCAGACGCAGTTCTCTGGAGATCATGGTGCCGAGGTGTTTCCGGTCGAGGAAGGCTGAGAACACGCGTCCGGTCGCAGAGGAGAGCAGCGGCATGACGGAACCCAGCTTCACGTTCACGATGGCCGGATGCGGGGCATCGCGCCACTGCACGACCGTCGGCCCCATGTTTCCCCAGACCGCAGCCAATACCGTATGAGACGTCCGTGCCACGAGCGCGTCGATGATCGGCGTCGCAAGACGCACGGCGTCGAGCCTCGCAAGGCAGGCCAAGCCGAGGCGAAGCGACGCTTCGCCTAATCCGTATCGCCCGTCGGCCTCCTGCTCCACATAGCCGCCACGCGCGAAGCTGGCGAGGTACCGATGAATTTTCGCCGCATGCATGCCGGTCGCTAGTGCAATGTCCTTGAGCATCATCGGCTGCGGGTGAGCGGCGAGCGCTTCGAGAATGGAAAGGCCGGTCTCGATCGCTTGGACGCCGGCGGAGCCGCCGGCATGATCTTCAGGGAAAGCCATTCGATTTCATCCGTGATCAGACCGGCCAAGGTCTTGTGCCGATGTGTTGACCGTTGGGTTGAACGAGGATTATGCTATACGTAATTAGATTACGATAAAAGAACGACGTGGAGACGCTCCGGTTGGCCGCCGACTTCGAACTCGGCGCTCTTTCTGCGGCCTTCTATGAAGATCCGTTTCCCTATTACGATGCGCTGCGCAGGCATGCGCCTGTCAAGCGGTTGCGAGACGGTGCCTATTTCCTCACCCGCTATGACGACGTTATGGCGGTATATAAGAGTCGTCGCGGGTTCAGCTCCGACAAGAAGAGCGAGTTCCTTCCCAAGTTCGGCGAATCTCCCTTGTACGAGCACCATACGTCGAGCCTGGTCTTCAACGATCCCCCGCTTCATTCTCGCGTGCGCCGCTTGATCATGGGGGCGCTGACGCCGCGCGCGATCGATGAGATGCGCGCCCCATTGATCGAGTTGGTAGAGACTCTGCTGGACCGGATGGATCGTCGAGAGGATGTCGATCTCGTCGAAGACTTTGCGGCGGCCATCCCGGTCGAGGTCATCGGCAATCTCCTCGACGTACCGCATGAGGAGCGCGAACCTTTGCGGTCGTGGTCGCTGGCGATTCTCGGCGCCCTCGAGCCGGTCATCGGGCCGGATGTTCTAGCGCGCGGGAATGCGGCGGTCGAGGCGTTTCTCGCCTATCTCGAAGGGCTGATCAGCCGGCGCAAGCGGCATCCGGGGGATCCACAGCAGGATCTGCTGACCCGGCTCATCGTCGGCGAGGCGAACGGTGAAGCACTATCGCCCGGTGAGCTGCTTCACAACTGCATCTTCCTGTTGAACGCGGGCCATGAGACCACGACGAACCTCATCGGAAGCGCGCTTGTGACTCTGGCTCAACATCCGCACGAGAGGATGCGACTGCTGTCTGATCCATCGCTGATCGAGCCGGCCATCGAAGAGGTGCTGCGCTACGAGAGTCCGAATCAGCTTGGAAACCGTATCGCGGTTGAATCTGTGGAGATCGGGGGAGTCACGCTGCCCGCCGGCGCACGAATCACACTGTGCATTGGCGCCGCCAATCGCGATCCTGACCAGTTTCCCGATCCGCAGCGATTCGACGTCGGCAGGACGCCCAATCGACACGTTGCGTTCGCGGCCGGCATCCACGCTTGCGCCGGAATGAGCCTGGCGCGTCTGGAGGGCCAAGTGGCCGTGAGCCGCTTTCTGGCCCGATACCCGCGCTATCGGATCGCGGGCGGCGTCTTGAGAGGCGGGCGAGCGCGGTTTCGGGGATTTCTCCGCGTTCCAGCAACGCTTCACGGATAGCGGCGGCTTGCTCCGCATCGGATCCATACGCGCCGGTGCGCCGGCATCCGCTGTGAGTGCATCCGCGATGGCGATGTTTCGCCAAAGGGTACAGGGGTGAACGACCTATTCCCACGACTCCTGGGGGTCCAGGTGTCGTGCCAGTTCCATGGCGTCGTGCAGCACCCGGCCGACGACGATCAAGTCGTACTCCACGCGGTAGATCAGGAAGTGCCGGGGCAGGCGCACGATGCCGGTATCCGTGTGTGCGCGCTCCCGGCTCAAGTGCAGATGCCAGGAACGTACCCCCCTGCCAAGCTCCGGTCGCTCGATGCTGCCAGGTCGGTCAGCCTGGGCGGAAACATCGCGCAATGCGGTCACGATCAGGGTTTCGTAGCGCTTGCGCGCTGCATCGCCGAAGTGTTCCTGCGTCCAGGCCAGGATGTCGATGAGGTCCGTCTGCGCTGCAATGGATAGTCGATACCGTGCCATCAGCGAGCCGGTTGAGCCCGACTGGCGGCCTGCTGTCCCAACTGCCCGATGAAATCTTCGAGTTGGTCATCATCGACATCTGTGTATCGGCCGGCGGCCACATCGGCCCAGCCCGTCTTGGCGGCCTTCCGCAGCGCCTTGAGCTTGGTCGCTTCGATCTGTTCGCGTCGTTCCATCAGACGCAGACCTTCGCGCAGAACCTCACTGGCGTTCTGGTAGCGACCAGATTGCACCAGGGCTTCGACGAAATCGTGTTGATGCTCGCTAAGCACTACGTTGCGAGTCGGCATGGTCGTTGGTCCTCATGGGAAACTGAAACCGCTTTGGAGTGGCAGGATTGGCATATTATGCCAACGAAGCCCGGAAGGCTCTCAGCAGCTTGCCAGTGTGCGCGGAACCGGTACAAAATGCGGTGCATCCTCGCTTTCCGAACGGGGATGATCCTTCATGAATCAACGGGTTGGGTACCAGATTCTGTTCCCTTCACCCGCTTCTTTCGCCACACCTGGCTCGGCCGGCAAAAGACAATGTCCTTGGCGACATACGAGAAATGCCTGAAGTTCCGTCAGCAGGACGGCGTCCCCTGGACCGCGCCGTTACAAGCCGCCGTGACGGCGTAATCGGCAGCGCGCCATGGACGGTATCTTCGGCGTTCTGGGTCGAGATCTGGGGGATGGCTCGCTGAGCGACGCGGCCCGCGTGCTGGGCTGCATGCCGAAGTTCATCACGCATGACCCGGTCTTCGCGCTTGCCGTGTGTTCCAGCGGGCTGCAGGCCATCGGATCGGCATCGTGGGCGACGGGTGCCGGTGGCCAACTGCTTGTTGCCTTGATCGGCGCAATTGAAGAAGCCGCGCCGGGCGCCGCTGCCCAGGTCGCGCTGGAGCGTTATGAGCGTCACGGGCCGGGCTTCGTGGAACACCTGCATGGCTTCTTCGCGATCGTGGTGTGGGACGCGCGGGAGCGCCGAGTTCTGCTGTGCGCCGACCGATGCGCCGGCGTTTGCGGGCTGTATTACCACGAGGGCACCGGCGGGCTGAGCTTCGGCACGGCCGCGAAGGCAGTAGTTGCGTTGCCCGATGTACCGCGCAAGATCGACCGGCGCACGCTCGAGGACATGCTCGTGCTGGCTCACCCGGTGCCCCCTGACACGCTGTTTGCCGGTGTCAAGCAAGTGCCGGCCGGCTGCGTGCTCGACGCTGTTGCAGGCCAAGCGCCGCGTTTGACGCGCTACTGGGAACGCAGGCCCAGCGTCGCTGCGCATGCCGATCTGGCGGAGATCGCGTCCGACTATATGGCAGCGCTCACTGCGGCGGTGGCTCGCGCATCGGCGGGCCACCGGCCGCCGGCGGTGCTGCTCAGCGGGGGTGTCGATTCGGCAGCGATCGTGGCGTTGCTCCGGGCCGCCGGCCACGAGCAGATCGTCACGTACACCCTCGATGCCGACGAAGACGACACCAGCGACCGTGACACCGCCGCGCGCGTCGCGGCGCTGTTCGGCACCGAACACCGCGTTGTCG
>JAFKGG010000405.1 GCA_017307915.1 Burkholderiales bacterium | reverse complement strand
CAGGAAGATCGCCGACGGCACGCCGGCCTCGGTCGGCAAGGACGAGAACGTCATTCGCGCCTATCTGGGAGGCAACCTATGAGCGTGCTGCTCAAGGTATCCGGCGTGCACGCGGCCTACCGCGCGCACGCCGTGCTGCGCGACGTGTCGCTGGACGTCCACGTCGGCGGCGTGACGGCGCTGCTCGGCGCCAACGGCGCCGGCAAGACGACGCTGCTGCGCGCGATCAGCGGGGCAATGGTGAGCGTGAAGGGCAGCATCGAGCTGGATGGGCGCCGGATCGACGGCCAGTCGACCGATGCGATCGCCAGATTGGGCGTGGCCCACGTACCCGACGGCCGCGGTACCTTCCCCGGCTTGACCGTCGAAGAAAACCTGCTGGTGGGCGGCATCTCGCGCGCCGATCGCGCCGGCATGCGGCATGACATGAAGCGGATGTACGAGCTGTTCCCGAAGCTGTTCGAGTATCGGCGCACGATGGCCGGACTGCTGAGCGGCGGCGAGCAGCAGATGCTGGCCATCGCGCGGGCGCTGATGCTCAAGCCGGAGCTGTTGATGCTCGACGAACCTTCGTTCGGGCTGGCGCCGCTGATCGTCAAGCAGATCTTCGACATGCTGCACGAGATCAAGCAGGAGGCCCGGCTCGGCATCCTGCTGGTCGAGCAGAACGCCCGCCTGGCGCTGGGCATCGCCGACCTGGCCTGCGTCATGGAAGTGGGGCGGATCACGATCGCCGGCAGCGCCGACGCGCTGCGCGAAGACCCCAGGGTGCGCGCCGCCTACCTCGGCCTTCAATAGGAGTCGATATGAACGAACTGACTCAGCAGATGGCCGCGGGCTTGGTCAATGGCTGTCTGTACGCGATGCTGGCCTTGGCGCTGGTGATGATCTATCGGGCGACCAACCATGTGAACTTCGCGCAGGGCGAGATGGCGCTGCTTTCCACGTACGTGGCCTCGGCGCTGATCCACGCCGGCATGCCGTACTGGGCGGCAGCCGCGGCAGCGGTCGCGTTCGGGTTCGTCAGCGGGGTGCTGGTGGAACGCGTGTTCCTCAGGCCCTTGCACGACGCGTCGATCCTGGCCGTGGTGACCGTGTTCGTGGCGCTGATGATCACCATCTCGGCGGTGGTCGGCCTGGTCTTCGGCCATCACAGCGAGAGCTTTCCGAGCCCGTTCGGCTTCTTCGAGGGCATGGGCCGAGGCGTGCTTTCGTCGCACGCGATCGGCACGATCGCCGTAACGGTGCTGGTGCTGGCCGGCATGACGATTTTCTTCAAGACCACCAGCCTGGGCCTGGCCATGCGCGCGGTGGCGATGCAGCCGCTGTCGAGCGAGTTGTCGGGCATCAACGTGCGCCGCATCCTGCTGATCGGCTGGGGGCTGGCGGGGGCCATCGGCGCCGTCGCGGGCCTGCTGGTGGCGCCTATCGTCTTTCTCGAGCCGCACATGATGGGCGGCATCATGATCTACGGCTTCGCGGCCGCGGTGCTCGGCGGCATCGACAGCCCGGTCGGCGCCATCGTCGGCGGCCTGGCGATCGGCATCGGCGAGAACCTGCTGGGTGCATTCGTGACCGGCAACGAGCTGAAGCTGACCATCGCGCTGCTGGTCATGTTCTCGATTCTGGTCATCCGGCCGCAAGGGCTGTTCGGCAGCCGGATCATCCGACGCGTATGAGCACCATCAAGACCTTCCGCGTGTCGAACCTGCGCACCGGGCATTCCGCGGGCGAGCTTGGCCGCCTGATCGTGCCGCTGCTGTTGATCGTTGCGCTGGCGGCGGCGATGAGTCTGCACGGATACTGGTCGTTCAAGGCTGCCACCTTGCTGGTGTTCGCGATCGCGGTGCGCAGCATGCAGTTGCTGGTGGGCGCGAGCGGGCAGGTCTCGCTGGGGCATGGGGCGTTCTTCGCCATCGGCGCCTATACCGCGGGCGTGATGGCCATGAACGGCTGGGCGCCGGGCCTGGCGACCGTGCCGGCCGCGGCGCTGGTGGCGGGTATCGCCGGGTTCATGTTCGGCCTGCCCGCCGTCAGATTGGCCGGCCCGTATCTTGCGCTGGCCAGCTTTGCGCTGGCACTGGCGCTGCCGCAACTGCTGAAGCATCCGGCCTTCGAATCGTGGACCGGCGGTGTGAGCGGCCTGAGCCTGGATCCGCCGGTGTCGCCGCTGGCGTTTCTGTCGAGCGATCAATGGATTCTGCTGCTGGCGGCGTGCTGGTGCGCGCTGCTCTTCAAGGGCGTCGATCGCCTGCTGAAAGGGCCGTGCGGATTGGCATGGATGTCGCTGAGAGACCACCCCGCCGCTGCCACAGCCACCGGCGTCGACGTGGCCAAATGGAAGGCCGTCGCGTTCGCGGTGAGCTCCGGCATCGCCGGCGCGGCAGGCGCGTTGAGCACGGCCATCAGCAGTTTTGCCTCGCCGGACAGCTTCAACATCTTCCTGTCGCTCAGCTTGCTGGTCGGCGTGGCGCTGGCCGGTCCCCGATATGCCGCAGGCAGCTTCGCGGCGGCTGCGTTTCTGGTGTTCGTGCCCGATCTGGCCGAGAAGATTTCGCGCGAGTGGACGGGCGTGATCTACGGCATCGCCATGCTGGGATCGGTGTACGTCGTTCCGATGCTGCGCCGGCTTCGCATGCGAGCGGCCATCGACCGGCGCAACGATTCAGCGGCGCCCCGCCATTGAGGAACGGCAATTGAACGGATCATTCCCATCGAAACCGCTTGACGGCACGGTGGCCGTCGTAACCGGCGGCAGCCGGGGCGTCGGCAAGGGCATCGCGCTGGCGCTCGGCGAGGCCGGCGCCACCGTCTACGTCACCGGCCGCACGCAGGCGCGCGGCGCCTCGTCGTGGCCCGGGTCGCTGCAGGAAACGGTCGAGGAGATCGATCGCCGCGGCGGCCGTGGCATTGGCATCGTCTGCGACCACGCCGATGACGGCAGCGTCGAGCGCGCATTCACACGCGTGCTCGAAGAGCAGGGCGGCCGGATCGACGTGCTGGTGAACAATGTATTCGCCGCGCCGGCGCGGATGCCGGTCGGCCAGCCGTTCTGGGAACTCGAGCCTTCGCTGTGGGAAACGATGATGCGCGTCGGCCTGCGCTCGCACTACATGGCCAGCCGTCTGGTGGCGCCGCACATGATCTCCAGAAGGCAGGGGCTGATCGTGAACACCTCGTCGGGCGGCGCGGTGCGCTACACCTTCAACGTGCCATTCGGCGTGCAGAAGGCTGGCGTCAACAAGCTGGCCAGCGACATGGCGCATGACCTGCGGCCGTTCAACGTGGCCTCGGTGGTGATCTGGCCGGGGTTCATCAAGAGTGAGAAGTTTCTGGCGCAACCCGATCGCGTGCCCGCGGCGCTGGCCAAGCGGATCATGGAGCACGGGGAGTCTGCGGAGTTCGCGGGCCGGGCTGTGGCGGCGCTGGCGGCGGACAAGGACGTGATGCGCAAGAGCGGGCAGTTGCTGCTGGTGGCGGAGCTGGCCAGGGAGTATGGGTTTACCGACGTGGATGGGCGGATTCCGGAAGCGCCGGCGCGGCAGTAGAGGCGCTAGGTGCCTCGTGTCCTGTTTCGGCGCTGTAGGTGTGCTGGTACAGGCAAGGCGAATCGGCAAGCTGAAGCGCATCGAACCGGTCCTGCAGCGGCTGCAGAATCACGGTTACAGGTTGTCGCAATCCTTGGTCGATGCAGCCTTGAAAGCCGCTGGTGAGCGAAGCAGTGACTAGCTGTACAAAGAGGCGCAGAGCTTCGGCGGTGGGCCGCTGATTTCGATCTGATATCAACACCTGCGCGAAGCGGGCGTCGCGTGGCGCGCCAAAAGGCGCAGCCATTCGCCGTTTCCCCGGCATGCATTGGGCTGGTAGTTCAAGATCTCAACTTGCCACCGGCGGAAAGCCACTGCGTTGCGGCCATAGGTTGGCGAACGCGTGCACGGAAACCGTCGCGTAGAGCCCGGCGCGCGTAAAGGGCTCCTGCGCCTGCCATTGAACAGCGGCTTGCCGATCGGGAAAGTCGATGACCAGCAGGCTGCCGATCATCGTCGTTCCGTCGTCGGCGAGCAGCGGGCCGGCGAACGCGATGCGCTCGGCTACCTGGGCAAGATAGGACTTGTGTTCCGGTCGCATTTGCGCCCTGAGCTCGGCTGTGCCGCTGCGATCCAGAAGGTGGAAGGTGAAAAGCATGAGGGCCTCGTGGGTCGGGAGGGCGCCTGGGCCGGCGCCGCATCCCAGCTTGAATTTTATATGAACGATTGAACAACTAAAAATTATCGGATTTCTTTATAGGAGAAATTTGATGGAAATTTTCCGATTGTAATTTGTTCATTCGTTCAGTTATTATTTCGACATGGAACAAGACGCCGTGCTCGACGTTGCCATCATCGGCCTGGGATGGTGGGGGCGCATCATCGCCGACCATATCCGCAGCAGCAGGAACCTTCGTCTGGTGCGGACTTCGGATATCGACGAGCAGGCGCGCGGCTTTGCAAGCGAGCGCGGTATTCACTTTTCGACGTCGTTCGACGACGTGCTGGCAGACGATCGTGTGCAAGGCGTCGTGCTGTGCACGCCGCATTCGCAACACACCGAGCAGATCGTTGCTGTTGCCCGTGCGGGCAAGCACGTGTTCTGCGAGAAGCCGCTGTCCTTGACCGGCGACGACGTTGCGCGGGCAGTCGCCGCGGTCGAGTCGGCGGGCGTCACGCTCGCAGTCGGGCACGAGAAGCGCTTCGAACCGCCGATCATGGAGTTGATGCGTCTGTGCAAGTCAGGCGCGCTCGGTGTTCCCTTGCAGGTCGAGGCCAACTTCAGCCAGGATAAATTCCTCAGCCTGCCGGCTGACAACTGGCGCTTGTCCACCAAGGAAGCGCCGGCCGGGCCGATGACGGCTACCGGCATTCATCTGCTCGATCTGGCCGTCGCCATCTTTGGCGAGGCCGAGTCCGTCCATGCGAGCGTCAAGCAATTGGACAGCCCCTTGGTCAATGGCGACACCCTGGCGGTGCTGGCGTCGTTCAAGAGCGGCGGTCATGCGCTGATCAGCGCCATCCTCGCCACCCCGTACGTTGGCCGCTTCGCCGTGTACGGCTCGCGCGGCTGGGCTGAGGTTCGCGACAAATCGCACCCCGAGTGCCCGCAAGGGTGGATCCTGACCACCTGCATGCGTGCGCAAGCGCCGCAAGTCATCGACATGCCGGCCGCGCCGGCGGTGCGCTACAACCTCGAAGCATTCGCCGATGCAGCCCTGGGGCGTGCGGCGTATCCCGTATCCAGAAAGCAGATGGTCGCCAACGTCTGCGCGCTGGAGGCGGCTTTCCGGTCTGCAGCATCGGGGCGCATCGAGCTTGTCTGCGCTGCCGATTCGCTTGCACGGCATTGACCTTCCATATACACACCCATGTTCAATTATTTCGACGTCTACTCCTGGAACCTGGCGCTTTCGATGGCCCTGGACGCGGGGGCCAACATGGACGAAGTGGACCGTGCCTGCCGCCACCTGCGCTCGGTGCAGGATGATCAGGCGCACGCGACCGACTTCTTCCATGCATGGGCGCGTGCCGCCGCCAGGCTCGCGGAATCGGCCGCTGCCGACGAACAGGCCGGACATCGGCTGTCGGCAGCGGAGAAGTACCGCCGCGCGTGCGTCATGTACATCACGGCGGAACGGATTCCTCCGCATGACTATCCGCCCAGGCTCGCGGCCTATGACGAACTGCTGCGAACCTTCGCGAAATACATCGAGTGCTCGGGGCGGCCATGTGAGAAGGTATCGGTGCCGTTCGGAAACTCCTTCCTGCCTGCGTTGATGGTGTCGGCCAGTACCGGCGCAGAACGCGCGCCGTGCATGGTTCACTTCAACGGGCTCGATGGTGTCAAGGAATATCTCTATCTATGCGGCTTGCCGGCGGCGCTGGCGCAGCGTGGCGTTTCCACGCTGATCGTCGATAACCCCGGCGTGGGTGAGGCGCTGCGCAAGAACGGCCTGCGCAATTCGCCTGACGCCGAGGTTCCGGCAGGAGCCTGCATCGACTATCTCGAGTCTCGCGCCGACGTCGATGCGAACAGGATCGGCATGATGGCCCTGAGCCTGGGCGGATACCACGCTCCGCGTGCGGCGGCTTTCGAATCGCGCTTTGCCTGCTGCGTAGCGTGGGGCGCCAATTACGACTGGGGCAAGCGCTTCCGCCTGCGGGTTGCCGGCGGCAGCGCTGCGCAGAAATCCGTTCCGCACTACATCGAGCACGTCAAGTGGGTGCTGGGCCAGCCCACCGTCGACGACTGCGTCAGGGTGGCAGACGGCTTCACGCTCGAAGGGGTTCTGGAACGCATCCGCGTTCCGATCTACATCACGCACGGCGAGGATGACCGGCAGATTCCGGTGGCGGATGCGAAGAGAACCTTTGAGGAGTGCAGCAACGCGCCCCGGCGCACGCTGCGGATCTATTCGGCAGACGAAGGCGGCGAGCAGCACTGCAGCATCGGCAACATGAGCCTGGCAAGCAACGACATGGCCGACTGGATTGCCGACGTGTTCAAGACGGCCTGATCGAATTCGAACTAACTCTGCGGGCGCTGGCGCGCCACGCATGCTGAAAGGAGATTCCATGTTCAAAACTATCGTGCATATTCTTGCCCGCGCCATGCTTGTCGCAGCGCTGATGCCGGGCCTGGCGGCGGCGCAGGGCTCGGATCTGATCCGGATCATCGTTCCGATCGGGGCCGGCAACCCGTTCGATGCATCGGCCCGTGCGCTCGCCGGGGCGCTTGCCAAGGTCACCGGCAAGAGCGTGATCGTGGAGAACAAGGCCGGCGCCGGCGGCAGGATCGCCACGGCCGAAGTCGCCAAGGCCAAGCCTGATGGCGCGACGCTGTTGTTCACGACCGCCGGCCACGCCACCAATGCCGGGCTCTACGACAATCTTTCTTACGACCCGGTGAAGGATTTCACCCCAGTCACCATGGTGACGCAGTCTTCCGGCTTCGCGCTGCTGGTGCTGTCGGGTTCTCCGTACAAGACGGTGCAGGATCTGATCAAGGCAGCCAAGGAGCAGCCCGACCACATCACCTACGGTTCTTTCGGCAACGGCAATACCACGCACGTGATCGGCGCCATGTTCGCCCGCGCCGCCGGGGCCAGGTTGGTGCACGTTCCCTACAAGTCGCCGGTCAATGATTTCCTCGGCGGTCATGTGAACATGGTGTTCATGGGCGCGTCGACCGCGCTGCCGCTGCTCAAGGACGGGCGTGTTCGTGCGCTGGCGATCTCGTCGGAAAAACGTGATCCCGATTTTCCGGATGTGCCGACCTTCCGCGAGCTGGGCTTGCGTGACGTCGACGTGCCTGCCTGGTCCGCCTTCCTGGCGCCTGCGGGCATGCCCGCGGATCGCGTCGAAGCGCTCTACAAGCAGATCGCCGAAGCAGCGAAGTCGCCCGCCTATCAGAACTATCTGAAGATCAGCCAGGCCAAGCTCGTGCTTACCCCGCCGCAGGAGTTCCGCAAGTCACTCGAAGCGGAAGTGCTCAGATTCAAGAAAGAGCTGCCGGAACTCGGCATCAAGGGCGACTGAAAAAGGCTACTGAAGGTGATTGGATCGGGTAGCGAGGGTGTGCCGGCTGATTGGAAGCCGCTGAAGGTTCATCTGATCGGCATGGGCAAGATGGGGCTGCCGATGGGCTGCCATCTCGCCGCGGCGGGTCTGGAAGTGACGGCTGATGACGTGAACGAAGCGCGGCGCGCGGCCGCTTCTGCGAGCGGGATGACGGTGGTCCGCGGTGAAGACGGTATCGCATCGGCCCAGGTGATCATTTCGTCTTTGCCGAACGACGATGCGCTGCTGCAGGTCGCGCAGACCGTGCGCCGGCAAGCGCAGGCAGGGGCGCTGTACGTGGATACCAGCACGGTGTCGCCTGCTTGCTCAGCCGAAGTGGCTGCCATGCTGGATGAACGGCAACTGCCGTATCTGCGGGCGGCCGTGTCGGGCAACAGCAGCATGGCCGAAGCCGCTCAGCTCACGCTGCTGGTCTCCGGCCCGAAGGCCGCGTATGAGCGCCTGCTGCCCATGCTGCGTTTGTGGGGGCCCCACCAGTTCTGGCTGGGCGAGGCCGAGCAGGCCAGGTCGATGAAGCTGGTCGTCAATCTGATGATTGCCCAGACCAGCGCCATGCTGGCCGAAGCGCTCGCCTTGGGAACCAAGGGCGGGCTGCGCTGGGCAGACATGTGGCAGGTGCTGACCCGCAGCGCGGTGGCCTCGCCGATTCTCAAGGCCAAATCGGCGCAGCTTGCCCGGCGCGACTTCACGCCGACCTTCACGGTGCTGCAGATGGCCAAGGACATCAAGCTGATCCTGGACGAAGCCGAACGCCTGAAGGTCGCGCTACCGCAGACGGCTATAACCTTGCAGATGCTGCATGCCGCGGCGGCCAATGGCGATGCCGATGCCGACTACGCAGCCATGATCGGCTGCGCAGAGCGGGCGGCGGGCATTCAGCCCGGACGCGACTGACTCGGCCCTGCTGGCATAATTCGGCGAAAGGCGCCCCAAGGCATGCACGGTGCCTGCCACCTCGGGGTGCATATCGACCTCGGGCATGCATATCTGATGAAGAAAGCGACCGCCGCGCATCCTGCCTCTTCCGGCAAGCCGATCAGCTTGCCCGGCGTGGCGCGCCCCAATGCGCGCAAGCCCGGCGAGGCTACTCGCGAAAAGATGCTGGACGCCGCCGAGATCCTGTTTTCGCAGCACGGCTATCACGGCACTTCGATGCGTGATGTTGCGCAGGAGTCGGGTACCCGATTGGCACTTGTCGCTTATCACTTTGGCACCAAAGATACCTTGTTCGACAAGGTGGTGGAGCGCCGTGCGTCGTTCATGGCGCACCAGCGTATTCAGCTGCTGGATGCGGCGCGTAACCGCGCAGGCAATGAGCCGATCCCCTTGGAAGATCTGGTGACCGGCTACGTATGGCCGTTCGTCGAACGCAGCAGCAAGGGCGGCCGCGGTTGGAAGAACTACGCCTTGCTGGTGGCACGCGCGTCCAACTCGCCTGATTATGCAAAAGTGATCGGCGTGCACTACAACCCGGTTGCCCGGCAGTACCTGGTCGAGTTCTGCCGATCCCTGCCTGCCGTCGACGAAGAAAGGGTCTACCATGGGTTCAGCTTCATGGTGGGGACCATGCTGTCGCTCGTGGCCGAGCCCGGCAGGGTGGAAAGCCTGTCTTCGGGGCGTTACAAGTCGAGCGATCTGGAGCGGGTTTTCGAGAGCATGCTGCCGTTTCTGGTGGCGGGGTTTCGGACCTTGCATGCCGAGGGGCGCACGAGCTAGTTCCTAGCGGCCCGATTCACCGCGCCATCACGGCAATGACGACGGCATTGATCAGGTCGACGAAAAAGCCGCACACCAGCGGCACCACGATGAAGGCGCGATGCGCGGCGCCGTATTGCTGCGTGACCGCCGTCATGTTGGCGACTGCCGTCGCCGTCGAACCCAGCGTGATGCCGCCGAACCCGGCACAAACCACGGCAGCCTGGTAGTCACGCCCCATCGCGTTGAACACGATCCAGCGCGTGTAGGCCGCGGCCAGCACGATCTGCAACGCGAGCGCCGTCAGCACGAAGCTGACCACGCCTTCCAGCGCCCACACCTGCAGCCCCATCAAGGCCATCGTGAGGAACATGCCCAGGCACAGATCCGAGATCAGCGCCAAGCCGTGCTTGATGCCCGACCACGAGCCGAACAGGCGAGGTCCCGGCAGGCGTGGCACGAGGTTCCTGATCAGAATGCCCGCCAGCAGGCAGCCGACGAATTCGGGCAGCAGCAGGCCGAGCCGGCCGACGGCCGTCGACAAGCTGTGCCCGAGCATCAATGCCAGGTTCAGCCACAGCCAGGCGCGCAGCACGCCGTAGTAGTCGAGCGGCGTGTGTTCCTCGTCGTAAGTCACGCCGATGTCGAGCCGCGAGTCGCCGGACGCTTCGATCCGATAGCGGCGGATCAGATGGCCGGCGATCGGTCCGCCGATGACGCAGGCAGCGATCAGCCCGATCATGTTGCTGGCCAGACCGAGTTCGAGCGCATTGGCGATGCCCAGCCGCTGCGTGAACTCATCGGCCCAGGCCAGCGTGGTGCCGACGCCGCCGGTCAGCGAGATCGAGCCGGTCATGAGACCGGCCCGCGCATCCAAGCCGAAGCCGCTGGCCACGGTCATGCCTAGCAGGTTCTGCAAAACGATGAAGGCGCCCGCCAGCGCCATCAGCACCAGCAGCGGCCGGCCGCCCTCGCGCAGCGTGCGTATGTCGGACTTCAGGCCGATGCCAGCGAAGAAGTACAGCATCAGCGTCGAGCGGATCTGCACGTCGAACTCGATCCGCACATCGGCCAGCAGATAGACCATCGCGACTACGATCGCACACAGCAGGCCGCCGGTGACGGCTTCGGGAATCGTGTAGCGGCGCAAGAGCTCGAAGCGGTGCGTGAGCTTCTTGCCGGCGAACAGCAGCGCGATGGCCAGGGTGAAGCTGATGAAGGAATCGACGGGCAGAGTGGTGGCCATTGAGATCGGAAGGTGCGTCGCGACTATCTGGAAAAGTGATCGTGTATCGCCGCTTCATGCCGGCGAGGGTTGACGGCGCGTGCATGATTCGAGCAGAATTCCCATACTAGAACGAGAATAATAATCGTTATCAGATGCACTTCGGAATGCATTGGAGCCAAACCCGGTTCGCGGTGAGCCGGCCCATCGCATACCACCCTTGTCATTGGGAGAGACCATGAAACTGTTGCCTCGACTCGCCTTCGCCTCGGCTCTCGCCCTGGCCACCGTTCCCGCCTCCGCCGTAACGAGCTTCACCGAGACCTTCGAGTCCGGCGCCAGCGGATGGCTCACCGGCACCTCCGCCGCCCCCACTTACAATGCGAGCGGCGGCATCGATGATTCGGGCTACATTTCCTTCACCTCGACCTTCGCTTCCGGCGCATCGGGGCCTTTCGGCGCCCCTCCGCTGCAGATCCTGTTTCGTGGAAACGACGCTGCCAATGCTAGCGGTGACGCGTTCGTGGGTAACTGGCTTACGGACGGCAACCAGACCTTCAGCGTCGCAGTCCGGCACAACTACGCCGAAACGCTGAACCTGTACGCTCGCTTCGACGCAGGTGCCGGTCGCGCCGCCAGCTTGGCCTACGACGCGCAGTATGCAATCGATCCCGATACGTGGACCACGATTTCCTTCCCGCTCATCGATGGCAACCCGCCCTTCTTGTCCTACGGCGCGGGGAACTTCAACAGCGTCTTCTCGAACATCCAGAACTTGCAGCTCGGACTCTACTTGCCTGCCAGCACCACATTTGCCGACCTTCGCTTCGACATCGACAACGTGGCCGTGAGCCCCGTCCCCGAGCCGGCCTTGTACAGCATGTTCGTGGTTGGTGGACTCGTGACAATGGTCGCCGCCCGGCGCCGGCGTCGTACAGCTTAACAAGGCGAGCGACCGGCGATCACGTCGCTACGTTCCGCGCGTTGGCTGCAGCCGGCCTATGACGGAGGCAGAGATGTGCAATGCGCGGAACCCCTCGTAACGAAGCATTAACTCTAGCTGTCATATGGCAGCTCGCCCGCGCTCAGCAGATCGCAACGTGAGAGGCCAAGAACGTCATGGTCGGCGGTGTCGAGATGACGAACGCCGAGCCCCTGCGCGCGCTGCGCGGGGTGAGGGACAATCGCACCCAGTCCGGCTGAGTCGGCCAGCAAGTCCGGCCCATTACTCGGCAGCCGAGTTGCGCGAGCTTCTCGACGCCGCCGAAGGTATCGTGCAACGGGGGAAAACCGGGACGCGGACGCTCACGCTTGGAGGAGGGCGCGAATGGACCCTGTCGGAAAAGTGTCGGAAAAAGAAAAAGGCCAGTCTGTGAAGACTGGCCTAAGTGCTTGATTTATTGGCGCGGCTGGCAGGATTCGAACCCACGACCCCCTGGTTCGTAGCCAGGTACTCTATCCAACTGAGCTACAGCCGCTGAGCAAAAAATTATAGCACGACTAATCAGGTCTTTGTCCAGCGGCGGTGCCGGCTGGCCTCACTCCGCCTTCTGCGTCCCCGCCCGCAACGCAATCCGCATCAGATCCGCCATCGTCCGCGCGCCCAGCTTGTCCATGATGTTGGCGCGATGCGCTTCCACGGTCTTGATGCTGATGCCCAGGTCATCGGCGATCTGCTTGTTCAGGCGGCCGGCGACGATCAGTTCCAGCACCTGGCGCTCGCGGCCGGTCAAGCGGTCGATGCGTTCGTGCGCCTCGCGGTCTTGCAGGCGGCCTTGCATGGCGACCGAGGCGCGCGCCAGGCAGTCGGAGACGAGCTGGCGCAACTGCTCGTCGCTGAACGGCTTCTCGAGGAAGTCGTGGGCGCCTTTCTTCATGCTGGCCACGGCCATCGGCACGTCGCCGTGACCGGTGATGAACACCAGCGGCAGCGTCGAGCCGCGGCGTACCAGTTCTTCGTGCAGTTCAAGGCCCGACATGCCGGGCATGCGCACGTCGAGCAGCAGGCAGGCAACCGGCTCGGGCGAGGGCAGGTTGGCGAGGAATTCCTCGGCACTGGCAAAGGTGCTGACCTGGAAGCCGTTGGCTTCGAGCAGCCAGCGCATCGAGTCGCGCACGGCTTCGTCGTCGTCGACGACATAGACGATGCCGTCGCGGCTGGTAGGGCTGGTGCCTTCGTCGACGGGGACGGGGGAAGAGATAGAGGCGTTCATACGATGGTGGCTCGTGCGGTGTCTCTGGCCGGTGTCGATTCGGCCGGCATGCCGGCATCGTCGACGGGCAGGGTGAAACGGAAGCAGCAGCCGCCTTCAGGCGGCTGTTCGGCCCATAGGCGGCCTTTGTGCGATTCGACGATCGATCGGCAGATGTTCAGGCCGATGCCCATGCCTTCGGCCTTGGTGGTGAAGAAGGGTTCGAACAGGCGTTCCTGCGCATCCTGCGCCAGGCCGCTGCCCTGGTCGGTGACGCTGAACTCGACGTGGCCGGCGCGATACTCGACCGCCAGCCGCACGCCGCGGCCGTTGGCCGGCGGGCACTCGCGCATCGCCTCGATGCCGTTCTTCAGCAGGTTCAGCAGCACCTGTTCGATCAGGATCGGGTCGGCGTACAGCGTGGGCAGGCCGGCTTCGAGCGCGGTGTCGATGCGCATGCCCTGGCGATGCGCATCGATCTCGGCCAGGCCGACGGCGTCGGCGACGATGGTGGTGACTTCGCAGCGGCGCCGCTCGGGTTCGCTGCGCTTGACGAAATTGCGGATGCGGCGGATGACTTCGCCGGCGCGAGCGGCCTGGGCGGCGGTCTTGCTCAGCGGTTCGAGCAGCTCGCTGGCGCTGACCGGCTGGCCGGCCGCCAGCCGGCTGCGGATGCGCGCCGACAGGCCCATGCAGTAATTGGCGATGGCAGTGAGCGGCTGGTTCAGTTCGTGCGCCAGCGACGAGGCCATCTCGCCCATCGTGACCAGACGCGAGGTGCGCTGCAGCTTGCGATCCTGCTCGCGCTGGATTTCCTCGATCTCGTGCCGACGCGTGACGTCGGTGGCCACCAGCAGCTCGACCGAACTGCCGTCGACCCAGCGGATCTGCCGGCAGCGCACTTCGAACCAGCGGCCCAGCAGCGCGTCGAAGATCTCGGCGGCCGCGCCGCCTTCGCTGCGGCCCTGTTGCGCGGCCAGCAGCGATTCGTGGCGGCCGCTGTCGGCGCCGAACAGGCTGCGGTACATGCGGTTGGCGAACAGCAGCTCGGCACGGTCGTTCGAGCCCTCGGGCGGGCGCGCCACCACCGATACGGCGGCGTCGAGTTCGTCCAGCACGGTAGTGAAGCGTTCGTGCGCGGCGGCAAGCTGCTCGCGGATGCGCTTGGGCTCGGTGACGTCGGTCATCGAGGTCATCCAGCCGGTCTGCTGGCCGCCGTGTTCGATCAGTGGTGAAACGTACATGCGCGCGTCGAACAGCGAGCCGTCGCGCCGGCGCACCTTGACTTCGAAGCCGCTGGGCGGCGTGTCGCCGCGCAGGATGCGTTCCAGGCTTTCGCGGTTCCAGCTTGCGTCGCCTTGCGGCCAGTATGGATAGGGCGGCACGGCGCCGACCAGCTCGGCTTCGGTGAAGTCGACCATCCGGCAGAAGGCGCGGTTGACGTAGGTGATGCGCCCCTGCAGGTCGAAGGCGCGCATGCCGGTGAGGATGGAGTCTTCCATCGCCTGCCGGAACGCGGTTTCGGCGGCCAGTGCCGATTCGGCCTGGCGCCGCTCGGTGACATCGCGCGCCACCGCGTACAGCAGCGGCCGCTTGGCGTCCGGGTCGCGGCGCAGCGACCAGTGCAGCCAGCGCCAGGCGCTTTCGTCGCCGGGGTTGTCATTGTCGTCGACGTCGTGCTCTGCGAGATCCCGTCCTGTCACGGTGTCTGCGGGCTCCCCCGCATGGTCGCCGTCGTTCGCTCCTGCTTCCTGTCCGGCGCCCACTTCATCGGCCAGCGCCGCCTCGTGTGCCGCGGCCGCCTCGTCGGCGCTGCGCGCCCGAAAGCGCGCCTCGAAGCTGGCCGACGACATGCCGGGGCTGCGGATGTGCGCCAGCGCTGCCGCGACCTGGTGCCGGTCGTCGTGGTGCACCCAGCGGTCGATGCGCCGGCGCCGTTCGTTGCCGCCGAGCACCGCTTCGAAAGCGGGGTTGCCGCGCACCAGCGTGCCGTCGGTATCGAACACGCACAGCGGATCGGGCGACAGCGTGAACAGGCGATCGCGTTCGTATTCGGCGAACAGGCGGCGCCGCGCGTGGCGCCACAGCATGATCAGGCTGACCAGGATGGCGGCCGACAAACCAATCACCGCGGCCAGCAGCGTGCGGTCGATCAGCCGCGGCTGGATCTCGTAGGCGAAGGCGCGCAGCTTGATGCCGTGGCCCGGTGGGTCGAGCGCCATCTCGTGGCTGAGATTGGCGAAATCCATCGAGAACAAGGATGAGCTGACCAGCGTGTTGCCGTCGCGATCGATGATCGCCAACTGGTAACGATCGCGGATCGTCTGCAACAGCGGGCCGGCCAGGATGCGGTTCAGCGAATAGCCGACGATGACGCCGCCGGCGAAGCCGCCGTTGCCGAACACCGGTGCGTACAGTTCGAACAGCACGTCGCTGGAAGCGGTGGTGAACGGTGCGGTGAACACGGCCTGGTCGCGATTGCGGATCTCGGCGAACGCGGCGCTGCCGGCCGGGTCGGCGACGCGCGCGCCGGCGGCGCGCAATGCGAACGGACCGACGCCGCGTGCGTGCAGCGAATGCACGACGCGGCCGTCGGCATCGATCAGCGCGACATAGACGGCGGCACTTTGCCGTGCCAGGAAATCCTCGATGCCCGAGTCGGCGGCGTCGAGGTTGCGGCGCGTGCGCGAGGCCCATTCCTGCGCCAGCACGGTGATCTCGTCGTGGTCGTCGCGCAGTTCGCGGCGCAGCGCCGTCTGCGCGCTGGCCACGTCGCGGTACAGGGCCTGGCGCTGCTGCTCGGCCTCGACGTATTGCAAATACCAGAAGAACGCGCCCATCAACAGCACGAACAGACCCATGCCGAACGCGTGCGACAGGGACAGCCAGCGCAGCGCACGCATTTCGGCCCGGCGTGCGGATGAGTCGGAGCGGTGCTTCATGAAGTGAACAGTGTACCGGGGCAGTTTAGGCAGCCCGCCGATCAACCGTCCATGGGCATCGACCCTAGTGCTGCGCAACCGCAAGCCGGCGTTCGGCAGGCAGCTCATGCAATGACCTTGCCGCTGCCGCGACCGATTGAATCATCAACCGGGCAATGGAATTGTTATTTTATATTATGAAATTCGTTTTCTCGATCTGAAAATTTCCCTTGTCTTTTCTACAAGCCCTTTCTAGAATCATTCAAATAATCGTCGTCGAATTTCGATAAGAGGAGAAGTCATGTCAGCGGTTCCCAGCCATCTGCCCGCCGCCCGTGATCCACAAGACACGGATGCGCTGGAAACACGCGAGTGGCTCGACGCGCTCGAAGCGGTGATCGATCGCGAAGGCCCCGAGCGCGCGCACTTCCTGCTTGAGCGCATGATCGAGAAGGCGCGCCGTTCGGGCGCCTACATCCCGTTCTCGCCGCACACCGCCTACGTCAACACGATCCCGACGCAGCTCGAAGCGCGCTCGCCGGGCAATGCCGAATATGAAGAGCGCATCCGCTCGTTCATTCGCTGGAACGCGATGGCGATGGTGGTGCGCGCGAACAAGCACAACCCGCCCGACGGCGGCGATCTGGGCGGCCACCTCGCGTCATTCGCGTCGCTGGCCACGATGATCGGCGCCGGCATGAACCACTTCTGGAATGCCCCGCACGAAGGGCACGGCGGCGACCTGGTCTACTTCCAGGGGCATTCGGCGCCGGGGCTCTACGGCCGTGCCTATCTGGAAGGACGGCTTACCGAGGATCAGCTCGATCATTTCCGCCAGGAAGTCGACGGCAAGGGCTTGTCGTCGTATCCGCATCCGAAGCTGATGCCCGATTTCTGGCAGTTCCCCACCGTGTCGATGGGCCTGGGCCCGTTGATGGCGATCTATCAGGCGCGGTTCCTGAAGTATCTGCATGCGCGCGGCATCGCCGACACCAGCAACCGCAAGGTCTGGGTGTTCTGCGGCGACGGCGAGATGGACGAACCCGAATCGCTGGGCGCGATCAGCCTGGCGGCGCGCGAGCACCTCGACAACCTGGTGTTCGTCATCAACTGCAATCTGCAGCGGCTTGACGGCCCGGTGCGCGGCAACGGCAAGATCATCCAGGAACTGGAAGGCGATTTCCGCGGCTCGGGCTGGAACGTCATCAAGCTGATCTGGGGTTCGTACTGGGATCCGCTGCTGGCGCGTGACAAGGACGGCATCCTGCAGCGCGTGATGGAAGAAACCGTCGACGGCGAATACCAGGCCTACAAGGCCAACGACGGCGCCTACGTGCGCAAGCATTTCTTCGGCAAGCATCCGAAGCTGCTCGAGATGGTGTCGCGGATGACCGACGAGGACATCTGGCGCCTGAACCGCGGCGGCCATGATCCGCACAAGGTGTATGCGGCGTTCCACGCGGCCGCCAACCACAAAGGCCAACCCACGGTGGTTCTGGCCAAGACGGTCAAGGGCTATGGCATGGGCCGTGCCGGCGAGGCGAAGAACCCGACGCACCAGCTGAAGAAACTCGACGCGCAGTCGATCCGCGAGTTCCGCGATCGCTTCAACATTCCGATTCCCGACGACAAACTGGAAGAGCTGCCGTTCTATCGGCCGCCGGTGGATTCGCCTGAAATGCAGTACATGCTGGAACGCCGCCAGGCGCTGGGCGGTTCGCTGCCGCAGCGCCGCCGCGTATCGAGCGAACATCTGCAGGTGCCGGGCATCGAGGCATTCCAGGCGCTGCTCGACCCCACCGCCGAAGGGCGCGAGATCTCGACCACGCAGGCCTTCGTGCGTGCGCTCACGGCGCTGATCCGCGACAAGACGCTGGGCCCGCGCGTGGTGCCTATCGTGCCCGACGAGGCGCGCACCTTCGGTATGGAAGGCATGTTCCGCCAGCTCGGCATCTATTCGCCGGGCGGGCAGAAATACACGCCGGTCGATAAAGACCAGGTGATGTATTACCGCGAAGATGCCGCCGGCCAGATCCTGGAAGAGGGCATCAACGAAGCCGGCGCGTTTTGTTCGTGGATCGCCGCGGCCACGTCGTATTCGACGAACGACCGCATCATGATCCCGTTCTACATCTATTACTCGATGTTCGGGTTCCAGCGCGTCGGCGACCTGGCCTGGGCGGCCGGCGACATGCAGGCACGCGGCTTCCTGCTCGGCGGCACGGCCGGGCGCACCACGCTCAACGGCGAGGGTCTGCAGCACGAAGACGGCCACAGCCACGTGCTGTCGTCGACGATTCCGAACTGCGTGTCGTATGACCCGACCTTTGCGCACGAGCTGGCGGTGATCATCCATCACGGCTTGAAGCGCATGGTCGAAGACCAGGAAAACGTCTTCTACTACCTGACCGTGATGAACGAGAACTACCCGCACCCGGGCTTGCGCAAGGGGGACGAGGAAGGCATCGTCAAGGGGGGTTATCTGTTGCGGCCCGGCATGAAGAAGGCCGAGCAGCGCGTGCAATTGCTGGGCTCGGGCACCATCCTGCGCGAGGTGATGGCCGCCGCTGAAATGCTCGAAAAGGACTGGGGCGTGGCCGGCGACGTCTGGAGCATCACCAGCTTCACTGAATTGCGCCGCGACGGGCTCGACTGCGAGCGCGAAAACCTATTGAATCCGAGCGCCAAGGCGCGCCAGCCCTACGTGACGAAGATGTTCGAGAAGAGCAGCGGGCCGATCGTCGCTTCCACCGACTACATGAAGCTGTTCGCCGACCAGATCCGGCCGTTCATACCGAAGGGGCGCAGCTATCGCGTGCTGGGCACCGACGGCTTCGGCCGCTCGGATTTCCGCGCCAAGCTGCGCGAGCACTTCGAGGTCGATCGCCGCTTCGTGGTGGTGGCGGCGTTGAAGTCGCTGGCTGACGAAGGAGCGCTGCCGGCCAAGAAGGTGGCCGAAGCGATCGCCAAGTACGGCCTGAATACCGACAAGGCCAATCCGCAGCACGCCTGAGCTGAACTGCGCAGCATCGCGATGAAGCCGGCAGGTGAATGCCGCCGGCTTCGCCGTATCTGCAACTGTATCCGTCAAGCGGGCGCGGCGCTGGCGCCGCGGCCTGCCTGCCACAGAGTGAGTCAACGATGAGTGATCTGATCGATGTAAGCGTGCCCGACATTGGCGATTTCAGCGAAGTCGAGGTGATCGAGGTATTGGTGAAGGTGGGCGACGAGGTGCAGGTAGATCAGTCGCTGGTGACGGTGGAGTCGGACAAGGCGTCGATGGAGATACCGTCGTCGTCGGCGGGGGTGGTGGCCGAGCTGAAGGTGAAGCTGGGCGACAAGGTGTCGAAGGGCTCGCCGCTGGTGGTGCTCAAGGCCGGGGCGGGGGCTGCTGCGGGCGCTCCGGCTACGGCGGGCGGGCAGGCGGGCTCGTCGCCGGCGGCGGCACCTGCGGCCGCATCGTCGGCAGCGCCGGCTTCGGCATCCGCGGCAACTGCGCCTGCCGATGCTCGACCCGCCCCGGCGCCTGCACAGGCCTCGCCAAGCCCGGCGCGAGCCGACGCACCGTCGCCTGCCGCTGCAACGGCACCGGCTCCGGCGCGCAGCGCCCCGGTCATCGACCCCGACAGCCCGAACGGCGAACAGCACATCGTCAAGCCGCACGCTTCGCCTTCGGTGCGCAAGTTCGCGCGCGAGCTGGGTGTCGATCTGTCGCAAGTGCGCGGCACGGGCCCGAAACAGCGCATCGTGCAAGACGACGTGCGCGACTACGTGAAGAACGCGGTGCGCCAGGCCGTCAGCGGCGGCGCCCCGGCCGCGGCTGCAGCAGGCGCCGATGGCGGCGCGGCACTCGGCTTGCTGCCGTGGCCCAAGGTGGATTTCACCAAGTTCGGGCCGATCGAGTCGCGGCCGCAGCCGCGCATTCGCAAGATCTCGGCGGCGAACTTGCACCGCAACTGGGTGATGATTCCGCACGTCACCAATCACGAAGATGCCGACATCACCGAGCTGGAAGCCTTCCGCGTACAGCTCAATCGCGAGAACGAGAAGAGCGGCGTCAAGGTGACGCTGCTGGCCTTCCTGGTCAAGGCCTGCGTCGCGGCGCTGAAGAAGTTCCCCGATTTCAATTCGTCGCTCGATGGCGAGAACCTGATTCTGAAGCGCTACTACCACATCGGTTTTGCGGCCGACACGCCCAACGGGCTGATGGTGCCGGTGATCCGCGATGCCGACCAGAAGGGTGTGCTGCAGATCGCGCGCGAAACCGCCGAGCTGGCGGCCAAGGCGCGCGAAGGCAAGCTGGCGCCGGGCGACATGCAGGGCGGCACGTTCTCGATTTCGAGCCTGGGCGGCATCGGCGGTACCTATTTCACGCCGATCATCAACGCACCCGAGGTGGCGATCCTGGGGGTGTGCCGCTCGGCGATGCGCCCGACGTGGGACGGCAAGGCGTTCCAACCACGGCTGATCCTGCCCATGTCGCTGTCCTGGGATCACCGTGTCGTCGACGGCGCTGCCGCCGGCCGCTTCAATACCTATCTGGCGCAGTTGCTGGCCGATTTCCGGCGCACGATGCTGTGAACGCCGCGACGGAGACCTTCTGATGAGTGATCTGATCGATGTGAGCGTGCCCGACATTGGCGATTTCGCCGAAGTCGAGGTGATCGAGGTATTGGTGAAGGTGGGCGACGAGGTGCAGGTAGACCAGTCGCTGGTGACGGTGGAGTCGGACAAGGCGTCGATGGAGATACCGTCGTCGTCGGCGGGGGTGGTGGCCGAGCTGAAGGTGAAGCTGGGCGACAAGGTGTCGAAGGGCTCGCCGCTAGTGGTGCTCAAGGCTGCCCAGGGCTCTGCCAAAGGGGCTGCGCCCACGGCCGAACAGGCTGCGGCAGGTGCCGGCCCCGCCTCGCAGCAAGCCTCGGGTACCGCAGGCAGCCAGTCGGCGGCCGCGCCGGCAGGCTCATCCGCCGCGTCACCTGCGGCTGCCGGCACGGCTGCGCAGCAGGGCGGCCCCGCGGCACCGGCTGCCTCTGCCGCAGCGGCCGGCCCGGTCGATCAACGTTGCCAGATGCTGGTGCTCGGCGGTGGTCCCGGCGGCTATTCGGCGGCGTTTCGCGCCGCTGACCTGGGCATGGACGTGATCCTGGTCGAACGTTACGCCACCCTTGGCGGCGTGTGCCTGAACGTTGGCTGCATTCCGTCGAAGGCGCTGCTGCACGTGGCCGCAGTGATCGACGAGGCGCGCCATTTCGGCGATCTGGGCGTGTCGTTCGGTGCGCCGCAGGTCGACCTGGACAAGCTGCGCGCGCACAAGCGCAAGGTAGTGGGCAAGCTGACCGGCGGCCTGGTCTCGATGGCCAAGCATCGCAAGGTGCGTGTACTGCGCGGCGTGGGCGAGTTCATCGACGCCAACCGTCTGCGCGTCGAGCTGACCACCGGCGAGGGCCAGCAGCGCAGCGGCGAGAGCGTCACCGTCGGCTTCGAGCAGGCGATCATCGCTGCCGGTTCGAGCGTGGTGCGGTTGCCGTTCCTGCCCGACGATCCGCGCATCGTCGATTCCACCGGTGCGCTCGAACTGCCGCTGGTGCCCAAGCGCATGCTGATCATCGGCGGCGGCATCATCGGCCTGGAGATGGCCAGCGTCTATTCGACGCTGGGCGCGCGGCTGGACGTGGTCGAGATGCTCGACGGCCTGATGAACGGCGCCGACCGCGACCTGGTCAAGGTCTGGCAAAAGCACAACCAGCACCGCTTCGATCATGTGATGACGCGCACCAAGACGGTCAAGGCCGAGGCCGCTGCCGACGGCATCCGCGTCTGGTTCGAAGGCGAGAACGCGCCGGCCGAGCCGCAGACCTACGATCTGGTGCTGTCGGCGGTGGGCCGCAGTCCGAACGGCCGACGCATCGGCGCCGAACGCGCCGGCGTGGCTGTGGACGAACGCGGCTTCATCGCGGTCGATACGCAGATGCGCACCGGCGTGCCGCACATCTTCGCGATCGGCGATATCGTCGGCCAGCCGATGCTGGCGCACAAGGCGGTGCATGAGGCGCATGTGGCGGCCGAAGCCGCAGCCGGCCAGAAGAGTTTCTTCGATGCGCGCGTGATCCCATCGGTGGCCTACACCGATCCCGAAGTGGCCTGGGCTGGCTTGACGGAAGACGAGGCCAAGGCGAAGGGCATCGCGGTGCAAAAGGCGGTATTCCCGTGGGCCGCATCGGGCCGTGCCATCGCCAACGGCCGCGACGAAGGCTTCACCAAGCTGCTGTTCGACGAGCAGACCCATCGGCTGGTGGGCGGCGCGATCGTCGGCACGCATGCCGGTGACATGATCGGCGAGGTCGCGCTGGCGATCGAAATGGGCGCCGACGCGGTCGACATCGGCAAGACGATTCACCCGCATCCGACGCTGGGCGAATCGATCGGCATGGCGGCCGAGGTCTACGAAGGCGTTTGCACCGATCTGCCGCCGCCGCGCAAGCGCTGACGAAGAAGTCAATCTCTGGGGGAGCGGACCCGGTCGTGCCAGGCCGGGCCGCGTCAACACGGGGCTTTCCGGATTTCCGCCACCGGCTGAAAGCGATTACAGTACCGTTCGATCATGCCGATCGGTGGGCGGCTCTCCGCCCGCCGCAGCACGCATCGCAACCGGTCCTGTCTGATGAAGCCTTATCTCGCCCTGGCCCATGGCATCGATCGAGTCAATGAATGGCTCGGCCGCTTCGCTGTCTGGGCCGTATTCATTTCATGCATGGTTTCGGCCGTCAATGCCACCATGCGCTACCTGCTCGACTACAGTTCGAACGCCTGGCTCGAGGTTCAGTGGTACCTGTTCGCCGTCACGGTGATGCTGGGCGCGGCCTGGGTGCTGAAACTGAACGAGCACGTGCGCGTCGACGTGGTCTACGGCGGGCGCACCGGCCCGACCAAGGCCAAGATCGACTTGTTCGGCCTGTTGGTGTTCCTGATGCCGGCGGCGCTGCTGATGGTGTGGATGTCGTGGCCGTGGTTTCTGGAAGCCTGGCATAGCGGCGAAATCTCGGGCAATGCCGGCGGGCTGATCCGCTGGCCGGTCAAGCTGCTGATCCCGTTCGGCTTCCTGATGCTGTCGCTGCAGGGCATTGCCGAGATCATCAAGCGCATCGCGTTCCTGCGCGGCCAATATGACATGGACACCCAATACGAGCGGCCGCTGCAATAAGCCGCGCATGCCGGCGCGCCGCGCCGTGCCGAACAGAAGAACGAGCCGAAAGCCGACACGATGATAGCGATGGAAAACATGGCGCCGCTGATGTTCGCGGGCCTGGTGATCGTGATGCTGATCGGGTTTCCGGTCGCTTTCTCGCTGGCGGCGCTGGGTCTGGTGGCCGGCTTCGTGTCGATCGAGCTGGGTTTCTTCCCGCCGCAGTACATGGCCAACCTGCCGCTGCGCGTGTTCGGCATCTTGTCGAATGACCTGCTGCTGGCGATACCGTTTTTCACCTTCATGGGCGCGGTGCTGGAACGCTGCGGCCTGGCCGAAGATCTGCTTGAGGGTACCGGGCAGTTGTTCGGCTCGGTGCCGGGCGGGCTGGCCTATGCGGTGGTGATCGTTGGCGCGATCCTGGGCGCCATCACCGGCACGGTGGCGGCGTCGGTGATCGCGATGGGCGTGATCTCGCTGCCGATCATGATGCGCTACGGCTACAACATGCGGCTGGCCACCGGCGTCATCGCCGCCTCGGGCACGATCACGCAGGTGATCCCGCCGTCGCTGGTGCTGATCGTGCTGGCCGACCAGCTCGGCCGCTCGGTCGGCGACATGTACCTGGGCGCGATCGGCCCGTCGATCGCACAGACGCTGATCTTCCTGGTTTACATCTTCATCCTGTCGCGGCTGCGCCCGCACTACATGCCGCCGCTGCCACCCGAGGCACGCACGATCAGCGGCTTCGCGCTGTGGCGCAAAGTGCTGTGGGGCATGGTGCCGTCGATCGTGCTGATCTTCCTGGTGCTGGGCACGATCTTCATGGGCTGGGCCACGCCGACCGAGGCCGGCGCGATGGGCGCGGTGGGGGCGATCCTGCTGGCCGCGATGCACGGGCGGCTGACCTGGACGCTGCTGCGCCAAGGCATGGACTCGACGGCGCGCATCACCGCGATGGTGATCTTCATCCTGATCGGCGCCACCGTGTTCTCGCTGGTGTTTCAGGGCGTCGATGGCGGCATCTGGATCGAGCACATGATCATGCACGTCACCGGCGGCAGCCCGGCGGTGTTCCTGATCCTGGTCAATCTGTTCGTGTTCTTCCTGGCGTTCTTTCTCGATTTCTTCGAGATCGCGTTCATCATCATTCCGCTGCTGGCGCCGGTGGCCGACAAGATGGGCATCGACCTGATCTGGTTCGGCGTGCTGCTGTGCGTGAACATGCAGACCTCGTTCATGCATCCGCCGTTCGGCTTCGCGCTGTTCTATCTGCGCGGCATCGCGCCGAAGGAAGTCAAGAGCCGCGATATCTATCTGGGCTCGATACCCTGGGTGCTGCTGCAGCTGCTGCTGGTGGCGATCCTGATCTTCTGGCCGGGCCTGGTCACCTCGTTCCTCGACAAGCCGCATAGCGTCGACTTGAATACGATCGAGATCCAAGTCGAATCGATCGGCGGCGAGGAGCCGGAGCAGTCCGAGGAAGCGGGCGGCGACGAAGGTGAGGCCGATGCCGAGGGAGAGGGCGAAAGCAGCGGACAAGAACCCGCCGAGGAGGGGCAGGCGCAGGGCCAGGCACGGGGTGAAGCCGGTGCTGCTGCCGGCGGCGACGCTGCGAGTGGGAGCGGCCCGCCGGGCGCGTCGCGTTGAACTGGCGTTGCGCCGGTTGCGCTTGCTGCGCGCCAGCCGCCGCAGCGTCCGCCCGGCCACTGCGCGGCGGCCACTCGGCCATGGCGTAGCGTCCGCTCGGCCATGGCGCGGCAGCCGGCCCGCCATGGCGAGCCGGCGGGTGATGCCGCTTACTTTTTCGCCGGCGCGGCGCGCGCGGGCGTCACGGCCGAGGCCATGAAGTCGTCGAAGCTGTTCTCGTTGACGCGGAACCAGGGGATCTGCTCGCGCTGGAACGCGAAGTAATGGTCGTGCACCTTCTTGAAGTCGGCGCTCTTGGCGCCCAGCTCGCGATAGACGTCTTGCGTGACCTTGTAGGCAGCGTCGAGCATTGATTTCGGGAACGCGCGCAGCACGGCACCGCCGGCGATCAGGCGCTTGAGTGCCGCCGGGTTGCCGGCGTCGTAGCGCGCCGTGACGAAGGCGTTGGCTTCTTCGCAAGCCGCTTCCAGGATCGCCCGATATTCGGCCGGCAGCGCGGCCAGCGCCTTCTGGTTGGCGATCGCGTGCACCGCTGCGCCGCCTTCCCAGAAACCGGGGTAGTAGTAGTACTTGGCTACTTTCTGAAAGCCGAGTTTTTCGTCGTCGTAGGGCACCGTGAACTCGGTGGCATCGAGCGAGCCTTTTTCCAGCGCTGCGTAGACGTCGCCGGCAGCCAGTTGCTGCGTCACCACGCCCAGCCGCGACAGCACTTCACCGGCCAGGCCGGCGATGCGGAACTTCAGCCCCTTCATGTCGGCCAGGCCCTTGATCTCCTTGCGGAACCAGCCGCCCATCTGGCCGCCGGTGTTGCCGGCCAGGAAGGCCTGCACGCCCGACTTGTTGGCGAACTCGTTGAACAGCTTGTTGCCGCCGCCCTGGTGCCACCAGGCGTTGTATTGGCGGCAGTTCAGGCCGAACGGCACGGCGGTGGCGAACGCCCAGGTGGGCTCCTTGCCGAGGTAGTAGTACAGCGCGGTGTGACCCATTTCGAGCGTGCCGGCCTGCACCGCGTCGAGCGCCTACAGCCCGGGCACGATCTCGCCGGCCGGGTGCGCGCTGATCTGGAATTTGCCGCCGGTCATTTCCGAGACGCGGCGCGAGATCAGCTCGGCGGCGCCGAACAGCGAATCCAGGCTCTTGGGAAAGCTCGATTGCAGGCGCCAGCGAATGGCCGGCTGCGCGCTGACGATGGCCGGCGCAGCCAGCGTGCCGGCGGCGGCGCCGACGGATGCTTTGTGCAGGAAGGAACGGCGTTCCATGGAGTCTCCTTGGGTAGGAACGATGAGTGACAGCGGAATTCTAAGAGTTCGTTCGAAGCGGCGCCAATCGGGGATTGCGCGCTGTGGCCGGGCATGGGCCGCGTTGTGTGACTCGATTGCGCGAGCTTGCCGAGTCGTGCGCGGCGTGGATGGCGCTTGCTTGGGCGAGGCTTAGCGGTGCTCGTCTTGGCCGCGCTCGTTTGCCTTGCGTTCGTCCTGGCGCGGCTCGTCTTTGCGCGCTTCGTCTTTACGCGCTCCATCCGCACGCGGTCCATCTTCACCACGTTCGGGAATCTCGCGCATCTCGATGTCGATGACCTCGGATGACGACTGCTGCGCCGGCCCTTGCTGCGCCGCTGACGGTGCGCGCTGCCGCCCGCCGCCGAAGCGTGCGCTGATCCAGGCCAGCAGCCCGATGAAGAAGGCGGCCGTCAAGGTGATGGCGGCCATCGCCAGGGCCAGCAGCGCACCCACCACGATCACCGCCACCGCGGCGGCGCGACGCAGCATGCCGCGTAGATAATCGATCATGATTGCGTCCTCATGGCCTTACAGCGGATCGGATTGCGCCGAGCCGTCGTCCTCGCTGGGCGTGATCGGCACTGGGCTGGCCAGCACCTTGTCGACGCGCTTGCCGTCCATGTCGACGACTTCGAAGCGCCAATTCTCCCAGACCACTGTGTCGCCGGTCTGCGGCATGCGGCCCAACATCAGCATCAGCATGCCCGACAACGCCTGGTAGCGCGCGCGTTCTTCGTCGGGCACGGTGCGCAGTTCGAGCCGGTCTTTCAGCTCGGGGATCGGGATCAGGCCGTCGAGCAGCCACGAGCCGTCTTCGCGCTGCAGGGCCCAGGCGCCTTCGTCACCGGGGCTGGCGAACTCGCCGGTGATGGCTTCCATCAGATCCTGCAGCGTGATCATGCCCTGCACCTCGCCGTACTCGTCGATCACCAGCGCGACCTGCGTGTTCGACGAACGGAAGTTCTCCAGCAGTTCCATGCCGGTGAGCGTCTCGGGTACATACAGCATCTCGGTCAGCGACTGCCCGAGCTCGATCTGCTTGCCGCGCAATGATTGCGCAAGCAACTGTTTGGTATGCACGAAGCCCAGCACGTCGTCGAGTCCGCCGCGGCACACCGGGAAGCGCGAGTGATCGGTCTGCGCCACTTTTTCCAGGTTCACCGCCAGCGGATCTTCTACGTCGAGGTAGACGATGTCGCCGCGCGGAATCATCAACGACGAGATCTGCCGGTCGTCGAGGCGGAACACGTTGCGCACCATCGCGTGCTCGCTGTGTTCGATGACGCCTGTTTCGGAACCTTCGGCCAGCATGGCGTGGATTTCTTCCTCGGTGACCGTCGGCCCCGGGGTTCGATTGGCGCCGAGCCCGCGCAGCAGCAGATTGGTCGAGCCCGACAGCAGGCGCACGAAGGGTTTGGAGGCCACCGATAGCCAGGTCATCGGGCGCGCCACCAGTCGCGCGATGCTCTCGGGACTGATCTGGCCCAGCCGTTTGGGCACCAATTCGCCGATGACGATCGAGACGTAGGTGACGACCAGCACCACCAGCGCGGTGGCCGCATAGTCGGAATACGGCTGCGCCACGCCCAGCGTTTCGAGCCAGTCGGCAAACGGCGCAGCCAGCGCCGCCTCGCCGACGATCCCGTTCAGGATGCCGATCGAAGTGATGCCGATCTGGATCGTCGACATGAAGCGCGTCGGGTCGGCGCCCAGCGCCAGCGCGGCCGCCGCCGACTTGTCGCCGTCGTCGACCAGCTTCTGCAGGCGGGCCTTGCGGGCGGTGACCAGCGCGATCTCGGACATCGCGAACAGACCGTTCAGAACGATCAGCGCGAGCAGAATGGCGATTTCCATGACGGAGCGCGCCCGGATGCGCGCAGGAGTTGGGCAGGGCAAAGCGGCGCGCGCGGCGGGAGCCGGCGGCGGTTGCGGCATCGATCACCGGGCGGTTGCGCCCTGATGCGGTCTGGCGAAAAAAACACGGCGCCCAGTCGGCGCCATCGAGGCTCGGATTGCATTCGCGCGAGTCGGCGCAGGCGCGGCAGGCGGCCTGCGAACAACCCGGATCGGTCTCGGAGCGCCGATTATACCCGGCCGGGGCTGGCCGTTACCCTCTGAAATGCCCCGGTGACCCTCTGGAAAACCCCTGTTTTCGAGGGAGAGGGCGGCTTTCCCGGAAAGCCTGGTTTCCGCTGTCAGCTGCCGCTGCCCAGCCGCTGGCGGTGCCGCGCCACGGCGGTGCGCACCTGCGCCGGCGCCGTGCCGCCGATGTGGTCGCGGGCGTTGACCGAGCCTTCCAGCGTCAGCGCGGCCGACACGTCGGGCTCGACCAGCGGCGAGAAGCTGCGCAGCTCATCCAGGCTGAGATCGGCCAGGTCGACGCCGCGGTCGGCCGCCATGCGCACGGCGCGCGCCACGGCTTCATGGGCGTCGCGAAACG